>DATHBT010000283.1:0-39488 GCA_035295985.1 Pyrinomonadaceae bacterium | reverse complement strand
ACGAGCCGGACATGAACAAGGTTCGCGCCGGCGCGCTGCGCGGACTCGCCTACTGCCTCGACCCCTATTCGACCTACCTGACCGTGGATCAGGTGCGCGAGTACCGCGCCAGCACGGACAAGTCATCGGTCGGCATCGGCGCGGAGCTTTCTCAGGTCGCCTCGTACCTCTACGTGATCGCGCCCGTGAAGGGCGGCCCCGCGGCCGAGGCGGGCATTCAGTCGGGTGACATCATCGAGTACATCGACGGCAAGGCCACGCGCGACATCTCGCTCTACGACGCCAAGCAGTTGCTCAACGGCGCGGCCGGCTCGGAAGTGAAGCTGAGGGTTCTGCGCGCGGGCGCGCCCCCCTTCATCGTGACGGTGAAGCGCCGCGCGACGGAGATTCCGGCGGCCGAGGCGCGGATGGAGGCCGGTAAGATCGGCGTCGTCCGCGTCAACAGCCTCGACGCGGGCGAGGCGGCCGACGTGCAGAAGCGCGTGCAGGAGTTGCAGAAGCAGGGCGCGCAGAAATTCGTGCTCGACCTGCGCAGCGTCGCCGGCGGCTCGCTCGACGAGGGCGTGCGTGTGGCGAACCTCTTCATCAAGGAGGGCACAATCGCGCAGACGCTGGGCAAAGCTAACAAGCCGCTTAAGACCGTCCCGGCCGATCCGAAGCTCGCGATCTTCGACGGCCCCGTCGTCGTGCTGATCGACCGCGGGACTGCCGGCGCGGCCGAGATCGTGGCCTCCGCCTTCGCCGAACACAAGCGCGGCGAGGTGGTCGGCGAGAAGAGCTTCGGCGCGGGCGCCGAGCAGCAGCTCTTCCCGCTTCGCAACGGCGACGGCCTGCTGCTCACCACCGTCAAGTGGGCCTCCTCGAAGGGCAAGGCTTTCCTGGGCGCGGGCGTCCAGCCCACGGTCGAGGTCAAGCGCCCCGACCTGGCCGAGGCCATCGACCCCGAGGAGCTGACCGGCAACGACGACGACCCCATCGCCCAGCCTTCGCCCCCGGCCGGCCAGCCCGACACCGCGCCCGAACCCAACGCGCCCAAGCCGCCGCAGCCCGAAGACACGCAGATGAAGAAGGCTCTCGAACTGCTGCGAGAGAACAAAACCACGCAGCAAAAGGCAGCCTAGCTTCAGCCTTAAGTTAACAGTCCGAAGGCCGGCGAGATTGATGTCTCGCCGGCCTTCCGCCTTATTGCCGATAACGACCGAGCACCCTAACAGTCGCGCGTGTGTGGCGGGCGCGAACTTCATGAAGTCCCGGCTCGCCGCCGTCCAGAGGTGACAGGCTTCTTACTTGTAAACTAACCGGCTTCCGATGAAGTCGAAAATCCTGTCGGGCAACTTCATCTGCTCCCATGCGCCGATGCCGGCCGTGATCGCCAGGGGCCACAGGATGAGCAGGCTCACGGTGCCGGCGGCGGCCTTGTCGATCCATTTCCCCGCGCCGATCTCCACGGACAGTGTGTCGCCCGACTGGTGGAACAGGATGTTGAGGGACGTGGACATGCCGACCAGGTCACGCCACCCGCCACGCTTCTTGACCTGAAGCAGCAGGCTCTGGCCTTCCGCGTTCAATTGCTGGGAGTCGAACCCCTGCGAGTCCAGCCAGCCTTTGAGGTCTGCGATCAGGCGCGGCGCAACGTCCGCGGCGCAGACGTATCGACGGCATTTCGACCCCTCGACCTTCGGAGCGCACTCACCGGGCGGCATACCCGCGCCGGGGGCCAGGGCGAACGCACCGCCCGGTTGACCCAGTGGTGCGCCGCAGGCCCCGCAGAACCTCGATCCGGCCCCGGCCTGCGTGCGGCACTGCGGGCAAAACCTCACCCCCACGCCGCCGGGCTGAGGGCCGCCGCCGCCGAACGCCGGGTGCGCGTAGGCTGGCCCTGCGGGTTGAGGCGCGACATTTTCCACCGGCCGTGCGTGGGTTTTGTCTTCCAGACTTTTCAGCGCCGCATCCACCTTCGTGGCAATCTTCGCCAACAGATCGTCGCGCCGTTTCAGACTCAGCAGCAGGTCGCGTATTTCGGCGGGGGAGCGGCCTTCCCGTAGCTCCTCCTCCAGTTCGAAGAGCAGCGTGATCTGTTCCTGCGAGCTTAACGGGTTAGGGGAGTCGATCCGCTCCTTCAGGCTGCAAAGATACGAGACGGGGACGGGCGGGGCTTCGGGGAGCGGATCGGGCAAGGGCGGCGCGGGGGGCGCTGCGTTGATGGACTTGAACAGGTCGAGCGTGGCCCCCTTGTCGCGCCGCCGATAGTCCGTGACCTGTATCTCGTTGAGCGGGGGAGTCAGGAGGTTGATGTTGATGCCGTCGGAAACCAGCACGGGGAGGATCGACTTGCCGAGCCGCAGGACGTACCCCAGCTCGCTCCGACACGCCTCCGAGCTCCAGGACTCCGGCGAGAGGGCGAAGACGAAGATGTCGCACTCGCGTATGTTGGCGAGGATGTTGTCCCACCATCGCTGCCCTCCCGTGAGAGTCTGGTCGTACCAGGTCTCGATGCCGACCGCCCGCAGGTCCTCTATGAGCTGCGTGACAGCGTCAAGGTTGATCCGACTGTAGCTGACAAATACTCGTCTCATGTGCGTCCTCTCCTATCGGCTGGGGTGCTCCGCAGGGCGGTCGCGCCGCAAGGATCAGAGTGGGATGTTGCCGTGCTTCTTCGGCGGGTTGGTGTCGCGTTTGTTTTCGAGTAGCGCGAGGGCGCGGATGAGTTTGGGGCGCGTCTGGGCGGGTTCGATGATCTCGTCGATGAAGCCGCGCTCGGCGGCGACGTAGGGGTTGGCGAACTTCTCCTCGAACTCGCTGACGCGGGCGCGCCGCGCCGCCGCCTGATCTTCGGCCTCGGCGATCTCGCGGCGGTAGAGGACGCCGACCGCGCCCTCCGCGCCCATGACGGCGATCTCTGCGGTGGGCCAGGCGAAGTTGATGTCGGTGCGGATGTGCTTGGAGGACATCACGCAGTAGGCACCGCCGTAGGCCTTGCGGGTGATGACCGTGACTTTCGGGACGGTGGCCTCGGCGAAGGCGTAGAGGAGTTTCGCGCCGTGGCGGATGATGCCGCCGTGCTCCTGGCGGACGCCGGGCAGAAACCCCGGCACGTCCTCGAAGGTGACGAGCGGGATGTTGAAGCAGTCGCAGAAGCGCACGAAGCGCGCGGCCTTCACAGATGCGTCGATGTCGAGCACGCCCGCGAGGAACGCGGGCTGGTTGGCGACGATGCCGACGCTCCGGCCCCCGAGTCTGGCGAAGCCGACGACGATGTTCGGCGCGAAATGCGGTTGAACCTCGAAGAAGTAGCCGTCGTCAATGACGGCGTGAATCACGTCGCGGATGTCGTAGGGGAGTGCTGAGTCTTCGGGGACGATTGAATTAAGAGCAGCTTCCGCCCGGTCGTGCGGGTCTGCGGTATCGACGCGCGGGGCCTCTTCCATGTTGTTCGAGGGGATGAAGGAGAGCAGCTCGCGCACGAGCCGGAGCGCGTGCTCGTCCGAGTCGGCCGTGAAATGCGCGACGCCGGAGACGCGGTTGTGCGTGTCCGCGCCGCCGAGCTCCTCCTTCGTCACGTCCTCGTGCGTGACGGTCTTGATCACGTCCGGCCCGGTGATGAACATGTAGGAGGTGTTCTGCACCATCACGTTGAAATCCGTGATTGCCGGGCTATAGACCGCGCCGCCCGCGCACGGCCCCATGATGCAACTGATCTGCGGGACGACGCCCGACGCCAGCGTGTTCCGCAGGAAGATGTCCGCGTAGCCTGCGAGCGAGAGCACGCCCTCCTGTATGCGCGCGCCGCCCGAATCGTTCAGGCCGACGACGGGCGCGCCCACCTTCATCGCCAGGTCCATCACCTTGCAGATCTTCTCGGCGAAGGTCTCCGAGAGCGAGCCGCCGAAGACAGTGAAATCCTGCGCGAAGACGAAGACGCGCCGGCCGTCGACGAGGCCGTGGCCCGTCACGACGCCGTCGCCGGGAATCCGTTGCTTGTCCAAACCGAAGTCGGTCGAGCGGTGCGTCACGAACTTGTCGAACTCCTCGAACGTCCCCTCGTCCAGCAGGAACTCGACGCGCTCGCGCGCCGTCAGCTTACCCGCAGCGTGCTGTCGCTTGACGCGCTCCGCGCCGCCGCCCAACTCCGCCCGCCGCTCGCGCTCGCGCAGCTCTTCCAGCTTCGAGCGGCGCTTCTCCGTCTGCTTCTGTGTGGATGCCATCGGGCGGGGATTATACCAAAGCTGTTAGCTATTAGCTGTTAGCTGTTAGCCAGAAGAGAGAGAGCTTTCAACTTTCGGGCAGGGCTTGGCCTCCGCGGCTTCGGTACTCGGTTTGGCTAACAGCTAACAGCTAACAGCTAACAGCTCTTTTACACCACCATCCGGCGGCGCAGCGCGCGGGTGGCCCATTCGGTGACGAGGAAGGCGGCGCAGGCCAGGTAGAGCAGTTCGTAGAGGTGGCGCGTGGAGAGCTGGCCGACGAGGAGCGCGCGCGTCAGGTCGGCGGCGCTGGTGAGCGGGATGGCCCAGGCGAGGGGTTGCAGGGCGGAGGGCAGCACGTCGATGGGGAACCAGAAGCCGCAGAGGAAGACGAGGGAGAAGAAGACGGCCAGGTAGAGGTTATATGAGTCTATGTCGCGGACGTGGGCGGTGAAGACGAGCGTCGCGCCGGCGGTGAGGAGACTCCCCAGAAGGAGCGGGACGAACGCGAGAAGCGCGAGCGGCGAAGTGGCCGCGCCGAAGACGATGAGCACGACGAGGATGATGAAAGAGTCGATGAGCGCCTTCGTGGCGGCCCAGGAGACCTCGGCGAAAGCGAGCGATTCCGGCTCGACCGGCGTGGCGAGGATGGCGTCGAAGGTGCTCTGGTAAACCATGCGGAAGTAGGAGCCGTAGGCCGTCTCGAACATCGAGCGCGAGAGCACGGTGAAGGCGAGCACGCCCGCGCCGACGAAGGAGAGGTACGACATGCCCGACACGTCCGAGGCGATAAGCGAGGCGAGGCCGTAGCCGAAGGCGAAGACCATGAAGACCGGCTCGACGAGCGGCGCGGCCAGCTCCATCTTCCACAGACGCAGATAGACCTCGGAGTGGCGTGTCCACACGGCCAGCGCGTCCCGCGCGTTGACGCGCGTGAGTGCGAGTCGGAAGAATTTTTGCCCCGCGTCGTTCATCGTCTCAGTGCGGCTTTTCGGGACGCCGCCCCGTCCTCTTCGTTGAAAGGGAAGGCCCGCTCTTCGATCAGCCGCAGGAGTTCGGAGAGTGAGTCGCGGACGCGGTCGCGCAGCGATTCGTCGTAGCCGAACTCGACGGCGTGAGTCTCGAACTCGTCTTCGTCGAGAACCGTGTAGGTGAAGTCGGGCGCGACTAAAACGTCAATGTCGAGATCGACGAACGAGAGAATTTCGCCGTCGAACTCAACGGGGCGGTTGATGTTGCAGTAATAATTTCGCAAAGACCCCGGAGGCTCGCGGAAGCGGAAGACGCTGTACCAGCGATCCGTCCAGTAGAACTCTGTGCTGAGCGTGCCGGCGGCGATTGTGCCGAGCAGCGTGTGGCGCACCTCCGTCTCGAAGACGCCTTCGAGGACGAAGAGCGGGCCTTCGCGGCGGACGAGCCGCGCGGGCCAACTGCGATGCAGGCGGCCGTCGAACTTGAGCGAATCTACGCGAACGACGCGGCTGTGCGGAGCATGCTCGTGCGCGTTCGTGTCGTCCCGTCCGTCTGGCGGCAGTGTCAACGCTTTCCCCCCTCCCCGTCCTCGTTCGTGTCGCCGACGATGTCGAGGAAAAAGTCTTCGAGGCTCGAAGGGCGGAGCAGCACGCGTCGGCCTTCGTAGAAGCGCATCAGCGGCGTGAGCAACTCCGGCGCGGGCGCGAAGTAGAGGTGCGCGCCGGCGCGCGTCGTCGCGCGGACGTTGGCGTGAAGTCCGTCGGTGCGGAGTCGGAGATCGGACGCGTCGCGGACTTCTAGGGCGTAGTTTGAGAAGCTCCGCGTGACCAGCTCGCGTGGCGGGCCTTCGGCCACCAGACGGCCGCGGTCGATGACGAGCAGGCGGTCGCAGAGCCGTTCGGCTTCGTCCATGTAGTGAGTGGAGATGATGACGGTCAGGCCCGACAGCCGGCGCAGCTCTTCGAGCCGCTGCCAGATTTCCTGCCGGACGTGCGGGTCTAACCCTGTGGTCGGCTCGTCGAGGACGAGCAGCCGCGGCTCGTGAAGCAGCGCGCGCGCGATCATCAGACGCCGCTTCATGCCGCCCGACAGCTCTTCGACGCGCGCGCCCTCCCGCCCTTCTAGTCCGATAAGGCCGAGGAGTTCTGCGGTTCTCCGCAAAGCACGTTCGCGGGGGAGGCGGAAGTAGCGCGCGTAGGCCAGCAGGTTCTGGCGGACGGAGAGGTCCGGGTCGAGGTTGTTCTCCTGCGGGACTACGCCGATGAGCGAACGTATGCGGCGCGCGTCGCGGCGCACGTCGAGGCCGGCGACCGAGAGACGGCCCGCGCTTAAAGGCGAGCGGCAGGCGACCATCCGCATCGTCGTCGACTTGCCCGCGCCGTTCGGCCCCAGCAGGCCGAACGTCTCGCCGCCGAGGACGTGGAAGCTGACTCGGTCGACGGCCGTGCGCGCGCCGTAACACTTGACGAGTTCGTGAGCTTCGACGAAACGCTCGCGCGTGTTTTGCTCGCCGCCCGTGATGGCGTTGACTGCCTGTGCCATCATGCGGCGCGGACGGGGTTGCGCAAGGTCCCGACGCCTTCGACTTCGACCTCGCACACGTCGCCGTCAGACAGCGGGCCGACGCCGGCGGGCGTGCCGGTCGAGATCACGTCGCCGGGCAGGAGGGTCATGATGTGCGAGACGTAACGGATGAGGTAGGGGACGGGGAAGGCCATCACGGACGTTCGCCCGCGCTGGCGGACTTCGCCGTTGACGCGCGTCTCGACCTGCACGTCGAGCGGGTCGAGTTCGGTCTCGACGAAGGGGCCGACGGGGCAGAAGGTGTCGAAGGATTTGGCGCGGGTGAACTGCACGTCCTTCTTTTGCAGGTCGCGCGCCGTCACGTCGTTCAGGCAGGTGTAGCCGAGCACGTAGTCGAGCGGGTTCTGGGCGTCGCTCACACGGCGGCACGTCCGTCCGATAACGACGGCGAGTTCTCCCTCATGCTCGACTCTTTGAGAGACGGACGGCAGCTCAATCGCCGCCCCGTGGCCGGCGAGCGACGAAGGGGCTTTGAGGAAAAGTAGCGGCTCCGGGGGCATCGGGTTGCCGAGTTCCGCCGCGTGCTCGCGGTAGTTGCGGCCGACGCAGACGATCTTCGACGGCTGGACGGGCGCGAGCAGGCGCGCGTCGGAGAGCGCGACGAAGTCTTCGGCCGTTTCAGGGTCGAAGCGGCCGGAGTTGAAGATTTCGTCGGTGACTGCGTAGATCGCGCCGCCGTGGACGATGCCGAGTCTCGCATCGCCGGAGCGCGGTGAGATGAATCTGCCTAGTTTCATGATTACTGAGGGACCGTGTCGGAGACGACTTCGGACGGCCCGCTCTCGTTGCCCGCGGTGTCCACGGCCGTCAGGTAGTAAAAATATTTCGCGCCCGGCTCGACCGAGTCGTCGAAGAAGGTCGTGCGGGTGAGCAGGTCGCGCGTGAGCTTGCGCCACTCGCTTCTGGGGAGGTTCGGGTCGGTCGAGCGGAAGACGTTGTAGCCGGCCACGTCGCGCTCGGGGTTGGCGGCGAAGAAGACGGAGACGCGGCGCGGCGCGGCGTTGATGCTCAGTCCGGTCGGCGCCGACGGCGCGAACGTGTCGCGAGGCGTTAGGGAGACGGCGTTCGAGTTAAGGCTTTCGACCTGTGCGCCCTCCGTGCCCAGGGAGACCGCGCGGACGACGTACTCGTACTGCTCGCCGAAGCGGAAAGTCTGATCGTCGAACCCGGCCGCGTTGACGGGCGCGCTGTTGAGCGGCGTCTGCGAACTCTCTGCCTGCGAGCGGTCGGTGCGATAGACGTTGTAGCCCAGGAGGTTGACGGGCGTGGAGCCGTCCACGTTCGCGCGCGGCGGCTCCCATCGCAGTCGCACGACCGACTCGGTCGGGTTGGTCACTTCGGCGAGCGTCGGCGGCAGGCTGACGCTCGCCGCCGGCACGATCAGCAGGAAGTTCGAGAACGCCGCGCGCTGCCCCGCGGCGTTCACGTAGCGGACTGCGTAGCGCAGGCGCACCGGGCCGGTCAGCGTCAACTCGTCCGTGTAGCTGAGCGTGCCGGTCGCTTTCAAAATCGTGTCCGCCACCACAGAGCCGATGAGCGCGGCGCGCTCGCCGAACTCCTGCTCCGTGAGCGGCAGCGGATCGTCCGGCCGCTCGGCGACGCGGTAAACGTCCACGCGCCGCACGCTCTGGACGCTATCGTCCGGCGCGTTCACGCGCGGCGCGGGCCAGCTCAGAATCACCTGGTTGCCGCGCTGGACGCCCGACAGCAGTTCGGTGCGCTGCGGCACGCGCTCGACCGGCGGGAGCGGGGGGCGGCGTTTCCCGCAGGCGGGAGACATCAAGGCAAAAGTAAAAAGGCAAAAGGCAAAAATGAAGAGGGCTTGAAATCTCCCCCCCTTTGCCGCTCGCCCTCTTATCTTCGCCCTCTTCATAGGATGTAACGGCTGAGGTCCTGGTTCTTCACCACGTCCTGGAGGATGCGGTTGACGTAAGCAGTGTCTATGACTTGGTGCTTGGGTTCGAGGTCGGGGCCTTCGAAGCTGATCTCGTCCAAGACCTTCTCCATGATGGTGTGGAGGCGGCGCGCGCCGATGTCCTCGGTCGCTTCGTTGACGCGGCCCGCGAACTGCGCGATTGATTCGACGGCGTCGGGCGTGAACTCCAGTTCGACGCCCTCCGTTTCGAGCAGCGCGCGGTACTGCTTTAGCAGAGAGTTCTTCGGCTCGGTCAGGATGCGCTTGAAGTCTTCGACCGTGAGAGATTCCAGCTCTACGCGGATGGGGAAGCGCCCCTGTAATTCGGGAATGAGGTCGGACGGCTTCGAGACGTGGAACGCGCCGGCGGCGACGAAGAGGATGTGGTCGGTTCTGACCATCCCGTAGCGCGTGTTGACGGTCGTGCCCTCGACGATGGGGAGGATGTCTCGCTGCACGCCCTCGCGCGACACGTCCGGCCCGCCCCCGCCCGACTCGCGGCCCGCGATCTTGTCGATCTCGTCGAGGAAGATGATGCCGGCGGATTCGACGCGCTCGATGGCCGCGCGCGCGACCACGTCCATGTCGACGAGCCGCTCCTCCTCCTCCTGCATCAAATAATCCATCGCCTCGTCAACCCGCATCTTGCGGCGGCGCGTGCGGCCCTGGAAGAGGTTGCCGAGCATGTCCTTCATGTTGATGCCCATCTCCTCGACGCCCTGCGGGCCGGCGACCTCGATGGTGGGAAAGTAGCGCTCGCGCACCTCCATCTCGACGAGCCGGTTGTCGAGCTTCGAGGCGCGCAACTGCTCGCGCAGCTTCTCGCGCGTGCGCGTGAACTGGTCGTCGCGCTGCGGCTGCGGATCGAGTGAGTCGGGCTGCGAGCCTTCGTCGTCGTCGAAGCTGAAGTAGCCGGAGCCGGGGCGCGGCGGGAGCAGCAGGTCGAGCAGACGCTCCTCGGCGTTCAGCTCCGCCTTTTCGGCGATCTCATCGACCTTCTCGACGCGCACCATCTCGACCGAGATCTCGGTCAGATCGCGGATCATGCTCTCCACGTCGCGGCCGACGTAGCCGACCTCCGTGAACTTCGACGCCTCGACTTTGAGGAAGGGCGAGTTCGACAGGCGCGCGAGCCGGCGCGCGATCTCCGTCTTGCCGACGCCGGTCGAGCCGATCATGATGATGTTCTTCGGCATCACGTCGGCGGCCATTTCGGGCGGCAGCTTCTGGCGGCGCACTCGGTTGCGCAGCGCGATAGCCACGGCGCGCTTGGCCGCGTGCTGCCCGACCACGTGCTTGTCGAGTTCGGCCACGATCTGCCGGGGCGTCAGCTCGTCGAGCCGCACGTTCTCGTCAACTTCGCCCTGTAGGTAGATAACCATTGTGGGAGGCCGGAGGTCAGAGGCCGGAGGTCAGAAAAAAGTCGGCTTTGTTACTGACCTCTAACCTCTGACCATTGTCTTTCATAGCTCTTCGACCAGAATCTTCTGGTTCGAGTAGATGCAGATGTCGCCGGCGATCTTGAGGCCCTCGACGGCCACCTCACGGGCGTTCATCTCCGTGTGCTGGAGGAGCGCGCGGGCGGCGGCGAGCGCGTAGGGGCCGCCCGATCCGATGGCGAGGCAGTCGTCGTGCTCGTCCGGCGCGATGACGTCGCCGTTGCCGGAGAGCAGGAAAGAGCTTTTCTGGTCGGCCACCAGCAACAGGGCTTCGAGGTTGCGCAGCATTTTGTCGGTGCGCCACTCCTTGCTCAACTCGATGGCCGCGCGCTCGAGGTTGCCGTGATACTGTTCGAGCTTGCCCTCGAAGCGCGTCAGCAAAGCGAAGGCGTCGGCGGTTGCGCCCGCGAAGCCGGCGAGGATGCGGTCGTTGTAGAGCCGTCGCACCTTGCGGGCGGCGCTCTTCATGACGGTGTCGCCCATCGTCACCTGCCCGTCGCTCGCCATCGCGACGCGCCCGCCGCGGCGCACGAGCAGGACGGTTGTGCTGCGCGTGCGCGACTGTGAATTTTTCGTGCCCATCCCGGAGAAGGGGAACTATAGGAAGCGGCCGGAAGGGAAGTCAAGCCGCGCCTCTTTTCACGGCGGGCGTTTGCCTAACCTCGTAAGCGCGGCGGGGGAGCCGCAATCGAAGAACGGTGTGAGTTGCTGTATGATGAGACGGGCGCGCGCCCCCGTTCAAGGGCGGCGCGGGCTGAAACTTTTTTCGGGGAGCCTGGGTGTGGGGGTAGGAGTGAGGCCGCTCATCGGGATCACGATGCGCCACGAATTGGAGACGGATCGTTTCTACCTGGCGCGTTATTACAGCGAGGCGGTCGAGGCGGCGGGCGGGGTGCCCGTGCACCTGTCGCTCATCCCGCGCGTCGAGTACGTCGCCGCCGTCGTGGGGCGGCTCGACGGCGTGCTGCTGCCGGGCAGCGCGTCTGACGTCGATCCTTTACGGTACGGGCAGGAGCCGCACCCGCGCCTCGGACAGGTTCACCCGCTACGGGACGAGACGGACTCGCTCGTGCTGGCCGAGGTTGAAGCACGGCGGCTGCCGCTCTTCGCCATCTGCTTCGGGGTGCAGATTTTGAACGTGGGGCGCGGGGGGACGCTCATACAGGATATCGGCAGCCAGTGGCCGGATGCCGTCAAGCACGAGCAGGGGGCCCCGCGCGGGCGGCGCTCACACAGCCTGCGGCTGCTCGAAGGGAGCCTGCTCGCGGAGTCAGCTGGCGGCTGCGCGGCTCAGGTCAACAGTCACCATCATCAGGCAATCGAAAGATTGGGTGCTGACCTGCGTGCCACGGCCTGGTCTCACGACGGACTCGTCGAAGGGGTGGAAGATGTGCGGGACGACCGCTGGGCCGTGGGCGTCCAGTGGCACCCGGAAATCGACTGGGAGGGCGACGAATTTTCAGTCAAACTGTTCACACAGTTCATCGAAGCGGCACGCCAGTATTCCACCGTCCGGCCCGAATACGCGGGCGCGTGCTAACTTTGAGGACATTAAAGTGCCGGCCACCTTTTGTGCGTCCGATAACGCCCCGATGGCGTATCCCAAGTCACAGTCTGAGTTTGAGTAGAGGAAGAAAGTAGAGTTAATTTATTGCTATAGACACAAGCGCCGCGTGTGTTTGTTGTGCTGTGTGAGTTTGGGATAAATTTTAGGTTGAACGGGATGGCATGAGCGATCTGGGTCTCAATCTGCGCGGGCGCGTCGCGGTCGTGACCGGCGGTTCGAGGGGCATCGGGCGTGCCGTGGTCGAGAGGTTGGCGGAGGCCGGGGTCAACGTCTCGATCAATTACGTTCGCGGCGAGGCGGCGGCGGCTGAGGCGAAGCGCACGGCTGAAGGCTTCGGGGTGCGGGCTGAGATCATCCGGGGGGACGTAAGCAGCGTCGCGGAAGCCTTGGCTGTGGCCCGCGCGACGTTCGAAAAGTTCGGACGGCTGGATGTGCTGGTGTGCAACGCCGGCCTGTGGGAGGGCGCGCCGGTCGAGGAGATGAACGAAGATCTGTGGGGGCGTGTGCTGGACACGAACCTGAAGGGAACATGGGCCGCCTGCCGCGCGGCCGTGCCGTACATGAAGCGGCAGGCTTTCGGGCGGATCGTGATCGTCAGCTCCACGGCCGGTCAACGTGGCGAAGCGTATTATTCGAACTACGCGGCCTCGAAGGGCGGGCAGATTTCGTTCGCCAAATCTCTCGCGGTCGAATTAGCGCCGAACGGCATCAACGTCAACGCGGTGGCGCCCGGCTGGGTGTCGACGGAGATGACCGCGGATGCTCTGTCGGAAGAGGGCGAGCGACGGGCGGTTGAGGATTCGATCCCTTTACGTCGAATTGCCAGCCCGGACGAAATCGCGCGGCCCGTCGTCTTCCTGTGTAGCGACTGGGCGCGTCACATCACGGGCGAGGTCTTAAACGTTAACGGCGGTTCCGTACTCTGCGGCTAATCGGGGGGGTAACTGATGAGTGGGTCGGCGGTTCAAGCCAGGGCGGGGAAGAGGGCTGTCAGGCTCGGCATCGAGCGTCTGCTGCGGGAGAAGGGGACTGCGCTGAGGGGCGCGCGCATCGGCCTCGTCTGTAACCAGGCCTCCGTCAGTCACGAGCTGCGGCACGTAGCAGACCTGTTCGCGGGCGCGGGAGACTGGAAGTTGACTACGCTTTTCGGGCCGCAGCACGGCATACGCGGCGACGTGCAGGACAACATGGTCGAGACAGAGCACTCGACGGACGCGGAGACGGGCATGCCGGTCTATTCGCTCTACAGCGAGACCCGCGAGCCGACCGAGAAAATGCTTGAAGAAGTGGACGCTATCGTCTTCGATCTACAGGACATTGGCTGCCGCATCTACACCTTCGTCTATACACTCGCCAATTGCATGCGTGCGGCTAAGAAATTCGGAAAAAAGGTGGTCGTCTGCGACCGGCCGAACCCGATCAACGGGGTGGACGTGGCCGGGACGGTGCTCGAACCCGAGTATGCCTCTTTCGTCGGCCAGTTCCCGCTGGCGACGCGGCACGGGATGACCGTGTGCGAGCTGGCGAAGATGTTCAACGAACACTGGGGCATCGGCTGTGAACTGGAGCTGGTCCTGATGGAGGGGTGGGAGAGAAATCTCTGGCTGGACGAGACGGACGCGCCCTGGGTGCTGCCTTCGCCGAACATTCCGACGCTCGACTCCGCGACGGTCTTTCCGGGGACGGTACATTTGGAGGGGACGCAGGTGTCGGAGGGGAGGGGGACGACGCGGCCGTTCGAGCTGATCGGCGCGCCCTACGTCGATCCGGCGAAACTGGCGCGGGAGTTGAACGAGCTCGGCCTGCCGGGCGTTTACTTCCGCGCCAACTCGTTCCAGCCCACCTTCCAGAAGCATGCGGGAATGACCTGCGGCGGCGTGCAGATTCATGTGCTCGACCGGCAGACTTTCGAGCCTGTGATCGCGGGCGTCGCGGCGGCTAAAGTGATTTATGAGCTTTACACGGATAAGTTCAAGTGGAAAGAGCCTCCCTATGAATACGTCTATGACCGGAACCCTTTTGACGTGATCGCCGGGACGAACAAATTGCGTGAATCCTTCGAGGCGGGTGAGTCGTTGGAAGCAATACAGGATTCTTGGGCCGGGCCGTTGGCAGAATTCAAGTCAGCAAGGGAGAAGTTTCTGTTGTACTGAGCCTAAATCCTGGGCAGTTTAAGTTGCTTCGGGTAAGGTGAAACTTCATAAAGGTCGTGACGCCGACACTTGAAGGAAAGTCTCAAGTGGAGTTAGCTCAGCCGTCAATTTCGGAGCTTCTGCGGGAGTGCGAGCGCCTGCACGGCCATATCTGTCCCGGGCAACTGCTGGGCGTGCGCATGGCGCTGCTGGGCTGTCGTCTTGTCGAAATCTCAGACCCGCGAGGTGCCGACCGCAAGAAGTTGATCGTCTGGGTGGAGATTGACCGCTGCATGTCGGACGCCGTCGGGGCAGTAGTCGGCGTCAGCCTCGGCCGCAGGAGCCTGAAATTTCTCGATTACGGGAAGGTCGCTGCCTCTTTCCTGAATCAACGGACGGGGAAGGCCGTCCGCGTAGCCGCCCTGGACAGCTCCCGCGCGCTGGCCGACGACCTCCACCCAGAAATCGAGAGCAAGAAAGAGCGGCAGATGCTGGCGTACAGAGAGCTTCCCGACACGGCTCTTTTCAAGGTGGAAGCTGTTTCAATCGAGTTAGGAGAGAACGACCTGCCGGGCCACCCCAGAGGGCGTGTCGCCTGCTCGAACTGCTCGGAGGGCGTTAACGACGGGCGTGAAGTGAAGACAAATGCTTCCGGCGAGATTTTATGTCGCCCCTGCGCCAATGGAGCTTACTATACAAATCCACGTCCGATAACGCATACTGCCTAATCCTAATGCGCCATAGGCATATTTCCGGTTTGATAGTACGAGATACTTAAAAACTATGAGTAAAGATATAGCATTGACAACCCATTCAACCGGCCGAGCGTGGCTGGCAGGAGCTTTGACTTGGGCGATACCGGGGGCCGGCCATCTTCTGATCGGTAAGACGCCACGCGGCCTGATCCTCGGCGGCGTGGTTCTGTTCATGTTCGCCCTCGGACTGCTGCTCGGCGGACACCTCTACGGCCCCCATAACAGTACCGACATAGGGCTGCTGGCCTACGTCTACGGCTTCTGCAACCTGGGGCTGGGGGCCGCCTACGCCGTCTGCCTCTGGGCCGGGGTCGGACTGACGGATCAGGCCGCGCGCGCGACCGCCGAGTACGGGAACGTCTTCCTGATCGTCGCGGGACTTTTGAACTACCTGTCAATGCTCGACGCCTTCGACATCGCGGCAGGGAGGAAAGCTTGAGACATTTTTTACTGATGATGGCCTTCGCGGCGCTGGTCGCCATCGTCTTCGGCACCATCGGGCGCGAGACGGCACGCGGCTCCATCCTCTACGGCCTGAAAATCTTCGCGGAATTCCTCGGCATCGGCCTGGCCCTCGCCTGGATTCTCTACTGGCTGCCGCTCTGAGGATTCGCAAACACCTTCCGCGGGCTCGCGCAAGACCCCTCCCGGTTGCAAGCCGGACGATTCCGATGGGACTTCAAGAGACAGAGGCCATCGTCCTGCGGACACACAGGCTCGGGGAGGCCGATAAGATCGTCATCATGCTGACGCGTGACGCGGGGGTCGTGCGCGGCACGGCGCGCGGCGCGCGGAAGATGAAGAGTCGATACGGGGCGAGTCTCGAGCCGTTCACGCACATAAGAGTCTCATACTTCGAGAAGGAGTCGAGGGAGCTGGTCTCGCTCGGGCAGACCGAGATCGTCCGCTCGCATTTCGAGTTGCTGGCGGACGACCGCGCCTACACGCTGCTCGAATACCTGGGCGAGCTGATCCTGGAGTTCTCGCCCCCGCACGAGCCGAACGAAAAACTGTTCAGGATGGTCTCGGCCACGCTCGAAGACTTCGCGCGGTCGCCCGCCGCGGGTGCGGGGCTGGCGCGCTACTTCGAAATCTGGACGCTGAAACTGGCGGGATTCTGGCCCGAATTGAAAGCCTGCGCGCGCTGCCGCCGCCCCCTCGCGCCCCCCGCGGGCGACGCGCCTCCGGCCTACGTTCAGGGCGCCGCGCTGGTCTGCGGCCCGTGCGCTTCCGCCGCGGGCCTTCTCGTCCACGCGGAAGTTCTCGCACACCTGCGCGCCGCGGGCCGGCAGCGGCCAGGGGATTGGGCCGAGGGCCTTTCGCGACTGCCCGAGGCCGAGCAGGCGCAGTTGGCGCGACTGAATGCGCACCTCATCACGCGTGCGCTGGAGCGCGAGCCGCGCGGCCAACCCCGCGCCGTCTGAAGCCCCAGCTTTTCCCGGCGTGTAACTTCGAAGCGATGCCCAGCCGCAGACTCATCGAACGCTACGTCCTGTGGGCGATCCTGCCCTACCTGTGTCTCGCCTGGCTCGTGCTGACCGGCATCCTGCTGACGCAGCAGGTCGGGAAGTTCTCCGACTTGCTCGGGGTGACGAACGCCCCGCTGCGCGCCTCCTTCGACGTGGCGGCCGGTGTCATCCCGAACGTCTCCATCTTCACCATCCCCATGTCGATGCTCATCGGCACGGCCGCGGCCTTCGGCCGGATGGGGGGCGACAGCGAGGTCGTGGCCCTGCGCGCGGCGGGCGTGGGCACCTGGCGGATCGTCTCGCCCGTGCTGGCCCTTGGCCTGCTGCTCTCCGCGCTGACGCTCTTCAACGGCTTCGAGGTGGCCCCGGCCGCGATGCGCTCGATGCGGCAGTCGCTGGCCCGCGCAGCGCTCCAGCGACTCGAATCGCCCGCGCAGCCGCGCACCTTCGGGCAGCTGCCCGGTAAAGTCATCTACGTGCGCGACGGTGACGAGGCGCGCGGCCTGTGGGGGCGCGTCTTTATTTACTGGCTGGAGGCGGGGAGGGAATTGCGCCTCGTGACGGCTCGCTCGGGCCGCATAGACAACACGGGCGAGCAGTCGGAACTCTTGCTCTCGGACGCGGTCGTGACGACACTGCCTTACAGAGACGGGAAGCCCGATCTCTCCTCGCCGAAACTGGTGTCAGAGAGTTCGGCCGAGCTGAGGATCAGACTCAACACGGGGAAAGGCACGCTGGCGGAGAAGCTGGAAAATCGACGGGAAGACCCGGACGAGGTCGATCTCCAGACGCTGCTCGGGAGGGTGCGCTCGCCGGAGGGGGGGGCGGAGGCGCTGTCGGCCCTCCACAGGAGGGCCGCCCTCTGTACGACGCCGCTCGCTTTCGCGCTACTGGGGGTCGGGTTGGGGTTGCGTGCGCGCCGCGGCGGGCGTGGGCTGGCCGTGCTGCTGTCCCTCTTCTCGATGCTGCTCTACTACTTCGTCTTCATCGGCGGCGACTACCTAATTAAAACCGGGGCGGCGTCGCCTGCGCAGGGCGCCTGGCTCGGCACGGGGCTGGCCTTCGTGTGTGGCCTGGGGCTGCTGGCAACGCCGGACAGGGCTTTCATCGGCGTCGGCCTCTTTAAGCGAAGGCGCGGGGGAGGGGGGCCGGGCGAAGGGCGCGTAAGGCCTCTGCGCGCGGGCCGGCGCGTGTCCCTCATTTCGGGGCTGATGGATCGCAGCATCGCACTCTCCCTCTTGCTCTACTTCGCGGCCGCGTTCGCCGTCATGATCGGCGTCTTCCTCATCTTCACGGTCTTCGAATTGCTTCGGTTCATCGCCGTGTCGGGGGCGGGCGCGGAGATGGTCGCGCGTTACCTCTGGTATCTCGTCCCGCTGGCCGGCCTGAGCGTGACGCCCGTCTGCGCGCTCGTCGCGGTGCTCGTCACGTACTCTCTGATGGCGCGGCGACGTGAGACGGTGGCGTGGTGGGCGTGCGGGCAGAGTCTCTACCGGATGGCCGTGCCGGCCTGCGCGTTCGCGGCCCTGCTGAGCTGGGGTTACTGGGTGGTGCAGGAGAGAATCCTGCCGGGCGCCAATCAGAGGCAGGACGCCCTGCGGCTGCAGATCCGCGGGGGGCCGAGCAGGGCTTCAACGTCTGGCGGCACGCAGTGGCTCGCGCCCTCGGACAGGAGTATTTACGCTTACACGCCGACGGGCCGGCCGGATGAGTTAATGTCGCCGTCCGCGTACCTGTTTGATGAAGAAGGGGTGCATCTGCGGCGCGTAATTGCGGGCGAGAGGGCGAAGGTCGGCGCTGCAGGCTTGAGGGTGGAGCAGGCGGCTGTACTTGATTTGGCTGGCCGCAGCCTCAGACCTGCGGCCTACGTTGAGGTGGGCGAGTCCGTAGCGGCTGAGATGTTTAAGCCGTTGCTTATACCCGCCTCTGCGCTTAATAGCAGCCAATTAAGCGAATACATAAAACTGCTCAAGCTGAGAGAGGCGAACGGCGCGGAAGTCGTGTCGTACCTGGTGGCGAAGGAGCGGCGGAAGGTTGACCCGCTGGCGCCGCTCGTAATGACCATCATCAGCATTCCGCTGGGCACGATCTTCGGGCGACGCTCGGCCGTTAAATCCCTGTTCGCCGCCGTGGTGCTCGGGATAACCTTCTGGGGGGGGGCCAGCCTGTTTCAACAGATGGGCAACCACGGACTCGTTCCGCCAACGGTCGCGGCCTTCGCCCTCCCCCTGCTTTTCACCACTATTGGGGCTTACATCTTTTCCAAGACAGGGACTTAGAGAGGCTTCGGAGGACATTAGGCGGGGTTTTCAGAAGTAAGTGAATCTCTTGAAAACCCCGCCCTTAATTTTTGGCATGCATGAACGAAGAGCTGACAGATTGAATGTTATCGGACGCTTATGTTCCGGTCTCCCAACTCGCCAAATATTCGGTCTGCTCCGGGGTGAGGGTGTCGATTTCCAGGCCCAAGGCGCGGAGTTTGAGGCTGGCAATCTCCGTATCAACTTCTTCCGGGAGCACGTGCACGCCCGGCTTGAGGCTCCCGCGGTTTTTGACCAGATATTCGGCCGAGAGCGCCTGGTTGGCGAAGCTCATGTCCATGACGCTGGCGGGATGGCCCTCGGCCGCCGCCAGATTGATCAGACGGCCTTCGCCAAGGACGATGACCCTGTGGCCGTTCGACTCCAGCGCGAACTCCTCGACGAAAGGCCGCAAGTGAACCGGCGGCTTCGACATCTCCCTCAGAGCCTTCAAATTCAACTCCAGGTCGAAGTGGCCGCTGTTGCAGACAATCGCGCCGTCCTTCATCACACGGAAGTGGCTCTCGTCAATCACGTGCCGGTTGCCGGTCACCGTGATGAAGATGTCGCCGAGCGGGGCCGCGTCGCGGATCGGCATGACGCGGAACCCGTCCATCGCCGCCTCGACCGCCTTGATCGGGTTGATCTCCGTCACGACCACGTTCGCCCCCATCCCGCGCGCGCGCATCGCCACCCCTTTGCCGCACCAGCCGTAACCGACCACCACGACCGTCCTGCCCGCGATCAGGATGTTCGTCGCGCGTATGACGCCGTCGATGGTCGACTGCCCCGTCCCGTAACGGTTGTCAAAGAAGTGCTTCGTCTGCGCGTTGTTGACCGCCATGGCGGGGAAGGAGAGCACCCCGGCGCGCTCCATCGCCTGCAGGCGCACGATCCCCGTGGTCGTCTCCTCCGTCGAGCCGATGAGCTCCGCGACTAAATCTTTGCGCTCTTTAAAGAGGGTGGCGACCACGTCGGAGCCGTCGTCGATGATGATGTGGGGTGCGAAATCGAGCGCCGTGCGGACGTGTCGGTTGTAAGTCTCAGTCGATTCGCCCTTGATGGCGAAAACGGGAACCTGCGCGTGGCTGACGAGCGACGCCGCCACGTCGTCCTGCGTCGAAAGCGGGTTCGAGGCGATCAGCATGGCTTCGGCGCCGCCCGCCTGAAGCGTCAGTACCAAGTTCGCGGTCTCGGTCGTGACGTGCGCACAGGCCACCAGGCGTACGCCCGCGAGGGGCTTCTCCTGGGCGAATTTTTCCCGGATCAGGCGCAGGACGGGCATCTCACGCTCTGCCCATTCGATCCGCCGCCGCCCCTCCGCCGCCAGAGAGATGTCTTTGATGTCGTATGAAGCCGTCCCAACTGAACTCATCTGTTCGCCTCTCTTCAAGAATTTAGATACCGGCCGCGGCCCTCAAAGCCTCGGCCTTGTCAGTCTGCTCCCAGCTAAAACCGTCATCGGAGCGCCCGAAATGTCCGTAAGCGGCCGTCTTTCTGTAGATTGGGCGGCGCAGCTTAAGGTCGCGTATGATGCCTCGCGGGGTGAGATCGAAGGCGTCCCTCACGAGTGAGGCGAGTTTGTCCTCGCCCAAGCGCCCTGTGCCGCTCGTATCGACCAAGACGGAAACGGGGTCTGCAACACCGATGGCGTAAGCGAGCTGCACGAGACAGCGCTCCGCCAGACCCGCGGAGACGACGTTTTTGGCAATATAGCGGGCCATGTATGCGGCCGAGCGGTCAACTTTCGTCGGGTCTTTGCCGGAAAAAGCGCCGCCGCCGTGCGGCGCGTAGCCCCCGTAGGTGTCCACGATAATTTTTCGGCCCGTCAGCCCAGCGTCGCCCTGCGGCCCCCCCGTGACGAACCTGCCGGTCGGGTTGATGTGAATCTTAGTCGTCGAATCGATCAATTCGGGAGAGATGGTGGGTTTGATGACTTCAGAAATTACTTCATCTCTGAGTTGCTCGGTCTCGACGCCCGGGTCATGCTGCGTCGAAATCACCACTGTTTCGACACGGAAGGGGCGGCCGTCGCGGTATTCAATCGTGACCTGTGATTTGCCGTCCGGCCTGAGGTAGGCTAATTTCCCGTCCTTCCTGGCTTTCGACAGGCTGTAGGAGAGCTTATGCGCGAGTTGGATGGGTAAGGGCATCAACTCAGGCGTCTCGTTACAGGCGAAGCCGAACATCAACCCCTGGTCGCCGGCCCCGCCCGTGTCAACGCCCATGGCTATGTCCGGCGACTGGCGGTCGATGGCCGTCAGCACGCTGCAGGTGTCGCAGTCGAAGCCGTACTTGGCCCGCGTATAACCTATCTCTCTAACTGTTTCACGTGCCACCTGAGTATAATTGACGTAAGCGTTCGTCGTGATCTCGCCGGCGAGGATGACCAGCCCCGTGGTGACGAGCGTCTCGCACGCGACGCGGCCGGTCTCGTCCTGCCTCAGTATCTCGTCTAAAACGGCGTCGGAAATTTGATCCGCGATCTTATCGGGGTGTCCCTCCGTGACAGACTCGGAGGTGAACAGGTATGCGCCAGTCCTACTCAAAACAGGCTCTCCTTTGTCGATTGGTGCCGCGTACTTGAGGCAAAAGACCGCGTACTGTAGCAACCGGCCTAGGGCATGTCAAGTTTCCCATTCGTACATAATATTCATTATCGGACACAAGGTATATTCTAACGAACTAACCGTCCGGCTTCTCTTGCCGGTTCGCGGCGGGGCCTTTGTGGGATTTCGCCCTCGGGTGGAAGGCCTCGTATGCGTTGCGCAGGTGCCGGTTGGTGATGTGCGTGTAGATCTGCGTCGTGCCGAGGTCGCTGTGACCCAGGAGCGTCTGGACGGAGCGGGAATCAGCGCCCCTCTGCATCAGGTGCGTGGCGAAGCTGTGCCGCAGAGTGTGCGGACTGACGCGGCCGAGTCCCGAAGCCTTTGTGTACCTCTTAACCAGTTGCCAGACATCCTGCCGCGTCATCGCACGGCCGCCTTTCCTCAAGAACAGTTGGGGGGCGGCCTTTTCACAGACCAATTCGGCGCGCACTCTCAGGTACTCTCGGATGTACTTCAAGGCACTCCTCCCGACCGGAATAAACCTCTGTTTGCTGCCCTTGCCACGGCAGGTGACGACTCCCCGCTCGAGATCGAGATCGGACGGCGTCAGGCCGACCGCCTCCGAAACGCGGAGGCCCGTCGCGTAGATGAGTTCCAGAATGGCCCGATCCCGCAAGCCTAGGGCCGTCCCCGTGTCGGGAACGCGCAAAAGGTCATCCAGCTCATCCTCAGACAGAAACGTAGGAAGGTTACGCGGCAGTTTCAGCGAGAGCAGCTCGGAGGTGGGGTCGTCTTTGATAAGGCCGTCGCGTAAGAGAAACTTATAAAACCCCTTCGCGCTCGACACCGCGCGCGCAATCGAACGGGGCGAGAGGCCCGACTCCGAAAGCGTCTTCACCCAGCGGCCGACCTCCCTCCGAGAGAGTTCCTGAATCTCACTGCCGCTTTCTTTTGCGAAACTTTCGAGTTTCTCCAGGTCACGCCGGTAACTGTCTAAAGTGTTCGACGACAACCCCTTCTCCACGCGCAGGAATGAGAGGTGCTCCTGTATGAAGTTTCTCAGCTTCATAAGTTTAACGCCGCGACCTTCCCTACCCGCCCAACTTGACGCGGGGCGCAACCTTCTCCTAAATTGTTCAGCTTCATGGCTATCAAAATCGAGCTACTAACAGAGGCCAAGCTCCCCTCGAACGTCAAACAGCAGGTCTCAGGCGTCCTGGAAGCCCTGCCGCGCGAGCACGTACGCGGCATCGAGCGCATTCGAATCGTAGACTCGATTAACGACCCGCGGATCAGAATCCCACAGATGACAGAGCTGCCCGGCCTGTATCACCCGCGGCAAGGAACCCAGCCGGCGTGGATAGAGATAGCTGCTAATTCCCTGCTGCCGCCTAAACAGGGTTTTCATAAAAGGCTCATGTCGAAGCTCTCTTTCAAGAGCAACATCGCGGCACTGACGATCTCACTCGTGGGTCAGCACTACCACCTGACCATGCGCCACTCCCTCAAAAAAGGCCAGCTCGAGCCTGCCATACGGGCCTACACGGAGAAGTACCTGAAGCAGTGGGGCAGCAAGCAGGGCGGCTGGCGCGCACGCTTATTTAAACCCCTTCAGCCGACCTTCGAGAGGTGGGCCAAGTCACTACAGCGGCAAGCCGCCAAAGAGAAGAAAAAAAGTTCGGGCAGGTAGGAGAAACTCAAGCATTACTTCCGGGATTTAAATCACTTCTCGAAATGCCCGTCGAACTGCCCTTATCAGACCCCGCCGGAATTTCATTGGCTGGAAGCTCATCCAGTTTCTCAAGTGCGCTCCGTAAAGCAGCCCGGAATTGGGATTCATCCGCCGTCTGAGATTTAAATCTAACTTCGACTCTATAGTTCTTGGCCGGATCGACGTATGTGAAAACGCGAGGCTGAGCCTTATCAATTTCCTGCTTGCCCTCGATTTTCGCGCGTCTTGCGGCACGTGCCTCGTCCCGATTCAGATTCTTCGAGGTAACCTCCTCAAGGAGTTGAACCATAGAAGCTTCGTCCGGCTGTCGTATGATCTGTAGCAGAGTCGATTTGGCATTGATGTCGGCGCGCCGACAAACCTCACGTATTTTCTCAGGCATCGCCGCTATCGACAGCGCCTCGGTCACAGTCGTCCTGCTCTTACCTACCTTCTTCGCCACGTCGTCGTGTGTGTAGCCGAACTTCTCGCAGAGTGCGGCAAGACCGTCTGCCTCCTCCCATGCAGTCAGGTCTTTCCGCTGCATATTCTCGATGAGTGCGATTTCGGCCACAGTCTTCTCATCCACATCCATCTCAATACACGGGACTTCACGCAGCCCCGCGGCCTTCGACGCACGCCACCTGCGCTCGCCCGCGATGATCATCCAGCGCCCGGTCGCGCGCGATGGCTTGACCAGCAGTGGCTCCAGCACGCCCTTCTCCTTGATTGACGCTGTCAACTCACTCAAATCCCCTATCTCGACGCGCGGCTGCTCGGGGTTCGGGTCGAGAAGTTCCAGCGCAATCAGCCGGCCGACAGAGGTGGAACGCGGCCCCGCCAGTTCTTCCACGTAATGAGCGTCATGCCTCATGGTCAGCCCCGCCGGTAAGCCTCTTTTAGACACGTTTGATTACCTCTTCACAGAGTTTTGCGTACTCGAAAGCGCCCGAGGATTGCGGCGCGAAAGAGAAAATCGATTCCTTGTATGCCGGCGCCTCCTCCAGACGGACGCTTTTCGTAATCACCGTCTCGAATAGCTGAGACCCGAAGACCTTGCGAATCTGCTCGTGCACCTCACGCGCGAGCGTCGTCCTGCGGTCGTGCAGCGTGACGACCGCCCCGAGGACATTCAGATCAGGGTTGGGGCGGGCTTTGACTTTCTCAATGGTTTCAAGGAGATCGTCCGTCCCCTCTAAAGCAAAGTATGAAGACTGGATCGGGATGAGAACGTGCGTCGCCGCGACGAGCGCGTTGACCGTAATCAGCCCGAGCGTCGGGGGGGTGTCGATGACTATAATGTCGTACTTCGCGCGGAGCGGCTCGAGGCGATCTTTCAGCCGGAAAGGGGCGTCAAAGTCGCCCACCAATTTGGATTCGAGCTTCGCGAGGTTGATGCGTGCGGGGATGATGTCCAGATTCTGGACGGGACTCTGGTAGATGTAGCCGTCCCAGCCGGCCTGCCCGTCAACCATCATGTCGTAGGTGGATAAGTTAACGGTCGCGGGCGTGAGGAACGAGAGGGAGCTGTTGCCCTGCGGGTCCATGTCGAGCAACAGGACGCGGCTGCCCCTCTGCGCGAAGGCTGCCGCCAGGTTAATGGCGGTGGTGGTCTTCCCCACCCCGCCCTTCTGATTCGCGATTGCAATGACGGCGTTCAGCTAATTCCCCTCCCTCACTTCTTGAGCGAGAAGTTAACCCACCCGGTCGCACCGCTACATCGGTAAATCCCCGGCCTCGCCGATCACGTCGGGCCACTCTTCTTCATCCCCCTTGGAACTCTCTTCATCCTGATTACTAACGACGCTCTTCGAAGCCTGAATCACCTCTTCGTTGACAAAGATGGGGCAGTCGGCGCGAAGGGCAAGGGCGATGGCGTCGGAGGGCCGTGCGTCGAGGCTGATGGCGTCACCGTCGCCGTTTGTCATCTCGATGACGGCGAAGAAAGTGTTGTCGCGCAGCTCCGTGACGACTACGCGCCTGACTTCGGCCCCCATCTCGACGATCAGGTTGCGCAGCAGGTCGTGCGTCATCGGCCTCTGCGGGGCGATCTTTTCTATTTCGAGGGCGATGGCGTTGGCCTCGTAGGCCCCGACCCAGATGGGCAGCATCAGGTCGCTGTTTACGTCCTTCAGGATGATGATGGGCGTCCCGCTGTTCGGGTCCATCATCAACCCGCGGATTTTAACTTCAATCTCCACGGCTCCACCTCGGATGAAATCACGCCCGACTCTCCCGGCCTAGACCCGCGACCCGTACAGACTGTGAGATTTCAGCTCCCGAATTCGGACGGAGACGATCTGGCCGATCAGCTTCTCTTCGCCTGGGAAGTTGACCACCTTGTTACAGGTGGAATGGCCCGTCAAATCAGTTTTCGACCTCGTGCTTACGCCTTCGACCAGGACGGAAAGAGCCTGACCGACATGTCGGCCCCAGACGCATTGCTGAATCTCTTTCTGTAAATCCTCAAGAGCCTTGAAGCGGATCGTCTTTTCCTCTTCGGAAAGGCTGTCAGCCAACTTGGCCGCGGGCGTCCCCTTCCTCTCGGAATACTTGAAGATGTAGATGCTATCGAACTGGCAGCGCTCGACTAAGCGAAGTGTGTCCTCGAAATCCTCGACGGTTTCGCCCGGAAAGCCGACGATTATATCACTGGTAAGCGAATAATCCCTCCGCGCGCCCTTAACGGCTTCGACCCGGGCGACGTAATCGGCGGATTTGTACCCCCGGCGCATCGCCCCGAGTATCCGGTCGCTGCCCGATTGCACGGGGAGGTGAACCCAGTTACATAGGTTTTCGTTCTCGTCCATCGCCGTAACAATGTCAGGGTGGAAATCCCGTGGAAATGATGTGGTGTACTTAATTCTGGGCATCCCGGTTGCGGCAACTGCCCGCAGCAGCCTGGAAAAGGGAGTGGCCCCTTCGTATCCCGCGAGTCCTCTATCGGTTTTCGGCCTGTAGCTGTTGACGTTCTGGCCGATCAGTTGGACTTCTTTGTAACCTTCTACTCGCAGCCTACGCACATCCTCGACGATTTCCGAGGCCATGCGGCTGCGCTCGCGCCCCCTCGAATACGGGACTATGCAGTAAGTACAGAATTTATTGCACCCCTCGACGATTGGCACGAACGCGACGTGCTGAGAGCGCCGATCAACCGCGGAGACACCCCACCCGGCGTCTTCCTCCCGCTCGCTCGTATCAACGACGGGACCGCCGCCGCCCAAAGCTCGCTCAATCAACGCAGGCAACCGGTCGGTCGCGCGTGTCCCCACAACCATCCCCACGGAGGGGGCGCTCTCTAAAACCGCCTCGCCTTCGAGCTGCGCGACGCAACCCATCACGCCGATCAGAGGTTCCCGGCCCCCTTTATTTTTCCTCACCTCCCCAATGCGGTTAAAGACTTTCTGCTCAGCCTTCGCCCGCACCGAACAAGTGTTGAAGAGCAGGACGTCAGCTTGGTGTGACGACTCGGCTAGCTCATACCCGGCGGCACGCAATCGCGCTGATGCGCGTTCCGAATCCGCCACATTCATCTGGCAGCCGAAATTTTCGATGTAAACCTTGCCCTTTGTCATGAAACCTAACCCGGATGCGCGGGGGAGTTTAACAGAATTCCCCGACCGGCGTGAGAGACTTTACCTGAACTCTTGTGAAGCAGGTAAAGTTCAATTCAATTTCCAGACCAACCTTCCTACGACTTTGTCCGAGGATTGCACATTCGGACGTGATGCTCACCACAATACAGCGGCCCTCAAAGGCCGTCACGCAACAGCCTGATCACAGTTAACAATGAACTTCAACTGAAGCCGGAACTATTAGCATCGATGGTTATGCTAAGGGACTTCAACATAATGCTATCCATCAGCTAACAGAACACTTCTGAAGTTATACTTGAAGGCAATTTTAGCGAAAATTCTACTCTTGACCTCCGGCAATCATGAATATAGTATGAACTGCTTTTTCAGGCCACCCCATTAAGGAGAAGTCCGACAATGTCATTCAATAAGATTATTTTGGTGGGCAATCTTGGCCGCGATCCTGAGCTGCGTTATACCCCGCAGGGCACACCAGTTTGCAGTTTTACGCTGGCGACCAATGAACGGCGGAAAGATCGTGCCGGCGAGACACAGGACGTGACCACTTGGTTCCGCGTGACACTGTGGGGGCGACAGGCTGAGACCGCGTCGCAGTATCTCACCAAAGGTCGCCCAGTCTATGTGGAAGGTCGTTTGCGGGTCGAGGAGTGGACTGATCGTGACGGCAAAGCCCGTCATACCCTCGAAGTCCATGCGACAGATATGCAGTTTATCGGAACGAGGGGCGACGACGGCGGCCAGAGCCAAGCGCGAAGTGACGCTGGCGCTTCCTCGCCTGCCGGCCGAGGCCCAGCATCCGAGCCCGATATAACTGACGACGACATCCCCTTCTAATACAGTGTCGGCGGGCCGACACTTAAAGTATTTCTTTCGTTTTTGAAGATCTAGTTTGTGAACCCTAAGGCCCTAAGTTTCTTGTATCTCAGGGCTTGACGCCGAGCCTCAGACAAAGATTCTTGCCGCTTCAAGAATTCGCTCAGTGAGGAGTCGATGAGGCGTGCCGTTTGTTGCGCATCGTCGTGCGCCCCGCCCGCAGGCTCGGGGACAACTTTATCCACCACACCCAAAGCATGTAAATCCCCTGCCGTCAGCTTCAGGCTTTCCGCGGCGAGCGAGGATTGGTTCGAATCCTTCCAAAGTATAGCCGCGCATCCTTCCGGCGAGATCACCGAATAGACGGCGTTCTCAAGCATCAGCACCGCGTCGCCCACGCCTATCGCGAGCGCCCCGCCTGACCCCCCTTCGCCCACGATCGTGACGATGACAGGGACTTTAAGTTTTGCCATCACCAGTAGGTTTTTGGCAATCGCTTCCGCCTGCCCGCGCTCTTCCGCGTCGATCCCCGGATACGCGCCGGGCGTGTCCACAAAAGTGAGGATGGGTCGGTTGAACTTCTCCGCCATCTGCATCACGCGCAGAGCTTTGCGGTAGCCTTCAGGTTTAGGCATGCCGAAATTTCTGTAGCGCCGTTGCTTCGTATCCCTTCCCTTCTGCTGGCCGATAACCGCAACGGCCTTACCGTGGTACGAGGCGTAACCGCAGACGAGCGCGGGGTCTTCGGCGTAACGCCTGTCCCCGTGCAACTCCACAAATTCGTCAAAAAGATGCTCCACGAGATCGAGCACGTATGGGCGATCCGGATGGCGTGCGATTCTAACGCGCTCGATTGCGGTTAATTGTTCGCTCGGCATTTATGTGTAGAGGCCTCTTCTCACCGATTTCACTTCAGAGCAAATCATGAGACTTAAGTCGCTTAAGAGTTGTTAAGCTATTGTTTATTGCAGTTGTATAACGCGAATCTATTCCCACTCAATCGTGCTCGGGGGCTTAGAACTGATGTCTAAGACCACACGGTTGATTCCCCGCACCTCGGAAACAACCCTCGAAGAGACGCGAGCCAGCAGGTCGTGCGGCAGGCGTGCCCAGTCGGCCGTCATCCCGTCCAGACTCGTCACGGCTCGGATGGCAATAACTTTCTCGTAAGTGCGAAAATCCCCCATCACGCCGACCGTCGAAACCGGGAGTAAGACGGGGAAAGCCTGCCAGACGGAGTCGTAAAGGTTTGCGAATCGCAGCTCCTCGTCCAGAATCCGGTCAGCCGCACGGACGATTCTCAGGCTGTCGTCCGTAACTTCTCCGATGATCCTGACGGCCTGACCAGGCCCCGGAAAAGGGTGCCTCGACAGAATTTCGTCCGGCACCTTCAAATCCCTCCCCAGTGCGCGCACCTCGTCCTTGAACAGCTCCCGCAGCGGTTCGATCAGTTTCAACTTCATTTGCGCGGGAAGGCCGCCCACGTTGTGATGGCTTTTGATCACGGCGGAAGGCCCCCCGCGGTAGGAGACGGATTCAATCACGTCCGGATAAAGGGTGCCCTGAACCAGGAACTCCGCCCCTCCCAGTTTGGCGGCCTCTCTCTCGAACACTTCTATGAAAACCCGACCTATAATCCGCCTCTTTTCTTCAGGCTCTGTAACCCCCTTGAGAGCACCCAGAAAGTGCTCCCGCGCGTCAACCCCGACGACGTTCAGACTCATCTGCTTCGAGTATAGCTCACAGGTGGTCTCGAACTCCCCCTCCCTGAGCAGACCCGTGTTAACGAAGATACAAGTCTGATTGGCCCCGACGGCCTCATGAACCAGCGCCGCGGCGACCGTCGAGTCCACCCCGCCGGAGAGGGCGCAGACTACTCGCCCCTCGCCGACCTTTTGTCTGATCAACTCCACCTGCTCCTGGATGATGGAAGCCGCCGTCCAGTCCGCTTCCACGCCGCAGATTGAGAGGACGAAATTTCTAAGGACCTCCACGCCGAGGGGCGTGTGCGTCACTTCCGGGTGAAACTGGACGCCGAATATGCGTCTGTTTAAATCTTCAAAAGCGTTAAGCGCCCCGCGCGTCTCGGCCGTGGCCCTGAAACCCGCCGGGAGGGCCGTCACGTAGTCGCCGTGGCTTAGCCAGACATCTAACTCCTCCGGGAGGCCTTTAAAAAGAGGGCTTTCCGGCTCCGTAACCCGAAGTCGTGAATAGCCGTATTCCCTGTTCGCCGAAGACTTTACCTCGCCCCCGAAATCGGCCGAGAGGAGTTGAAAGCCGTAGCAGATGCCGAGGATGGGGCATTTGACTTCGCTGTGATAATCGGCCGGGAGGCGCGGGGAGTCTGCGTCATAGACAGACGAAGGGCCGCCGGAGAGGATGAGGCCTTTCGGCCTGTAGCCGAGCACTTCGGCGGGCGGCGCGTCGAAGGGGAGAATCTTACAGTAAACGCCGAACGCCCTGATCCGGCGGGCGATCAGTTGGGTGTATTGCGAGCCGAAATCAAGTATTATCACGGTATCGTGACTGACCGCTTCCCCCAAAACATCCGCCCTCCCCTGCCGATCTCTATTAATCTTTGAACTACTCGAAGGTGCGGAATTATGGCACGGGTGGGGTTGACTTACAACTTCGGCCTCATTCGGGATTTGTTAAATAGTGCTGGTTTATGTGGATTTTAGGCGAAAAAAAAGCGCAGGCGATCTCCGCGCTGCTGGTTCTCATCCTCGTCGGCGCCCGTGCTGGCGCGGCCGACGGCCCCCTCTCACTGTCACGCCCACTCGTGCCAAAGTGGTCGTATGAGACCCGACAACTCACGCCACTGCCGCCGGCCGCATTCGCCGACGTGCTCTACGTCCCGTTGGCAGGGGGCGTGCTGGCGGCCGTCAGCCCGCAGGACGGCCAACTTCTGTGGCGCAGCGAGGCGGGCGGTGAGTTTTCCGCGGCCCCCGCGGCGGACGAGAGAGGCGTGTATGTAGGGTCTGAGCTGAACGCGCAGGGGCAGGAGGTTGCGGCGGTTTACACCAAAGGGGTCGTGCGGGCTTTGAGCCGAACCAGCGGCGTAACCATCTGGACGCGCAACATTCCGAACCCTCTGGAGGGGGCGCTCGTCAGCGGCGACGGGCTGCTCTTCGGGGCGTCGGCCGACGGGCGCATCTACGCCCTGGAGAAGGGCACGGGCGCGCCGGCCTGGATTACTAAGACGGAGCACCCCTTCCGGTCAGCCCCGTCCGTCGCAGAGGGCAGGCTCATTCTCGCGAGCGACGACGGCTACCTGCTAATCGTGAATATCAAGAACGGAGCAATCTTTGGTCGTTATCGGACGGAGAATTCGCAGGCCGCCCCTTTCTCGGTTTCGGGGAAGATACTCTACACGGGGTCGGCCGGCGGCTATGTATCGGCGCTGAGAGAGGCCGGCGGGCGGCTCGAAACACTGTGGCTCAGGCGCGCAGGGACTTCAGTCCAGTCGCTCACCTCAACACCGAATGGCCTACTCGTCACCTCGCGCGATAACTTCGTCTATTTCCTTTCCCACCGGAACGGGGGCCGGCTGTGGAAGAAGCAGATGCCGGGCCGCGTCGTGGACGCCCCGCTCGTCAGTTCCGACAGCGCTCTTTTCGCGATTCTGGGCAGCGAGGTTTGCGTCGCACTCTCGCTGGCGGACGGGAGGCAGGTCAACACGCTGTCGCTCGGCGAGGGTAACTCCGTCAGTACGCCCCCGCTGCACGTCGGCCCCTACGTGATCGTACCGACGCGCAGCGGTCTCATCGCCTTCGCGCCTTCCGACACAACCCGATAAACAAACACTGAACGCTCGGCGCGATGAGGCCCGCCCCAAGGCGTTCAACCAGCACCCCGGGTCGCCTTCGCTGAGTCTTTTCTACGTCGTCAGGCGCGAGAGAGGCGGTGACGGATTGTGCCGTAGAGCCGCATGAGCAGGCCGTGGAGGATGTAGATGGTGATGAGCGCGACGAGGATGTAGCGCGAGAAGAGCAAGACGAGCATTCCCGTGGCGATGACCCCGAGGATGACGAGGCGTGTGCTGCGCCGCCTGGCCCCGAGCGTCTTGAAGCTCGAATAACGAACCTTGCTCACCATCAGGACTGAGAGCAGTGCGACCGCGCCCATCAGCAGACCCGCGTAGAGACGGCTGTAATCCGGGCCGTAGTCCGAAAGGGGGGAGGGCGCGAAGTGAACCAGCGCGGCGATGAAGCCGCCGGCCATAGGGATCGGCAGGCCGACGAAATTCTTCTTATCGACCTTGGCCGTGCCCTCGGCGAGGACGCGCGGGCGCGTGGCCTGCACGTTGAAGCGCGCGAGGCGGAACGCGCCGCAGATGAGGAACATGAAGGAGAGGAACCACCCCAGCGTGTGCGCCTTGCTCCCGTCGGCGAAGGCCGAGCCGTAGCCCCAGGCGTAGGCGAGGACGGCGGGCGCGATGCCGAAGGTGAGCACGTCGGCCAGGGAGTCGAGCTGGATGCCGATCTCGGTGGTCGTCTTCGTCATGCGCGCGATGCGGCCGTCGAGGGCGTCGAAGACGACGGCCCAGCCGATGGCCTGGGCGGACTTGTCGAAGAGCAGCGCGGCGCGCTCAATCTCCGGCTGCGTGCCGCCCTCCAGCATCTGGAAGCCGCGCAGCGCGCCCATCACGGCATAAAAACCCATCCCGATGTTCGCCGCGGTGAAGGCGGAGGGGATGACGTACAGCCCTTTGCGCAGGCCGCGCCGCTCCCGCGCGTCCGGAGCCGTCTCGTGTTCGCCTAGAACGTCGCTCACCCGCGCAGCCTCCCGACGACGCTGATGCCCCCGCGCACCTTTTCGCCGATCTGCGTCGTCACCTCAACCTCGGCCGGCAGGATCAGATCGGTGCGCGAGCTGAATTTGATCAACCCGAACCGCTCGCCGAGTGCGAGCTTATCACCGGGCCGCTTCCAGCAGACGATGCGGCGCGCGAGAACGCCGGCGATCTGCTTGCAGACGACAGTCACGCGCGGGCCGCGGATCGTCAGGCTGTTCTGCTCGTTGACGAGGCTGGCCTCGTTGCGCGTCGCGATCATGAAGCGGCCCTTGGTGTAAGTCACCTCCGTCACCTCGCCGGCGATGGGCGAGCGGTTGACGTGAACGTCGAAGACGCTCAGGAAAATGCTGACGACGGTGGGGGACTGCGGGTCTGAGGGGTCGAGCGGCGAGACGCGCGTCACGCGCCCGTCGGCCGGCGAGACGACCAGGGTCTCGTCTTCGGGCGCGGCGCGGTGCGGGTCGCGGAAGAAGTAGGCCATGAAGAGCGCGACGAGCAGCAGCGGCGCGCCGACGTACCAGTAGCCGAGCGCGAAGGCGATGGCCCCCGCCGCCAGCGGGATCAGCACGAAAGCGAGTCCTTCTCGTCTCAACGTCTCACCTGTGGCCTTCGGGATTTTCCCACATACTAGCAAAAAACGGGGGCGCGGGTCAGTCCCCGACCCGCGCCCCGCGTCCGAAAATTACCGAACCTCTCAGCCGGGCGTCAGTGCGACTGCGCCTCCGACTTCTGGTGCCTCAGCATGATTTCGTGCATCTGATCTTTCACGGCCAGCTTCTTCTTCTTGAGCGTGATCTCTTCCAACTGTTCCTCGTCGCTCGGGTAGGTGAGGGCCGAAAGCTCGCTCAGCCGCGCCTCGTAGCGGCCGTGCTCGCGCGCCAGCTCGCGGAACTCGGGGTCTGTCGAGATCAGGTGCTCTTTCAAGCTGTCCGTGTTGGTAATCTCCATCGCGTGGAAGCCTCCTTCTGGCAGATGCGTTGTGGCCGGTGCTGTTCGTGCGGACCCTCGCGGCGGGCGGCTTCGCGTAAAACCCCTCGCCGCCTTCGCCGTTCTTTGGTGCGAATGGTATCCCAAGTCGAAGTGCCGATCAAGCCGGAGCTATTTGAGGCGTGCGCGCATGACGAGCGCGTCCTCGGGCGGCTCGCGGTAGTAGTTGCGGCGGCGTCCGACGACCTCAAAGTCCTGGCTGCGGTAGAGCGCCTGCGCGGCCAGATTGCCGGCGCGAACTTCGAGCAGCGCGCTCCCCGCGCCGAGACGGCGCCCCGCCCTGAGCGCGGCGAGCAGCAGCGCGCTCCCCAAACCCTGCCTGCGCGCCGCGTCGCGGACGCCGATGTTGTTGATGTGCAATTCGTCCGTGTTGACGCGGGCGGCGACGAAGCCGTAGAGCCGTTTGCCCGCCGCGTCCGGCTGCCGCCTGCGCGCCACCAACATGATCGACTCGGGCCGTGAAAGCTCCGCGTTGTACGAATCCCAGCCCCAGCGGCTTAGCCCGCTCGCCTCCTCGATCTCGACCACCTCTATGAGATCGTGCGCCGTCGTCCGCCCAATCTCGTAAGAGATCAACGCCCCTTCCCTCGCCCGTTCGACTGTGGACATCGTTACTTTAGCTCCGCGTCCGAAGGTCTCACGTACAACGCCCTGACTTCGTCGGCGCGGACGGCATCGCCTTTCCCTGACCTTATCAGACCCAGGCGCGCGATCTGCTCCGCGTAGCTGTCGGCTTGTGCCGCGAGCGACCACATCCCCTGCTTCCCTTCATAAGCTAGCCGACCCGCGGCGGGCGGCTCAACCCAGGCGCGGCCGGCGCGGGCCGCGGCTTCCGCGATCAACTCGCGGTGCGCCCACGCGCCCCCGCCCGCCCACTTCAAGCCTCCGTCCCAACGCGTCGCCGCCTGAATCAGTGTTGCGGGGTTGACGTGGGCCGGTTCGCTCAACTCCCGCACCTCACCGGCGGCTGAAACTTCGAGGAGTTGCGTGAAAACTTCGCCACGCCCGGCCGGGATTGCCGCGACCGTCCGCTCCGAAGGCCCGGCCGCGAGCGCGACCGCGTGCAGAGTCTGGATGGGCGCGACGGGACGTCCGCTCATCGCCGCGAACGCTTTCACCGTCGCAACACCCGCTCGTATCCCCGTAAAGCTGCCCGGCCCGCAGGCGACTGCGAAGAGTTCCAACTCTTCAAAGCGCGTGCCCGCGCTCCGCAACGCCTCGTCTATCACCGAGAGGACGACCGAAGCACCCGCCTTCGTCTGCTGCTCTTTGACTAACGACAGCGTCTCGCTGCCCAGCCTGACGCAGACGCTCCGCACGTCGGACGCGGTGTCCACAGCCAACACGAGCATCCACCCGGCCTCGATCACGCCTGCCTGCTCGCCTTCATTCGTTCTTCCGGGGTGGTTCGGGGAACCGGTGTTTGACATGCTTCGGCGTGCCGCGCGAAGATAACCGCGGCACAATTTCCATCATAAGTCGGACTCGCGAAGGCTGACAAACACGGGGTGATGAGTTTGCGTATCGGCATCCTGACGGCGGGGGGCGACTGCCCCGGAATCAACGCCGTCATCCGCGCCGTCGTCCGGCGCGCCACGACGAAGGACGCGCAGGTTCTCGGCATCAAGAACGGCTGGCTCGGCCTCGTCGAAGGCGACATCGAGCCGCTGACGCGCTCTTCCGTGCGCGGCATCCTCCCGCGCGGCGGCACCATCCTCGGCACTTCGCGCCTCAACCCGCTCGACTCCGACGAACACCTCCGCGGCATCCGCGCCAACTGGGAGCGCTACGGCCTGAGCGCGCTCGTAGTCGTCGGCGGCGACGGCACGCTCAGCACCGCGCACGAGATGTGGCGGCTGCACGGCTACCCGCTCGTCGGCGTGCCCAAGACCATCGACAACGACGTGGGCGGGACGGACTTCACTTTCGGCTTCGACACGGCCGTCAGCATCGTGACGGAGGCGGTGGATCGGCTGCACTCGACCGCGGAGTCGCACCACCGCGTGATGGTCGTCGAGGTGATGGGCCGCCACACCGGATGGATCGCTGCCTACGGCGGCATCGCCGGCGGGGCCGACGCCATCCTCGTCCCCGAACACCCGTTCCGCCTGTCGCGCGTCTGCGACTTCATCAAGCACCGCGCCAGCCAGGGCAGCCCGTTCTCGATCATCGTCGTCGCGGAGGACGCGCGGCCCGTGCCCGAGGAGAATTTCCTGTCCGAAGAGGAGCGCCGGCGCATCTACCGGCACGAGCGGCTGGGCGGCATCGGCGACCTGCTCGCGCGCGAGATCGAGGGCCGGACGGAAATCCAGACTCGCGTCACCAAGCTCGGTTACGTGCAGCGCGGCGGGTCGCCCACGGCCTTCGACCGCGTGCTCGCCACGCGCTTCGGCGTCAAAGCGTTCGAGATGATCGCGGCCGGCGAGTGGGGGCAGATGGCGGCCCTGCGGGGCACCAAGATGGTGAGCGTGCCGCTCAGTGAAGCCGTCGGCGGCGCGAAACGTCTCGACGAAGAGATTTACCACGTCGCCGAAATCTTCTTCGGTTGATCCGGCCCGCGGGCGGCGCACCGCCAAAACGCGCGCGCTCAACGCGTCCGCGCCCTCGCCCCTTCCGCCCCGCGTTCGGAGGCTCTGTCGGCTCCGTCCGCTCCGTCCGCCGGCCGCGTGTTCTTCTCCTTGACGGCGATCTCCTTCTTGATCTCGTGCTCGATCTTCTCGCCCTTGATGTCGAGCCTGAGCCGGTTATAGACGCTCATGTACTGGTTGGCGATCCAGACGAGCGAGAAGAAGGCCAAAAGATACCCGCGCCAGTCGGCGAAGAGCAGCTTGAAGCCGGTGACGGCGATGAAGAAGGCCGTCACGTAGTGGCTGAAACAGTACTCGCAGGTGAACAGGTAGAAGAACTTCCGCTTGTACCATTCCCGGCAGCGCCTGCTCCGTTCGACGCAGTACTCGCGCGGCTCGCGGAACACCTCCTCGTGCGTCACCGTCCACGCCACGCACGCTATGGGCACGGCGAGCAGGAAGAGCGTCACGATCTGTGTGCCGAGTTCCCTCACGTGTTGAAGCGCGCGCCTCTCGATCAGCACGAAGATTAAAACCGGGAAGCGGCTGACGGTGTCGCGCGCCCGAAAATACTATCTCGATCCGGGCCGGCGCGCGGTCAAGATTCGGGCGCGCGCGGCTCACAAATCTTTGTCGGGCGCGGGGGTTAAGTGCGCCGCTTGCCGGCCCGGCCCTTCGCGTGTAAAGTCGGCGCAACCGTTAGCACGCCGCGCCAGCCTCTCGCTCGCCGCGCGCACGTTTCCGGAAGTGTATGACCGACTCGACGCTGACACCGATGCTGCGCCAGTACCACGAGCTGAAGCGCCAGCACCCCGGCACGCTCCTCTTCTTCCGCCTCGGCGATTTTTACGAGCTGTTCTTCGACGACGCAGTCACCGGCGCGCGCGAGTTGGGGATCACGCTTACCGCCCGCCACAAGGAGCGCGGCTCGGCCGTCCCCATGTGCGGCGTCCCGCACCACGCCGCCGCGGGCCACATCGCGCGGCTCGTCCGCAAAGGTTTTCGCGTCGCCATCTGCGAGCAGAGGGAAGACCCGTCGAAGGCTAAAAAGCTCGTCCGCCGCGAGGTCGTGCGCGTCGTCACGCCGGGGACGGCGATTGACCCGCAACTGATCGACTCGCGCGAGTCCGTCTTCCTCGCCGCCCTGTGCGCCGCGGGAGACTCCTACGGCGCGGCCTTCCTCGATCTCTCGACCGGCGAGTTCCGCGCGACGCAGGCGAACGGCGCGGGCGCGTGGGAGCGCGTCCGCGCCGACCTCGAATCCTACGCCCCGCGCGAACTCCTCTTCCCCGCCTCGGTCGCCCCGCTCGTCAAAGAAACTTTCGGCACGCGCGATCAGGCCCCGCCGCTAGCGCCCGTCCCAGACGACGGCCCACAGGCAGCCGGCTCTAACGTCGTCCCATTCCCGCGCGCCTCGCCCGGCAGCGCGAACAACGCTTCGCCCGCGTTAACGCCGCTCGACGACTGGCTGTGGGAGCCGATCTCCTGCGCGAACGTCCTGCTCCAACAGTTCGGCGCGCGCACCCTCGAAGGCTACGGGCTGGCCGGGAAGACCGAAGCCGTCGTCGCCGCGGGCGCGTGCCTGCGCTACGCGCGCGAGACTCAGCGCGAGGCCGCCTCGCACGTCAACGACATCACCTATTTCGAGCCGCAAGACACCCTGGTTCTCGACGCGGTCACAGTCCGCAACCTCGAACTCTTCGAGTCGCAGTCCGGCACGAACCGGGCCAACACGCTCTTCGGCGTCCTCGACGAGACGGTCACGGGCATGGGCGCGCGCCTGCTCCGTTCGTGGCTGCTGCGCCCCTCAGTCCGTCGCGGCGAGATCGAAGCGCGGCTCGGCGCGGTCGAAGAGTTCCACGGCTCTCAGGTTCTGCGAGACCGCGTGCGCGCTCTGCTCAAGGAGGTCGCCGACCTCGAACGCCTGGTCGCGCGCGTCAACATGAACACGGCCGCGCCGCGCGACCTCTCCGCGCTCTGCCGCTCGCTCGGCCAAGTCCCGCCGATTCGTCAGTCGTTATCCGACTCGAAGGCGTCGCTGCTCGAAGTCCTCCGCGAAGGCGCGGACGAGTTGCCGGACGTGTGCCGGCTGCTCACGGAAGCGATCAGCGACGAGCCGCCGGCGAGCCTGTCAGAGCCGGGCACGATCCGCGAAGGCTACTCGACAGAACTCGACGAGATGCGCGCAGTGAGCCGCGACGCCAAGCAGACCATCGCCGCGCTCGAAGCGCGCGAGAAGCAGCGTTCGGGTATCGCGTCCCTGCGCGTCCGCTTCAACAACGTCTTCGGCTACTTCATCGAGGTCTCGAAGGGCAACGCCCCCCGCGTCCCCGCCGACTACGAAAGGCGGCAGACGCTCGCCAACGCCGAACGCTTCACCACGCCGGAGCTGAAGGAGTGGGAGCGGAGAGTTCTCGGCGCGGAGGATCGCATCCGCGAACTCGAAACCACCCTCTTCGCGGAGGTGCGCGGCAGAGTCGCCGCCGAGACGCGCCGGCTTCAGGCCACCGCGCGCGCGCTCGCCATGCTCGACGCGCTCTCCGCGCTCGCAGAGACGGCGGCGCGACGCCGCTACCGCAAGCCGCAGCTTCACGACGCAGACGAGATCGAGATCGCCGCGGGACGACACCCCGTCATCGAGGCGCTGTCGGACGCGCCCTTCGTCCCCAACGATCTCTACATGAACAACTCTACCGAACGGCTGCTCATCATCACGGGGCCGAACATGGGCGGCAAATCGACCGTGCTCCGGCAGGCCGCGCTCATCTGTTTGCTGGCGCAGGCCGGCTCGTTCGTCCCCGCAGAGCGAGCGCGACTGCCCGTCCTCGACCGCATCTGGACGCGCGTCGGCGCGAGCGACGATCTCGCGCGCGGCCGTTCCACTTTCATGGTCGAGATGACGGAGACCGCCGCCATCCTCCACAACGCCACGCCGCGCTCGCTCGTCCTGCTCGACGAGATCGGCCGCGGCACGGCGACCTTCGACGGCCTCTCCATCGCCTGGGCCGTCGCCGAACACCTCCACGACTCGCCCGAACACACGGCCAAGACGCTCTTCGCCACGCACTACCACGAGCTGACAGAGCTGGCCGAGCGTCTGCCCGGCGCGCAGAACTACCAGATTCGCGTCGCCGAGCGCGACGGCTCGCTCGTCTTCCTCTACCGCCTCGAGCGCGGGCGCGCCTCGAAGTCTTACGGCATCGAGGTCGCGCGGCTCGCGGGCCTGCCGCCCGCCGTCATCGAGCGCGCCCGCGAAGTCCTCCACAGACTCGAACGTTACGAGCTTGACGTCTTCTCAGACGAGGCGGGCGAAGCAGCGTCGGCCGTTTCGTCATCCGCCCCCGCCGTCTCACCCGCACCTGACGCACAGCCCGAACAGGCCGCGACGAACGGACGGGGGGCGGACGGGCTGGGGCAGGCCGCGCGGCGCGCGCGACGCCGCGCGATGGCCGCGCAGGCGACGCTCTTCGACGCCGCGAATCAAAGTGTGCTTGACGACCTGCGCGCCGCTGAGTTAGAAAAACTCTCGCACGAAGAAATACGCTCTCTCCTGAACGACATACGCAAGCGAATCGTTTGAGCAGCCAAGCCTTCAACCCCCGGCACGCAGGCGGTCACGCCGTCCCCCGTCGCCGGGAGACTCGCGCCGTCATCCCCTCGGCCATAACCGCGGCCCCATCAATCCCGACCGCTCCGCGCGGGCCGCATGGCTTCGCGCCGCCGTCCCAAACTCCCCGCCCCGGTAAGCCATACTAATCAACCGATGCTCGACCAACTACTCTCCCTACCGCTGGAACAGAAAATCGGGCAGTTGCTCTACATCGGGCTGCCCGGTACTGAGTACGACGCGGAGGCGCGCGAACTGGTCGAGTACGTGCGGCCCGGTGGCGTCATCATCTTCGGCCGCAACGTCGCCACCGCGCCGCAACTCCGCGGCCTGCTCGACGGGGTTCGCGCGTCCTCCGGTGTCGAGCCGCTGCTCGGCGTCGATCAGGAGGGCGGGTTGGTTGACCGCCTGCGGCGCATCTGCACGCCGATGCCCGCCGCGCGCTCGATCCGCCAGCACGGCGACCTGGCCGCCGCGCGCACGCTGGGCCGCATCACCGGCGAAGTCCTGCGCCTGCTCGGCTTCAACATGAACTTCGCCCCC
>DATHBT010000282.1:0-11668 GCA_035295985.1 Pyrinomonadaceae bacterium | reverse complement strand
AAGATTGCGTCGAATGCCGGCGTTACGTTTGAGCGGCCTGTCGGCCGCTACGGGCAGGGACAAGCCCTGCCCCTACAAATTCGCGGCGCGCGGCCTAGCCGCCGCGCGCGGCGCGCTTGCGCTGCGGCGCGTCCCTGCGCTGCGCGCTGCGCTGGGGCGTGCCCTTCGCCCCGCGGGCCGTCTCGTTCCCGCGCTTCTTAGCAGCAGCCGCGCGCGTCTCCTTCTTGTCGCGCCTGGCGCTGGCCGCTTCCTTCTTCTCGGGCTTCTCTTCCTTCTTCTCGCGCCCTGTCTTCTGGCCCAACTGCTCGCGGATCAGGCGCTCGTCGGGCGGGCGGCCCCCGGCGTAGGCGAAGACGTGGTAGTGGTCGCGCAGCTCGCGCAGGGCCTCGACGCGCCCCTCGTCGCGCAGCCGCGCGAGATCGCCCATCACGTGCTGCTGCTCCTCGGCCGTCAGGAAGCGGTAGAAGACGTCGAAGGCCAGCCCGACCGTGTGCGGCGCGACCTCGATGAGCGTGGCGTTCGAGTTGGTCTTGCTCAGGTGCCGCTGGTACTCGTCCGTCCGCACGAGCGACGTGATCGGCAGGTGCCGACCGAACTTCTGCCGGTACGACGCCGCGACCTCTTCGATCACTTTCAGCGCCGCCGGCCTGACGTGGCTGAGCAGCCGCACCTTCAACTCCTTGCGCGACTTCGGGTCGGAGAGATCGTAGCTCTTGCCGCCGAAGTCCCGCGCGAGCGAGGCGATCTCCTCGTACTCGGCCGCGAGCAGGGCGCGGCGCTTCTCGTTCTTGTAGAAGCCGTCGAGCAACTCGCGCCGATCCTTGAGCGCCTCGGCCTCCTTGCGCCGCTCCTTGAGCGCCTCGTCGATCTTCCTGCGGAGCGCACGGTCGTTCTTCGGCGCGCCCTTCAGTTGCGCCTGAAGCTCCTTGACCGCCTCGCCGTTCTGCTTAAGCCCTTCGTCGATCTGCGCGTACTCCTGCCGCAACTCCTCGTCCGAGCCGTAGAGCGTGACGGTCTCGCCCGTCCCCTTGTCGTAGTGCGTGAAGGGGTCGTCCGCGGCGGAGAGGCCGACGCCGTAGAGGATGAAGTTTTCGCCGAGGGCGGGCGCTTCGACCAGCTCGCCGCGCCTGATCATCGAGGCCAGCTCGGGGAAGTCGTGCGGCGTGTCGTAGTCGTACTCGCGCCAGGCGGCGACCTGCGAGGCGAGGAAGCGGCGGCGGTCGCTGTAGTGCTTGAGCTGTTCGGGGACTTCGATCTTGGCCTTGCGGCCCGCGTCCTCGCCGCGATCCTCTTCGACCTTGAGCGCGGCCTCCTTCCACGGATCGATCTTCTCCGGGGCGACCGTTTCGGGCGCGTGCATCGCAGGCTCGGGGACGGGCGCGCGGCGGCGCAGCCCCACGGCCAGACCTATCGCCAGCAGCGCCACGCCCGCGACGACCGCCAGCAATAAAGGAACCCGCCCCGATGCCAGAGAAAATTTCATCCCGCCCTCAACCGTTCGTCCATCCGTCCGCCTGACCGCCCGTTGTACTCTAACGCGACGCCCGCGCCCCTTCCGGCATACGCAATCACTTAGCGTGCCACGCGCGCCGTGTAGGTTGGATGCGAGAGGGGGCGGGCCGGTCAACCCGTTTTCCCGAAACGGCATCAAGAAAGCAGCACCTCGCGCGTTCATCCCACAGGCCAAAGTCTCCCGGCCTCGTACGGGGACACGTCTGTCTCTAATTCGTCCGAACCCTTCCGTTCCGCCTGAGGAGGCCAGCCCATGAAGCACAAGCTCATCTGCGCGTCGCTTGCCGCGGCGCTCTTCGCCTTCCCCGCCTTCGCACTCGCCAAACAGCGCCCCGCGCGCCGCACGGCCCACGCCGCGCCGCCCGCCCGGCAGGAGATCGGCCCGCGCGAGGGCGAAGCTACTGCTACCCGCGCGCAGACGCTCCCCATCCGCCGCGTCATCCTCTACAGCAACGGCGTCGCCCACATAGAGCGGCGCGGCACGGTCACGGGCCACGCGGAGGTCGCGCTCTCGTTCAAGCAGTCGCAGGTGGACGACGTGCTCAAGTCGATGGTCGTGCTCGATCTCGGACAGGGGCGCATCGGCGCGGTGAGCTACAACTCCTCGGCCCCGCCCGCCGCGCGCATGGCCGACATCCCCTTCTCCGTCCCCTCGCAGACCGACGGGGGCGGCGGACTCGCCGGGATACTCGCGCAGTTGCAGGGCGCGCGCGTCGTCGTCACGACTAAGCAGGGCGCGTCGGCAACGGGCGCGATCCTCACGGTCGAGGAGCGACAGATGAGCAGGCCGGACGGTGACGACAAGCCGACGCCCGCCACGAGGCACGCGCTCGTCATCACCTCGGAGACTGGCGAGCTGATGAGCTTCGATCTCTCGGACGTGCGCTCCGTCAGGCTGGCCGACGAGGGCACGCGGCGCGACGTGCGCGAGTTCGCGCGGGCGACGGCCTCGGCGCGGCGGCGCGACGCCAAGACCATCGTCGTCACCTCGGACGGCGCGGGCGCGCGCGAGATGGTCGTCAGCTACACCATCGCCGCCCCGATCTGGAAGACGACCTACCGCACCGTCTTCGACTCGACCGGCAAGCCCTTCTTCCAGGGCTGGGCCATCGTCGATAACGTGAGCGAGGAGGACTGGCTCGACGTGCAGCTCTCGCTCATCTCCGGCACGCCGATCTCATTCATCCAACCCATCCAGCAGCCCTTCTACCGCTACCGCCCCGTAGTGCCGATGCCGGCCGACTTGAAACTCCACCCGCAGACGCACGACCCGCTGCTCGCCGGCGGCTACGGCTCGCCCGGCACGGTCGGCGGCGTCGTGACAGACCCGAACGGCGCGGCCGTCGCGAACGCGAGTGTCATAGTCAGGAACAACTCGACGGGGCAGACATTTACCGCGCAGACCTCCCACACGGGTGAGTTCCAGACCTCGCAGCTCCCGCCCGGCAGCTACACCGTCACCGTCAACGCGCCCGGCTTCACCCAGACGAACGTGACCAACGTCGCGGTCGGCGCGGACTCCCCGACGAACATCGGCGTGAACCTACGGGTCGGCTCGGTCTCCGAGACCGTCACCGTCACGGGCAGGGACGCGCAGCGATCAATCGCCAGCCGGCAGTTGAGAAACCTGCCCCTCAACGGCCGCGGGGGCGGGCGCGGCGAGCGCGCAAACAACTTCACCGGCCTCGCCATGGTGTCGCCCGGCGCGGCCCCGCCCGCTGCCGAGGCCAACCTGAGCGACGCGATTTCGAGCGGGCAGTCGGGCGTCGAGGCCGCGGCCGAGGGCGGCGAGGTGGGCGATCTCTTCGAGTACCAGATACAGCAGCCCGTCACCGTGCGCCGCGACCGCTCCGCGCTCATCCCCATCGTGCAGACGCGCATGGAGGGCGCGCGCGTCTCGATCTTCAACGAGAGTGTGCGCCGCGACCGCCCGATGAGCGGGCTGCTCCTGAAGAACACATCCGGCCTCACGCTCGAAGACGGCGCGCTGACCGTCATCGACGGCAACGCCTACGCGGGCGAGGCCCTGATGGAGCGCTTGAAGCCGCAGGAGCAGCGCCTCGTCTCCTTCGCGCTCGATCTCGGCACACTCGTCGGCGTCCAGCAGAAGGCGGATCGCGCGCCCGCCTCCGTCGTCCGCATCAAGGACGGCGTCTTCCAGGTTCATTACTTCCAGGAGGACAAAAAGATCTACGCCATCACGAACCAGACCGACCGGCCGCGCGTCGTCTACGTCGAGCACCCTGTCCGCCAGGGCTGGGAGCTGACGAAGGCGACGGCCGCGCCGGAGGGGCGCAGCAACCGCTACTACCGCTTCCGCGTCGAGCTGCAACCGAACGGGCGCGCGGAGCTGCCCGTCACCGAGCGGCGCGCGCTGATGGAGTCCTACGCGCTCGCCGACTTCACGCGCCCGCAGCTCGACCTCTTCTTCTCCCGCCGCTACATCGACGAGCAGACGCGCGCCGCGCTGCAAAAGCTGATCGACCTCAAGACGCGCATCGGTGAACTCGACGCCCGCGACTCGGCCATCGACGAGGAGATCGAGGAGATCGGCGAGGATCAGAAACGCCTGCGCGAAAACATACAGGCCCTGAACTCGACGGCCGAGGCCCGCCAGCTCATCAGCCGCTACGTCCAGAAGGCCGACCAGCAGGAGACGCGCATCGAGCAACTGACGAAGGAGAAGCAATCACTCGCGCAGGAGCGCGCTCACTTGCAGGCGCAGCTCAACGCCGCCGTCCGCGCGCTTGTCCTCGACCGTAACCTGACGGAGTAGGGCTGTTAACTGTTAGCTAAAACTTAAGGCGGGGAGCGGCCAGTCACGGCCGCTCCCCGCCTTCTCGTCTTCTGCTTTCTGCTAACAGCTAATAGCTAACTGCTAACAGCTACTTCCCCGCGGTCTGCGCCTTGGCCGCCGTGCCAGTCAGCTCGGCGACGAGGTGATCCGCGCCGAAGACCTTACGCATGACTTCGAGCATGCCGCGCGCGTCAACCGAGATGGCGCGGTTGACCGACTCGTCGTAGTAGAAGTTGCCGACCAAGGACTGGCGGTTGCCGTCGAAGATGAGGCCGACCAGCTCTGCGTCCTTGTTGACGATGGGCGATCCCGAATTGCCGCCGATGATGTCGTTCGTCGAGACGAAGTTGAAGGGCGTTTTGGGATCGATCTTCGACTTGGCGGCCACCCAGCGCGGCGGCAGCACCCAGGGGAACTTGCCCATCTTCTCGGCGCGCTCGTAGAGGCCGCCCAGGGTGGTGAACGGCGGAATCTTCTTGCCGTCCTCCGTGTAGCCGCGCACCGCGCCGAAGGAGAGGCGCAGCGTGAAGGTGGCGTCCGGGTAGATGCGCTCGCCCTCGGTCTCAAACAGCGCCCGCGCGATCTTGGCGTAGGAGGCGCGCTCGACGGCCTGCACCTCCGTGTTGAAGCGGCGGTTGGCCTCGCGCGCCTCGCGGTCGATGCTGCGCGCCAGTTGGATCATCGGATCGTCCGACGCCTCGACCGCCTTCTGCCCGCCCTTGACCAGCTCGCGGCGGAATTCGACGCTCTTGAGTTTCGTGCCGTCGATCAGCTCGGCGGCGCGCGCCTCGGGCGTCTTACCCTGCAACACGCGCTTGACCAGCTCGTGATCCGCGCCGTAGGTCTCGCGCATGAAGTCGAGCGAGTCTGTGAGCTTCAGTTTCTCGAAGTCGGCGTAGAGGGGCGTCTCGGCGAAGAGCGTGTGTTCGAGCGAGGCGCGGTTGGCGTCCGTGTAGGCGGGCAGCCGCTGCTCGTTCGGCTTCTGCGACTCCTCGGCCAGCCGCACGATTGCGCGCGCCCACTGGAAGAGCGGCGTGTTGAAGGCGGCGGAGAGATCGAGGAAGCGGCGGTCGCGCTCGATGTCGCGCACGGCGGCGCGCGCCTTCGTGATCGACTCCCAGGCGTCGCCGTACTCCTTCTGCCTCCGCTCTTCCGCGCGGACGGCCGCCGCGAGCTTCTGCTCCGAGGTCTTCTTGTAGTTGACGAGCTGCGGGTCTTGCAGACCCTTGAGCTGGCCGCGATAGACCTTCAGGGAGTTCTGGATGCTGTTGAGCTCCGACTGCGCGCGGCGCGTCTGCTCCTCGCCCCCGGCCATGTACTTCTTCAGCATCGCCTCGCGCCGCTCCAGCATGCGGACGACGAGCGGGATGCTCACGTCGCGCAGCGATTCGAGGTGGGCGACGGTGTTCAGGCGCTGGGTCGAGCCGGGGTGGCCGGTGACGAAAACGAGATCGCCCTCCTTCGCGCCCTTCTGCGACCACTTGAAGTAGTTCTCGACGCGCGCGGGCTTGTCGCCCTCGTAAACGCGCACGAGCGCCATGTCGATGTTGAAGCGCGGGAACTCGAAGTTGTCGGGGTCGCCGCCGAAGAAGGCGGCCTGGAACTCGGGCGCGAAGACGAGCCGCACGTCCGTGTAGCGCTTGTAGCGGTAGAGGTTGTAACGGCCGCCCTGGTAGAGCGTGACGACTTGGCTCTTGAAGCCGGTCTTCTGCAAAGACTCCTTCTCGATTGAAGCGATCTCGGCCTGGCGGGCGGCGAACGCCTCGGCCGCCGCGGCGGCGGGCTTGGCCGCGTTGTTGACGCGCTCCGTCACGTCCTCAATCGACATCAGGACGTTCAGCTCCATGCCGGGAATCTTCAGCTCGTCGGCGCGGGTGCGGGCGACGAATCCCTCCTTGGCATAGTCGCGCTCGGCCGTGGAGAGTTCGCCGACGGAGTCCTCGACGATGTGGTAGTTGGTCAGGATCAGCCCGTCGGGCGAGACGAAGGAGCCGGAGCCGTTGGGGAACCGCACCGAGGCCTGCTGGAGCTTCATCAAAAAGGCGTCGGTCACGTCGAAGCTGTAGCGGCGCTTGATCTCGGCGCGCGGGACGTTGTTGAAGGCCCACATGCCCTCGTCTGCCCGCGCCGCGCCCGCAAACGGGGCGACGACGAACAGGGCCGCCAGGGCCAGGCTCATCAGTCTTCTGAAGTTCATCACTGCTCCTCGAATAAGGTGAAAGTTTGCTGGGAGTGGAACTGTTTAGAGTATCATAACGCCGGTTCGGATGCCTCGGACACGAGGGATGGGGGGCCGGGGTTTGGGGTTAGTTAAAACCGATTTCCCTATCCCCAAGCTCTATCCCCAGCCCCTGCTTTATGACCAACGACGAGATCGCCCGGCGGTTCGAGCGGCTGGCGCTGCTGATGGAGATTCGCGGCGAGGACAAGTTCCGCGTGCGCTCGTACCGGAACGCGGCGGAGGTGATCGAGACGTGGCCGACGCCGCTTGAGAGGATCGCGCGCGAGGGCGGGTTGAAGGGTTTGCAGGAGTTGCCGGGCGTGGGCAAGGCGATCAGCTCGAAGGTCGTCGAGATGCTGGGGCGCGGGACGTTCGAGGCTTACGAAAAGTTGACGGCGGAGACGCCGGAGACGGTGCTCGATCTGCTGGACGTGTCCGGCGTCGGCGTCAGGACGGCCGCGACGTTATACCAGCGTTTCAAAATCTCCTCGCTCGAAGACCTCGGCAAGTTCGTCGCGGGCGGCGGCCTCGAACTCGTTGACGGCGTTGGCGAGCGTTCGGCCGAGCGGATCGAGGAGAGTTTAAGGACAAGGGGTTTGCTGTGATGAGCCTGCGAAAGACCTCGCGCCGCCGCGCCGCGCGTCTCGGGGCGCTGCCGGTGTTGCTGCTGGCCGTCGCCATCTGCGCGCCCGCCGGCCTGTCGCAGAAGGGCGCGCGGCGAAACGGCTCACGCCCGCGCCGACGGCCCGACGTGGCCTTCATCCCGACGCCGCCGGAGACGGTCGAGGAGATGTTGAGACAAGCGCGGCTCACGCCCGGCGACGTGCTCTACGATCTCGGCAGCGGCGACGGCCGCATCCCCATCCGCGCGGCGCAGGCTTACGGCGTCCGCGCCGTCGGCATCGAGATCGATCCGGCGCTCGTCGCGGGGGCGCAGGAGGCGGCGCGGCGCGCTGGCGTCGCCGACCGCGTTACCTTCCGCGCGGGCGACATCTACCGCGAAGACCTGCGCGGCGCGACCGTCGTGACGCTCTACCTCTCCGACACGATCAACCTCAGCCTGCGCCCCAAGCTGCTCCGCGAGCTGCCCGCCGGCGCGCGCATCGTCTCGCACGACTTCCGCATGGGCGACTGGCGGCCCGACCGAACGGTGCGCGTCCCCTGGCGCAACCTCTACCGGACGGTTTACGTCTGGACAGTCCCGCGCAAATAGCTGTTAGCTGTTAGCCGTTAGCTGTTAGCCAGAAAGAAGGCGGGAGGCGATCTCGACCGGGATCGCCTCCCGCCTTTGGTTTTAGCTAACAGCTAACGGCTAACAGCTAACGGCTAACAGCTAACAGCTAGACTCGGTACGAGCCGCGCTTGTCGGAGGCGAGGCCGGCGCGGACGGCGTCGAGGATTTTGCGGGCGCGTGCGTCGGAGTCGGTCATGTTGGTCTCGGCGCGCCTCTGGAGGTAGAGCGTGAGGAGTTTCTGCTCCTGCGCGTCCTGCCAGGTCTGCGGCGAGTCCGAGCCGAGCTGCCCGACGAGCGTGGAGACGGCGCGGGCGAGCGTGCCGGGCACGTGGCCGGGGCGGTTGACGTGCTGGTCGAGCAGGAGCGCCACGCCGTACTCGCTGCTGACGTAGTCGCCGACGAAGCGCGTGTTGATGAGGCACTCGGGGCAGCGGAAGAAGAGATCGACCCTGTCCATCGCGTGCTCGATCTCGGCGAGCCTCACCGTGTCGTCGTGCCCCGACAGCCAGAAGCGGTAGGCCCAGTCGAGCGAGCGCAACTGCTCCTTCTGCTGCGGCGTCTTGAGCGCCGTGCCCTTCAGCGTGAAGAAGCCGCGGCGCACCGTGTCGGGGCGGCCGGGCGAGAGCTGCACGTCGAGTCCGAACTGGCCGAAGTACTTCTGGAAGACCTGCGGACTCTTCTGCTTGAGCCGGTCGATCATCGGGGGCAGCTCGCCGTCGCCGCTGCCCGTCCCGACCGTCCACTGGAAGCAGCCGAAGGTGAGGAAGGCGCTGTCCCAGGTGTTGATCGCCTCTAGCTTGCCCTCGTTAGAGGAGACGGCCTCCATCACGCGCAGGCGCGAGGGCGAGACGCCGGGGAAGAGGTCGCGGTGCGCCGCGACGAACTGGCCGATGGAGGTCTGGCCGAAGTTGAAGATGCCCAGCTTGAACTTCTTGCCGAAGACTTTCCCGTCGGGCGTCACGGCGTCGTTGCCGACGAACTTGCAGGAGCCGGGCGCGGGGGCCGGGCCGGCTTGGAGCGGCTGCGACGCGGGCGACGGCTGCCGGCCGCCCGACGAGGGCTGCGCCGCTGCGGGCTGGCCCGGGGCGGCGGGCTGTGAGGCTGTGGTCGAGCTTTGGCCGCCGGCCGGGGGCGTCTCAACGTCCTTGCTGACGAAGGCTTCGCTGACGAAGCCGGTGCGGCCGTTGGCCGTGACCTTCAGCCAGTCGCCCCGGTCTTCGAGGATTTGCAGGCGCGTGCCGCGCGGGAGCGTCGCGATGACGTTGTTGCTGACGGAGGACGAGGGGGTCGAGCGCAGGCGCAGCTCGCTGGCGGTGACGGTTCCTGTCTGTGGCATGGCCGTTTCTCCTTTGAGGGTGGTGACGGGGACGCCTCTTCGGTGGGAGGAGGCGCGGAAATTCCTGGGCGGTGCCGCGGGCGGCGCGCGCGCGCGCTTAACTGTGCGCGACGGGTCAGCCCCGCGACGACGCGACTATCACGCCCTCGGCCTGGCGCTTGACGATGACGAGCGTGATGTCGTCCTCGGCGTCCATCCCCTGGGCGAACTTGGTCAGGGCCGACTCGATCCGGTCGCGGATGCCGGCGGCCGAGGCGTCGAGGTTGCGCGAGACCACGTCGTAGAGGCGCATCGGCCCGAACTCCTCGCCCGCCGCGTTCTGCGTCTCGGTGACGCCGTCGGAGTAGATGACGAGCACGTCGCCGGGGTGGAGCTGCGTGCGCCCCTCGCGGAAGGCGAAGTCGGCCATGATGCCGAGGGGCACGCCGCCCGCGGCGAGCTGCTCCATCGTGCCGGTGGCGTGCGCGATGAGCGGCGGGTTGTGGCCGGCGTTGATGAAGACGAGGTTGCCGGTCACGGGATCGAGTTCGGCGCAGAAGAGGGTGATGAAGCGGTTCTCGGGGATCGTCTCGGCGAGGTACTTGTTGACGGCCGTGATCGTCCCGACGACGGACTGGTGCGCCGAGGTCTGCGCGTGGATCGCGGCGTGGAGTGACGACATCATCAGCGCGGCCGAAGTCCCCTTGCCCGACACGTCGCCGAGCGCGATGATCAGGCGGCCGTCCGGCCGCTGGATGTAGTCGTAGTAGTCGCCGCCGATCTCGTAGCAGGGGAAGCTGATGCCTTGCAGCTCGTAGCCGGGCGTGTGCGGGGCGGCCGAGGGCTGGAAGCGCTGCTGAATCTCGCGCGCCAGTTGCAGCTCGCGCTCGAACCGCTCGCGCTCCAGGTCCTCCTCCATGAGCCGCGCGTTCTCGACGCGGATGGCGGCGACCGAGGCGAGCGTGGTGAGCACCGTCAGGTGATCCTGCGAGAACTTGGCCTCGGCCAGCGGCGAGTCGGCGTAGATCATGCCGAAGATTTTCTCGCCGACGCCGAGCGGGGCGGCGAGCACTGAGCGGATGCCCTGGATGGTCATCGTGCTCGAAGCGAACCGGGGATCGTGCTGCGCGTCCGAGGTGAGCACGGAGCGGCCGTTATCGACGACCTCACCGACGATTGAGCGGCTGACGCGGATCTCGCCGACCTCGCCCTTCGCGCCGTGCTGCTCGGCGACGCGCACCTTCAGCTCGCCCTCCTTGTCGCGCAGCATGATGACGCACCGCTCGGCCGGCACGGCCTCGAAGACGAGCGCGGCGATCTGGCGCAGCGTCTCGTCGAGCGTGGCGGGCGCGAGCAGCGTCACCGACACCTTGCTGATGAGCGCGAGCAGGTCGCCCTGCCCCGCCGGGATGACGGTTCGGTCGCGCTGCGTCCTGGCCGACGTGACGGCGGCCGAAGCGCGCGGGCTTTCGGCCGAACCCTGCGTGCGCGCGCCCTCGATGGCTTCGAGCAGGCCCGACGTGGTGCGGTGGCCGGAATCCAGCGCGATGGTCGCTTCGGGGACGGAGGCCGCGCCGTCGGCGATCATCGTCGCGCCCGCGGCGGCCAGCGCCTGATCGTGGAAGACGATCTCGGTCTCGCCGATCTGGATGCGGTCGCCCGGCGCGAGCGGGATCGGCTGCTCGACGCGCCCGCCGTTAAAGAGCGTGCCGTTGGCTGAGCCGAGGTCTTGCAGCACGTAGAAGTCGCCCTCGCGCCGCACCTCGGCGTGGACGCGCGAGGCGAACGGGTCGGGCACGCACAGGTCGTTGCGCGCGGAGCGCCCGATGGTGATCCGCAGGCGGCCGAGCGGGAACGTCTCGGGCGCGCGGTCGGGGTATTTGATGATTAACTCAGGCATAAAGAGCGTGACAGGTGAACCGTGACGGGTGACGGGAAAGAGCTTCCGCGCGACGAGCGACGAGCGAGAACTTCATGGCGATGTGTGACGGGCGGCCGGCCGTCACGGGAGCACGGATTTTAACTTGTCACCTGTCACTTGTCACGGTTGACGGTTTTCCGCGCGGCGGCGGTCGTACTCGCGTCCGAGTTCTTCCTCGTGTCGGCGCGCGTCGGCCGAGTGTCGGCCGCGTCGGGCGCGCTGGAAGTAGTTGAGGGCGGCGACCAGTTGGCCGCGGCTGAGCGAGCCGACGGCGCGGCCCTCGACGAGGCTGAGGCCGAGATAGTAGTTGGCGTCCGAGTTGCCGGCCTGCGCGGCGGCGGCGAAGTCGGACAGCGCGGCCGTGCGGTTCGACTGCCACTGCCGGACGCCGCGCTCGTAACGCTCGCGCGCCGAGAGCTGCTCGGACGCCGCGCCGCGGCCGGCGTTGGCGCTCGCGGAATCGGATGGGCGCGGAGGGGAATCGGCGCGGGCGCGTTCGGCGTCGCGTTCGGCCGCGTTCTGATCGCGCGCGTCGCGCGAAGCGGCGGGCGTGGGCGACGCGCCGGCCGATGCGCCGGCCGACTCGTCGTCCGATTCTTCGTCCTCGCGCAGCCGCGCGAGCTGCCTGCGGCTGGCGCGCGCGACTGCGCGAGGACGAAGAATCGGAC
>DATHBT010000281.1:0-17365 GCA_035295985.1 Pyrinomonadaceae bacterium | reverse complement strand
AAAGCCCGCCTCTCGTGACTAACCCGGCAGCGGGTCGGGTGGGCTAGCCGCTTAGTTGCAGCCGAACAGGCAGCCCGTGTTCAGCGTGTCGGCGATAACGTTGCCTTCCTTGTCCTTCAGGGCTGCCGCGTAGGAGACCTTCGTGATCTGGACGGAGCCAGGGACGAGCGTGCCGCCCTCGGGGATATCGCTGGCGGAGACGAGGCTGTCGACGGGGGCGATTGTCAGCGCCTTCGCCCAGTTGTAGCCGGTGATCTTGCCCTTAGGATTGAGGCGGCCGTTGACCACCGTGGGGGCGGTGATCGAGGTCATGCCGTCCGTGCCGTTGAAGGAGAGGACGGTCGTGGTGGTGTACGGCTCATTGATGATCGTGGGCTGGAAGTGCTGCGGGTGCGACTGGGGCGTCTTGTTCTTGCACTCCTGGTTGTTCTCGGTCGAGGGACACTTCGCCGGGATGGTAATGGTGTTGACACCGTTGACCGTCACGGTCTTCGTGTACTCGAACGAGTACTCGTAAGCGATTTCGACGTTGACGGACTTCCCGCTCTGTATCGCGCCGTGATTGACCGTGCCCGCGATGTTAACATCGCCGCCATCGGCGTCGCCTGAGTTTCCGTAAGAGGTGCCAGTGACCTTGAAGTCGCCCGTGGCCTGTGCGAAAGCGCCGACGGAGGCGAGAGCGGCGACGAGGACGAACGCGCCGAGGATCGTGAGTTTACGCATAGCTTTTCTGTCTCCTTAACTCAAAGATGAGTGTTAGTGGCCGGCGGGAGTTGCGTCATGGGGGGCGAGAGGTCTGCCGGCCGTTACCGACCCTCACCTAAAATTAAACTTTTCAAACTAGCGGGGCGCATCCCTGTGCGCGACACCCGCAGAAATTTTCAAAGGAACAGGTGGTTGGCGAACTCGACTGCCGCGCCGCTCGTCCCGTCAGTCAGTACTTCCGAGCGCAGGACCCGGCCGTGCGCCGCAAGGCAGTTGTCTCGCCCGAGCCGCCCCGTCGTCTTCGGCAGCAGGATGGTGGCCGAGAGCCGCGCGCCGCGCTGGATGCCGCGCGGGAGCCTCACGTAGAAGCCGCCGGCCGAGACGTTGTCGGCCAGTGCCTCCACGTCGAAGGCGTTGCCGTCCGAATCGACCCCCGTCACCCGCACGCGGAAGGGGCCGTCGAGCCTCGCCTGCTGCCTGCGCTCCGGGCCGCCGTAAGTTTTCAATGGTGCGCCCGCGCTTCTTTCTGTCATCTCAAGCATCCCGGCGCTCCCGTCTGTTTTCATCTCCCCCCGCCGGGGAGCGAATCAGCATGGCGCGGATACTAAAGCCTTTGCGCTTCCCGCGCATCGGAGGGGTTTCCCTAATTTCATGGGACTCGTTCCCCTATTTTTATGGGAGTCGTTTCCCTGTTTTCGGGGGGCGGGATAGGAAGATCCTCCTACGCCGTGAGGGCCGCGCCCCGTGTGCGCGGGCGCGGGAGGGCGCACGGAGATGCGGCGCGGGGCGTTTACGGCCCGCCGCAAAAAAAGACGGGGAGGGGCGACTCAGGAGGAGAGGTCGGCGAGGTTGTTCTTGAGGGCGTAGATGAAGAGTTCGAGGCGGTTCTTGGCTCCGAGCTTGCTGTAGATTTTGGTCAGGTGGTTGTTGAGCGTCTTGACGCTCATGTTCATGCTGTCGGCGATCTCCTTGCTGGTGCTGCTGGCCTGGCGGACGACCTGCTCGACGACGCGCAGTTCGGCCTCCGTCAGCTCTTCGATGCCCTCCGGCTTCGGCGGCGCTTTCTTCTCCTCCTCGTTAACCTTCCGGCTGGCGAGGCGGCCGGGGGCCGCCGGGTCGAGCCAGTAACCGCCGGCAGACACCTTCTCGATGGCCTGGATGATCACGTCGGGCGACTCCTCCTTGAGGACGACGCCCCTCGCACCCAGCTCGACCGCGCGGTCGTGGACGTCGCTCCCGCGCAGGCCCGTCAGCATGAGCACGCGCGCGGCGCTCTCGCGGAGCAGGTCGGGCAGGAAGTTGAGCGTGCTCCCGTCGGCGCCGAGGTCTATGTCGAGGAGGATCACGTCGGGCTGTTTCTCGGCGGCGAGGGCGAAGGCTTCGGCGCGGTTCGAGGCCGCGCCCACCACCTGCATCCGCGGGCTCTCGCCGTCTATGAGCTTGGCGAGGCCCCAGAGCAGGCTCTTGTGGTCGTCAATGAGAAGGACTCGGATCGTTCCGTTGGTTGTCATACCGCTCGGCAACCCTCCGGTCTCAAATGGGGATTTCGATTGAGACGACGGTGTAGCCGTCCTCGGCCACTTCGACGGCCGTACGGCCGCCGACGCTCTCGACCCGCCCCGTGATCGAGCCGGGGACGAAAGGCGGTGCGCCCGGCGTACCGTCGTTCTCGATGCGGACGAAGAGGTGCGAGTCGAGGCACCGCAGGCTGATGACGGCACGGCTCGCCGTCGTGTGCCGGCGGACGTTGCTCAGCCCCTCGCGGACGAGCTGGAAGACTTCGGCCGCCAGCCGGTCGTTGACTCTGATCGTGCCTTCGGCCCTGACGTCGATCTGGATGCCGTAGAAGGCCGTCAGCTTCTGGGCCTGCCGCCGGATGGACTCGACCAGCGTGTCGCCGCTGCCCCCGCCCTTCGAGCGCAGCCCGCGGATGATCCTGCGCAGATCGGCGACGCCCTCGTCCACCTTCCCGATCAACTCGTCAATCTCCGACGCCAGCCCGCCGTCCCCCGGCAGCTTCCGGCGGAAGGATTCGAGCGCCATCTTGAAGCCGATGTAGGGCTGAACGGTGCTGTCGTGTATGTCGCGCGAAATCTTCTCGCGCTCCTGCTCGGCGGCCTCCGTGGCGAGGTTGTCGAGCAGTTGTATGTTCTCGACAACGGGCTGCACCTGCTCGCCCACCTGCAGGAGGAAATCGACGTCGGAGACGTCAAACGTCCCCTCCGTGCAGACGAGGTAGAAGCGGCCGGGCCTCGGCGCGCTAGTGTTGAGCGGGAGCGAAATGAAGGAGCCGCCGAGCACCTCGGCCAACTGGCGCGCCGCTCGGAGCCCCTCGCGCCCGCGTTCCCCGTCCGCGCCGCGCACCGGCACGGCGACGTAGCGGGGGGCGTGCGACAGCCGCCCCTTCGGGCAGTTGTAGATGACGACCTGATCGAGGGGCAGCGAGACGAGCGGCCCTAACGCCACGGCCGGCATGCGCAGGGCGCGTAGCGCGTTGTCGGGCTGATCGCGCTCGGATTTACGGATGAAGTAGTCCTCCGAGTCGTGCGCGGGCACGATCAGAACGCAGGAGTCCGCGTTGTAGAAGTTGCGCAGGCGCTCCATGAGCGAGGAGATGGTCTGATCGACGCCGAAGCGGGGGTTCGACAGCCGGTTGACCTCTTTAAGGAAGCCGAGCCGGCGCTTGAAGGTCAGCTCCAGCCCGCCCCAGTAGGCGATCATGTAGCCCAGCACGAGCATGCTGACGGGCCGCAGCATAAAGCGGTTCCAGTCGAAGAGCGGGGCCGGCGTCGTCAGGTAGCCGAGCAGGGTGAACGCCGAGGCGGCGACGAGCGTGACGGCCAGCCCGTGCCCGAACCCGAGGCGGAACGAGGCCACCAGGATGGCGAAGAAGAGGAAGATGAAGAAGATGCTGTTGGTGCCGCTCGACAGCGAGATGAAGAGCAGATACCACGCCGCGTCAACCCAGTGGACGTAGCGCACGGGGATGAGTTCGGGGCGGCGGACGGCCAGCACGTAGAGCGTCAGGCTATAGGCTGTGTAGAGGCCCAACGCGGTGTAGGTGAGCGGGACGAGGCGGTCGGGTTCGGCCGGATCGATGTAAATGACGACGAGCGCGGAGGCGGCCAGAATCACCCTCATCAGGCCGACAAGCCGCGCGTCCACCGGCTCGACGGGTGAGGGAGCGCCGTGCCGGGGGCGGCCGGGCGCAGCCCAGAGCGCGTGCGGGACACGAGGCAACTTTGCGTTGTCTATCACTAGGGGCATTACCCTGTTCACCCCGGCCGCGATCCCGCGAGGGGGGCACTTTGGACAGGGAATAAAGAGAAAACACGGGGATGATGGCGTCTTATCCCCGGCTCGTCTTCCGGCCACCGAGCACGACGGCAGGCGAGGGAGGGCGTCGTGAAAGTTTACTGGCCTCTTTCGCGGTGGACTTCTCCGCCGGGGACTACTGAAGCCGGCGGAAACGTCTCAGTCTCCTTCACAATTTTTGGAAGATTCAGTAATTCGGCAACTCGGACTCTTATGGCGGCGGCACGCACCTCATAGCAGAGGGAGGCGCGGTGGAGTAAGTTGACATGAAGAAGCAAGGTTTATCGCACCTGGTGAAAAAACGCAAGCCTGCCTCGCAGCAGAATCTGGTAGTCATAGAAAACGCAGATTTCTGAATCGGCTCCTAAACAGATCATGCGAATCATGTTAAAAACATTTCAGTATTTGCCACTGGTTCTAACTGATAAAGCTCCGGCCTCTCGTATCTTTACGCGCCAGACGCGGACAAAAAGGATCATGGACGGTTTGGCACGGTCGCGCGCCCGGCCCGCCGCTTTGCGTTGTGCGCGGCAGCGCGTTGGGGTAAATTCCACGCGCAACAACTTTAACCTGCCTTCGGAGTCAGTGATGGCGAGAACACGTCCGAGGTTTACGTCGCCGCTTCTGCTGGCGCTCTCCGCGGCCGTCGCAGGCTGGCCGGCCGGCGCGCAGACCCGGCAGCCTATCCCCACGGCGGCGCGGGAGCAGCGTGTGGCGCAGGCGGCCGAGGCCATGAGGCCCAAGCTCGTCGAGCAGCGCAGGGATTTTCACATGCACCCGGAGCTGTCGAACCGCGAGGAGCGCACCGGCCGAGTCGTCGCCGAGAGGCTGAAGGCGCTCGGACTCGACGAGGTGAAGGCGGGCGTTGCGCGCCACGGCGTCGTCGCGTTATTGCGTGGCGCGAAGCCCGGCCCGGTCGTCGCCGTGCGCGCGGACATGGACGCGCTGCCGATCAACGAGACGATTGACGTGCCGTACAAGTCCAAAAATCCGGGCGTCAAGCACGCCTGCGGGCACGACGTTCACACGACCGTGGCGCTGGGCGTGGCGGAAGTGCTGAGCAAGATGCGCGGCGAGATGAGCGGCAGCGTGAAGTTCATCTTCCAGCCGGCCGAGGAAGGCCCGCCGCCGGGCGAGGAGGGCGGCGCGCCCCTGATGATCAAGGAGGGCGTGCTCGAAAACCCCAGGCCCGCGGCCATCTTCGGCCTCCACACGGAGCCTAACGTGCAGGCCGGGCAGATCGGCTACCACTCGGGGCCGGCGATGGCCTCGTCCGACACCTTCAACATCACCATCCGCGGCCGGGGCGCGCACGGCGCGCAGCCGCACAACGGCATCGACACCGTCGTCGTCGCGGCCCAGTGCGTGCTCGCGCTCCAGAACATACGCAGCCGCCGCATCGATCCGCTCGAACCGCTCGTCATCACCGTCGGCACCATCAACGGCGGGCAGCGTTTCAACGTCATCGCCCCCGAGGTGAAGATGACCGGCACGATGCGCACGCTCAACGAGCAGGTGCGCGAGCGCTCAATCGCCATGATGCGCGAGACGTTGCAGAGCGTGACGGCCGCCTACGGCGCGACCTACGAACTAAACTTCGAGGGCAGCAACCCCGTCACCTACAACGAGCCGGCGCTCGTCGAGGAGACGCTGCCCACGATGCGCCGCGTCGTCGGACAGGCCAACGTCCTCCCGCTCAAGCCATTCATGCCGGCCGAAGACTTCTCGCAGTTCCAGAAGATCGTCCCCGGCTTCTACTACTTCCTCGGCGTCGGCAACCGCGCGCGCGGCATCACCGCCGGCTGGCACACGCCCGAGTTCGACGTGGACGAGGAGAGCCTAGTCGTCGGCGTCAAGGTGATGTCGAATGTCGTCCTCGACTACCTCGAACGCCATGCCACCGCGCGCTGAGTCTGCGCGGCCGGCTGCGGGAGGAAATTGTTTGACCGGGAGGCCGCGCCCGGCTTAACCTCGCGCCCGCAAGACACAGCATCCGCGGGGGCCGCGCCCGACGGGTTACGGCCCCGCGAAGAGGAGGGTAGCCATGCGCACGATCCTGATCGTCATCCTGATCCTGCTGCTGCTCGGGGCGGTCCCGACCTGGCCCCACAGCCGCGGCTGGGGCTACTACCCGAGCGGCATCCTCGGGATCATCCTGATTATCGTGATCATCCTGGCGTTGATGGGCCGCTTCTAGGCGACGACCGTTCAGAGCCGGTCAGTCCGTAGCGACACGCGGTGTGTGCCGCGACCTTCGCGCGGCGCGGGGACGCCGTACTGCGCTTCGAACAGCTTGCCCCGAAACTTTCCTCGGAATTGATGAGAACCGGAACCGCCCTCTTCGCGCCCGCGCTGCTCGCCTGCTGCCTGAGCGCCGCCGCGCAAACGAACCCGCCTTCGGCGTCGCCCGCGCGCACGCCGCCCCCGCCGTCGCCGACCGCCACGCCTTCGCCGTCCCCGTCTCCGCAGCCTTCGCCGCCCGAATGGCTCGACGCGCGCGTGCGCTCCGAGGCGGCGGCCTTCAGCGGCACGGTGCGGCTCTACGCCAAGAACCTCGACACCGGCGCGACCTACTCGCTCGGCGGCGAAGAGCGCGTCCGCACCGCGAGCACGATCAAGTTGGCCGTCATGGTCGAGGCCTTCGCGCGCGTCGCCGAAGGGCGCGCGAAGTGGTCGGAGGAGCTGGTGCTGACGAAGGAGAAGAAGGTCGGGGGCTCCGGCATCCTGAATGAATTCGACGACGGCCTGCGCCTCACCCTGCGCGACGCCGTCGTGCTGATGATGACCCTCAGCGACAACACGGCGACGAACCTCGTCATCGACACGGTCTCGGCCGACGCGGTCAACGCGCGCATGCAGTCGCTGGGCCTTCAGGACACGCGGCTGATGCGGAAAGTCTTCGGCGGCGGGGACAGCGAGGAGGGGAAGCGCCCCGAAAACAAGCGGTACGGGCTGGGGCGCACCAGCCCGCGCGAGATGGTCTCGCTGATGGAGAAGCTGGAGCGCGGCGAGGTGGTCAGCCCCGAAGCGTCGAAGCAGATGATCGAGCTGTTGAGGCGCGAGCGCGGGCAGGACTCAATCGGCCGCGCGCTGTGGCGCGTGCCGAAGGCGACGAAGTCGGGCGCGCTCGACGCCCTGCGTTCGAGCGTCGGCGTCGTCTATTCGCCGCGCGGGCGTATCGCGATGGCGATCACCTGCGACGACATGCCCGAAGTCGTCTGGACGGTGGACAACCCTGCGCTCCACCTCATGTCGCGCCTCTCCGAAATCCTCGTCGCCGGACTCGGCAAGCCGCCGGGCCAGTGAGCCGCGCGCGGCGTGCGCGACCCCGCTTGATCTTCTCCCGCGCCGGGCGGCAAGATCGTCGCGGGAGTTCTTCATGGCACAACCCGCGCTCCGGCTGCCCGAAAACGTGGTGGGCGATTTCTACGTCGATTCCACCTGCATCGACTGCGACGCCTGCCGCCAGATCGCCCCCGGAACCTTCCGCGACCACGGCGATCAGTCGAGCGTCTTCCGCCAGCCGGAGACGGACGAGGAGGTTCGCCGCGCGCTCATGTCGCTCGTCGCCTGCCCCACCTCCTCAATCGGCACGGCGCGCGGCAAGTACGACACGCGCGCCGGCGCGGAAGCCTTCCCCGAACTTTTAAGCGAGAACGTTTACTACTGCGGCTTCAACGCCGAGTCGAGCTTCGGCGCGTGGAGCTACCTGATCGTGCGGCCGGAGGTCGAGGGCGGGAACGTACTGGTGGACTCGCCGCGCTACTCCTCGCGGCTCGTCAAAAAGTTCGAGGAGCTGGGCGGCGTGCGCACGATGTTTTTGACGCACCGCGACGACGTGGCTGATCACGAACGCTACGCGCGCCGCTTTAACTTCCGCCGCGTCATGCACGCCGACGACGGCGCGGCCCGCTTCGGCGTCGAGTACGTCGTAGAGGGCGGCGCGGCCGTCGCTCTTGACGACGATCTGACGGTCATCCCCGTGCCCGGCCACACGCGCGGGAGCGCCTGTCTGCTCTACCGCGAAAAATACCTCTTCACAGGCGATCACCTCGCGTGGTCGCCCACCCGCCGGACGCTGACCGCCTTCCGTACCACCTGCTGGTACTCGTGGACAGAACAGACGCACTCGATGGAGCGGCTGCTCGATTACCGCTTCGAGTGGGTGCTCCCCGGCCACGGCCGCATACACCAGGACACGCCCGAACGGATGAGCGAACATCTCCGCGCCTGCGTCGAGTGGATGAAAACTCGCTAAGAGTTGTCCGTGGTCAGTTGTCCGTTGTCCGTTGTTAACGCTTAGCAGGCTTGCGCGCTACGTCGAAAGCGTTGAGCTAATAAGCTCAAACAACTGACAACTGACCACGGACAACGGACAACCGCCTTCCTCACTTCACGCCGAGCGGAAAGTCCTGACCGCGCGAGTAGCTGTTGGGGAACTGGGGCGTGCCGCGGTACTGGCGCGTCAGCTCGGGCACCATGTCGTTGAGGAAGGCTTCGAGTTCCTTGACCGTGATCTTGCCGTCGGGCTGGCTTCCGCCGTCGGCCTTGCCGGAGAGACCTTCGAGCAGCGCGTAGGTGAACGCGCCGTGGCCTAGTTTCGTAAACTCGGCCGCCACCTGCTCAGTGCCCGTCGCGGCGAGGATGATGATGCCGACGCTGCGCGCCAGTTGCAGGATGGCCTTCTCCTCCGGCACGCCGCGCAGCGCCGCGAAGGTCTCGACCGCGCCGCCGGCCTGGCAGGCGTCGAGCACGATGAGCTGCTTCTGCGCCGCTATCCGCCTGCACCACTCGCGCAGGAGGCGCGCAGAGACGCCGCGCTCTGCCAGCATCTCGTCGTTGCCGAAGAGCTGCGTCACGTCGTGCGGCGCGAGGTGGAACTCGGCCTGCTCGCCCTGAGCGCCCTCGCTCATCACGCCGTGGCCCGCGTAGTAGAAGACGAAGGCGTCGCCCGGCTGCGCGGCCGACGCGACACGTCCGAGCGCGGCCTCGATTGATTGGCGCGTGGCCTGTGAGTCGAGGATCAACTGCTTATCGATCTTGCGGAAGATGCCTTTGCCGCGCCGCCCGATCTCGTCCGCGATGGCAGTCGCGTCGGCGCGGCCGAAGTTCAGGTTGTACCTCGGATTCTTGTACTCGTTGAGTCCGACGGCGACCAGATAGAGGTCGGCCGTCGCCCGCCCGCCCGGCTGCTCGACTTTGGCCTCGGCCGGCTGCGACTCCGTCCGGTCGGCGTTTAGCGCGACGGCCCGGAAGACGTTCTCGCCGGGCGCGAGCGCGACGCGGTAGCTCTTCGTGATTGCCTGCATGGGCGCGGGCGCGCCTGCCACGCGTCCCCCGACGCCCGGCGGCGGCTCTGGCATCGGCGCGTCAACGATTTTGTCTTCGACGACGAGCTTGCCGTTGTGGTAGAGGCGTATCTCGTCAACCCCGCCGCCCTGATCCCACGCCTCGACCGTGACGGTCGCCGCCTCGGCCTTCGCCAGATCGTCCCCGACGCCGCGCGCGCCGGGTTGCGGTTGCGCGGGCGCGACAGGGGCGCTTCGCCGCAGCGTCGGGGCGGCTGCCGCGGAGGGCAGCGCGATCTTAACGAGCGGCGGGAGTTTCACCGCGCCGGTCAGGTCAACGCCCGCGCGCCGCGGCGCGGAGAGCGTGCCGAGCAGCAACGCTTTGTTCGACGTGCCGGGCGGCGGGCTGACCGCGCCCTCCGGCCCGCGCGCGGAGAGGACGACCTGCGCGAGCAGTTTCGGCGTGTAGAGCTGCTCGAAGAAGGAGTCGATCTGCACGCGCTGGCCCGACTGGACGAAATTGACCGCGCGCATCCCCCCGGCCGTCCCGTCGTAGTGGCCGACCGGCGTGAAGACGATCCACTCGCGCTCATCCGGCGCGACGAGGCTCGCCAGCTCGCGACCCGTCTCAGCCTGCCACAGCTTCGCCGAGGGGCCGGCCGCGGCCGTCGCCAGCAGTTTCCCGCCCACGCCGAAGGCGAGCGACTTCGTCGCCGCGCCCGCCGAGAAGGATCTCAGCTCGGACGGCAGCCCGGTTTGCGGGGCCGCAGCCGGGTTCGACGCGGCCGTGCGCCAGAGCTTAACCGCTCCGCCCGCGTCTCCGCTCGCGAGCGTGCCGTCCGCGCCGAAGGCCAGCGAAGTGATCTCGGCCGCGTGGCCTGTGAGCGCGTGCAAAGGCCGCGACGTTGCAACATCCCAGACGCGGACGACGGCTCCGCGTAGCCCGGCCGCGAGCAGCTTACCGTCGGGGCTGAGGGCGGCGGCAGTGAACGGGGCGGTCGAGCTTCTGAGCGTGCGCGGGTTGCCGCCCGTGGTCACGTCCCAGAGCCGCAGCGAGTCTGCGCTGCCGCTGGCGAGCGTCCTGCCGTCGCGCGCGAAGGCGAGGCCGAACACTCCGCCGGTGTGGCCCGCGAGCGCGCGGAGTTCCTGCCCCGTGGCAACGTCCCACACTTTGACGTGGCCGTCCGCGCAGCCGGCGGCGAGCAGGTTGTTGCCGCCGAAGGCGACCGAGAGCACGCGCGAGTCGTGCGTCAGCTTCCTGGCCTCGCGGCCCGTCGCGGCGTCCCACACGCGCACCGTCTTGTCGTCGCCCGCGCCCGCGACGGCGTTGCCGTCGGGGCCGAAGGCGACGGCGTTGACGCTCCCGGCGTGGCCGCGCAGCGTGCGATTGCGGCGTCCCGTGACGAGGTTCCAGAGCTTGACCGTCCCGTTCGCGTTGGCGCCCGCGAGGAAGCGGCCGTCGGGGCTGAAGGCGACGGCCGTCACGGAGTTCGATGCGTTCGGGTCGATCTCGATTCGGGGCCGCGGCTGTTGGGCGCGGGTCTGGAAGGGAAGCGACGCGAACAGGGCGAAGGCCATCATGTGAACGCGCAGGCTCTTCATAGAAACCTCACTGTCTCGCACCTCACCCGTGTAAAACTCAGCCGCGGTGTGAAAACGCTCGCACCGCAAGAGTTAACGCGCGGGATGCGCCGTCCGGGGTTCACGCTTGGCGCGTAAAAAGTTCGGCGGCGCTGTCGCCGCGGGGAGCGACAGCGCCGCCATTCTTACGGCGCGGGCGTTCGCCCGGCCCGAAGGCTAACGCGAGCGCCGCCTGCGCCGGAGCCTGCGCCAGCCGAAGCCGGCCGCGAGCAGTCCCACGCCCGCGAACCCCAGCGCGGCGGCCGAGGGCAGCTTCACGAAGGCCGACTTGACGAGGCTCGGCCCCGCCGCGCCCGCGTCCTGCTCCGCGCGTTCGGACGGCGACGCGGATTCGGGGCGCGTCCGCGTGTTGCCTGCGGACGCGGCCTTGAAGTCGCGGGCCTGCGTGGTCGGCGTGTCGGAGACGGTGAAGGGCTGGCCGTCCTTCATGTACATCCGCTGCATCTCGGCGAGGTTGAAGGGGCGCGCGCCGCGGCGGCCGAAGACGGCGATCTGGTTGCCGCTCTCGTCAACGGCGCGGTCGCGATCCAAGCCCTTCGAGACCGCGACGGCAGGGCCGAGCGTCTTGAAGTTGGCGATCAGCCGGGGCTGCGGCCGGGGGCTGAAGCCCGCGTAGGTCGGCATCGTTTCGGGGTCGGTCAGTTGCAGGATGCGCAGGCCGTTCTTGCCGTCGGCGACGTAGGCGAACAGAGAAGCGTTCGTCATCGCGACCTTGACCTGGTGCGCGTCGTTGATCTGGCCGTCGGCCGAGAACATCTGGTCGAGCTTCGGCTCTTCCGGTTTCTCGACGTTGATTATCGCGACGCCCTCCTTGCCGTTGGCGACGTAGGCGTAGGTGCGCGCCAGGTAAACGTCGTGCGCGTGGTGGAGCGGGACGCGCGCGCCCTCGGCGAGCCGCGCCTTCGACGGGTCGGTCACGTCAACGACGTGGAAGCCCTCCTCGTCCACGACGAAGGCGTAGCGGAACTGGACGGCGACGGCGTGCGCGTGCTTGAAGGGAATCCTGCTCGCCACGCGCGGCTTCAGCGGGTCGTTGATGTCGAGGATGACGAGCGCCTTGTCGGTCGTCACGTACAGGTGCGTGCCGGCGACGTGGAGGTTCGTCGCGCCGTCGAGCACGCCGCCCTCGTTCCAGGTGAGCGCGCGGCTCAGGTAGTTGTTCAGCGGGTCGCCGTCGAGGAGCGTGCCCGCCCCGACGAGCACGAGGCCCTCCTCGCGGTCGGCCACGTAGAGGTAGCCGTAGATCGGGTGGATGGGCTGCTCCTGGTTTTCGGGGCGGCGCGAGCGCAGGGGATCGACGCCGAGCGTCGTGGGCGCGGCGACGGCGGTCGCGTGCTTCGTCTTCACCCAGAACCGCTGTCCGAAGCGCGAGACCGGGGCGGTCGTGATGCGCTCCGAAAATCCCTTGTGATCGATCTGCGCGATGTCGTAGACGCGCAGGCCCCCCTTGCCGGCGGCCACGTAGGCGTACTCGCCGCGAACCTGCACCTGGAGGACTTCCGGGTTGCCCTTGTGCTCGAAGAAGGTCTTGATCTGCCGGCCGCCGTCAACGAACTTCTTGTAGTTGTCCGGGAAGGCGAGCTTGTGGAGCGTGCTGCCTTTGACGGCCTGCGGCTCCTCGTGCTCGGTGACGGTCGCGACTTCGAGCGAGTGCTCGGCGGCGACGTAAACGTAGCGGCCCATGAAGTTGACGAAGTTCGTCCCCTGTAGCATGAGCTGCGCCATCCACGCGTTGTTGTCGTTCGCCTTCGAGAGGTGGCAATCCGTGCAGCCCTTCGTCTCCTTCGTCCTGACGGTGTGCGGGACGTGCGTGGAGAACGCCTGGCCCGAAAAACCTTCGGACGAGATGGTCTGCTGCTGCGAGTAGATCCACTCGCGGTTCTGGTTCTGCGAGCTGACTAGGACGGCCGAGCGCGAGGCGACGGGGGCAACGCGGTTGCCCGTCACGGTGCCGTCCTTGCCCAGCATGAACACGTCGTCCCTTAAAACCTGGAAGTTGTAGGTCGTGTAGTTGCGCGAGTCGTCGCCCTCGAAGTGACGGTTCGGCATCTTGCGGTTCGCCTTCATCGAGAGGTGGCAGCCGAAGCAGGAGGTCATCCAGGAGGTGTGGCACGCGAAGCAGGTCATGCGGTTATCCGCGTGCGCCAACTCCTCGTCCTTGGCCGGCACGTCGCCCCACGTCTGGTTGTCGTCCCGGATGGTCTTGGCGTAGCGCGACAGCTCGTTGTAGTCGCCCGACTGCGGGTCGAGCGTGTCGATGGTCTGCTTGACGCGCCACCAGCGGCCCGGCTCGACGAGCGAGTTCTGCACGATTGTACCTTCGGGCAGCGTGACCTCCGTCTCTTTGCCGTCCGCCTCTTTGATCTTCTTCTTCAGGCCGGCGCGCGGGGCGCGCTGGAAGACGGTAATCCGGCGGCCGTCCGCGTCGCGCGTGAACAGGCCGTCCGAGCGCGAGGAGGAGCGCAGGTTCCGCCCCTTCTCCTCGGCAACGAGCCTGCCCTCCTTGATCCCCTGCCCGGCGGCGAAGCCGGAGGTGAGCAGCGTGGCGCGCTCGCGGATCGTGCCGTGGCAGTCCTTGCAGTCGATCTCGATGGCGGCGCGCGGCTCGTTGTAGAGGATGCCGGTGCCGTGCGCGTCCTGCCGGAAGTGGCAGTCGGCGCAGTGCATCCCCTTCTCGAGGTGTATGTCCTTGAGGTGGACGGGTTGTCCGGGTCGGCCGCGGCTCGTGTTGGAGCGCGGGTCGTTGTCCCGGTAGTTGACGGCGCGGTTAAGCTTCTCCGGCGTGATGTTGCTGATGGGCCGGTCGAAGGCGTCGATGAAGTTGCCCTGCCGGTCGCGCTTGAAGACGGCGCGGAAGAGCCAGCCGTGGCCGTGGAAGTCCGCGAGCTGCGTCTGCTTCGCCGTCTTGTTGAACTCGCCGAAGGGGTCGCCGACGCGCACGATGAAGTCCTCAGCCGAGAGGCGGTCTTCGTGCTTGCGCCGCGACCAGAGGCCGCGCATCGACGCGCCTTCGGGGTTGCGGTTGAGCAAGACCTGCTCTTCGTCCTGCGACGGGTCGAACTGCTTGGCCGGGTAGAGCTGGTTGCCGTCGGTCTCGTTGTCCCACCACATCATGCCGGTGTAGGTGGCGACCATGTTCGTCCCCGGGTGCATGTGGCAGACCATGCACTGCGAGGTCGGGATGGCGTTGGTGAACTTATGCTTGATCGGGTGGCCCGGCTCGCCCTTCGGGATCGTCGTGTCGGCCGTCGCCGACATGCCGGTGTTTCCGAAGCTGGCGTAGGGGCCGGAGTTGACGACCGAGCGGTCGTTCGCGTAGATGACGTGGCAGGCCGTGCAGCCCGAAGAGCGGAAGTCGCCGGGGTGATCGTTCGTCCCCATGTGGTTGAGCGTGGGGTCGAGCAGGCGCGTCTTCTGGAGGCCGAGATAGACGGGGTCGGTGCGGTTGTTCGTGCCGAAGCCGCGGGGGCTCAATCCCTTGTCGGGGCGGCCGGGGTCTTCCTCGCGGTCGGGGAGGCCCACTTCGAGGCGGCGCTTGCCGCCGCGCTCGAAGACGCGCAGGGTGTTGCCGGGCTGCGAAATCTGCCAGCGCGGGAGCGGGTCGAGGAAGGGGAGCCAGCCCTTGGCGAGCTGCTGCTCCTTCGTCGGCTGCGGAATCTGGATGATGCGCGCCGGCGCTCCCGTCTCCTCCGTGTAGATTTCGCCGAAGCGCGTGTCCTTGATGGGGAAGCCGCCGTTGTTGTAGAGGGCCGCGCCCCAGAGCATCGCGCCGTGGCGCATCATGCTCGACTCGTTGGCCGTCACCTCGGCCTGGTGACACTCGCCGCAGGTCTTCTGCGCCGTGCGGTGGTCGGCCGGGTTGACGAAGCGTACGAACTCCCAGCTCTCGCGGTTCGTGAGTGTCAGCCCGCGCTCGGGGTTCGCGCTCGAATACTTCCCGTCGCGCTCCCACTCCTTGGGGAAGCGCGGGCGGACGTGCGCCTCGCGCTTGGCGCGCTCCTGATCGGCCGCGGAGTTCGAGGCCGGGCGGGCGGCCGGGTTGCCGCCGTGGCAGTAGGTGCAGGAAAGCCCCTGGCCGTCGCGGTCGCCCTTCTCCAGCTTGCCGGAGTCGGTGTCGTGCATCGGCTCGATCTGGGTGTGGCAGGAGACGCAGCCTTCCGGCTGCGGCGTCGCGGCCTGCGCGGCGGCAGCGCCCCCCTGCGCGCGGAGCGAACCCGCGCTGGCGGCAGAATTCTCGGCGGCCCGCCGCCCTTCGGCGGACGAGCGCGCGCCGCCCGCCGCGAGCAGCGCGACGAGTGCCGCGGCCCCCAAAAGCGCGGTCAACTTCAGCCGATCAGCTTTCCCGTAACCCCGCATCCTGTCACTCCCTCTTGTATGAATGGACGGCCTCTAACGGATGAGACCGGACGGACGAGGCCGCGCCCCGCGCCCTCGCCGAAAATACGGGCGGGGCGCGGGCGTCGGACTCCCGATCAGAAGATGAACTTAACAGCGCCGAACAGGTTGTAGAGCGGCTTCGACGGGTCGATGACGACGCCGTCGGGCCGGCAGAAGTCCTGCACGTTGGGCGGGCAGTTGCGATTGGAATCGGTGTAGATGTCGCGGAAGCCGCGGCCCGGAATCAGCATCGAAGCGCCGAAGGTGAACTGGATGTTGTTGATGAGCAGCGGGCGGTAGAGCACGCCGACGCTCAAATCCCATCCGATGTCGTGGCGGATGCGGTTCTGGAACAGGAGGTATTCGAGCGACTCGGTGCGGTGGAAGCGCAGGTAGTTGGCGTTAAAGACCGTCTTGATGCGCTGCGTCACCTCCACGTCCACGCCGCCGTTGTAGATGAAGATGCCGGGGTTGACGTGGTTGGCCTGCCCCTGCGTCTTGCTGCTGCGAAGCGACGGGATGACGCTGTTGGGCTGCACCAGCCCGACGGCCGTGCCGAGGAGCGGGATGCCGACGCGGTTCCAGAAGGAGAACTGGCCGCCGATGAAGTTCGGGTCATCGAGGATGGCGTCGAAGCCGTTGGCGCGGCCGTCGGTCGGGTTGTCGTCGCCGGAGGCGAAGAAGAACGACGCCTTGAAGCGCATGTAGTCGAAGTCTATCGAAGGCTCGACCGCGGCCATGTGCGCGCGCACCGTCTGCTTGCGGCCGGCGATGGGGTTGCGGTCGTCCTCGCCGAAGGCGAAGAAGTAGGACGAGGTCAGGTTGATGCGCTTGATGTGGCCGTCCGTGCTCGCGCCGATGTAGCCGACGCGCACCGCGTGCGGGCGCACGTCGCCGACCAGGGCGGGGCGGACGAGGAAGCCGTTGCGGTCGTACTCGATGTTGCGGCGGTCGTCGTTGAAGGCGAAGAGGAGCTGGCCGCTGAAGCCCTTCTCCAGAAAGTCCTGCCGGTAGAGGTTGGCGATGTAAACATTCTGCTGCCGGCGGTCGAAGCGGTTGAGGCCGCTGTTCGTGTCCTTCTCTAGCTGCGCGAAGTAGGCGGCGTTGAACTGGTAGCGGTTGTTGTCGAAGCCGCCGAAGACGCGCGCGCCGAGGTTGTTGTCCGTGAAGAGGAAGCCGCGGAAGTCGGAGACGAACGGCTGGATGCCGGCGCGCACGGAGACGAAGTCGAAGTTGGCGTTCGTGTCTTCGAGCTTGACCTCGGCGAAGGCGTCCTGGAGGCCGAAGTGCCAGTCCGTGCGGTTCGTGCCCCGCGTGGGATCGATGTTGATGACGCCGACCTCGCGCGTGCGGACGTAGTTCGGGACGGAGAAGGTGGGCGAGATTTTGACCGCCCAGTTGCGCGGCCGGAACGTGGTGTCGCCGTGGAAGAATTCGAGCGAGAACTGGAGGATGTTGTTGACGCCCAGCACCTCGGGCTTGCCGAAGAACTCGGCGCTGCCGGGCCGCGCGCTGTTGATGTTCGAAGGGATCGGCGTGCGGCGCTGCTCGACGCCGAAGATGCTCTCGGCCGACAGGATCATGAAGACCTTGTTGCCGAAGATCGGGTAGTCGCCCTTGATCAGGTTCTGGTTGTAGGGGTCGTACCACGCGCCGCGCTTGAACTGTATGTCCCGGCCCCCGGCGGGACTTCCGTAGCGGTCGTACTCCGGGAAGTTGACGCGCCAGCGGTCGCGCATCTCGCGGATGCGCGGGTTCCCCGTCGGCCGGGTCTCGATAGACTCGTCGCCCGCGAAGCCCGTCGCGCCCTCGTTCGCGGTCGGATCGACGAACGCGCCCTCCTTCGCCGGCTCCTCCTTCGACGCCTCCTTGAGATCGATCTCGACGGGCAGATCGCGCCCCGGCTCGACGATCAGGTTCTCGCGGTCGAAGCGCGGGAGGCCCGCGGCCTCGACGATGACGCGGTACGCGCCCTGCGGCACGCGGAAGGAGAAGCGGCCGTCCGGCGCCGTGCGCGTCGTGCGGCGCTGCGTCGTCAC
>DATHBT010000280.1:0-7545 GCA_035295985.1 Pyrinomonadaceae bacterium | reverse complement strand
CTCGCCCGACTCCTCGAAGCGGCAGCGCGGCCGGCGCGGCCTCGACATGCTCAACCGCCTACAGACGAACAACACGCTCGACATACAGATCGTCGATAACGACTTCCCGGCGGTGCGCGAGGTCGATCTGAAACTGCTGGAGCTGTCGAAGCAGCTCGGCGCGGTCGTCGTCACGAACGATTTTAATCTGAACAAGGTGGCGCAACTGCACGGCGTCGCCGTCTTGAACATCAACGAGCTGGCGAACGCCCTCAAGCCCGTCGTGCTTCCGGGCGAGCAGATGCGCGTCTTCATCCTGAAAGAGGGCAAGGAGTACAACCAGGGCGTTGCCTATCTGGACGACGGGACGATGGTCGTCGTCGACAACGCGCGGCGGATGATCGGGCGCAACGCCGACATCGCCGTCACCTCGGTCTTGCAGACGACGGCCGGCAAGATGATCTTCGGCCGGCTCTGGGACGAGGCGCACGAGAACGGCGGCAGCATCCACACGACCGACACGCGCGGCATCAACACGGGCGCGCGCCGCCCCTACCGCGACTCGCGCCCGCCCGCCCCCGCGCCGCAGGCCGCGCAGCCGCCGCCACAGCAGCCGGCCGCGCCCGTCGCCACGCAGCCGGCCGCCGCGCGCAGCGGCATCAATCCCGAAGACCCGGCCGCGCGCTGACGCGGCACGAAGCACGCGCCCTTAGTTTGACCAACCCGCGTTCTCTTCGGAAGAGATTCTTCGCCCGCGACGATTCTGCTTGAAATCTTTCGCCCGCGCGTCAGCGCCCGCGGCGTTTGCCCTTGACGCTCTTCCCATCCTGAATCTGTAACGGGAATTCTCTGATGTTCGAGCAATATCAAACCGCGCAGTACGCCACCTTCTGGCACCGCCTCGGCGCTTACCTGATCGACTACGTGCTCATCACGCTCGTCACCTGCCCACTCGGGATGATGATGGGCGTGATGGGTGCGGTCGCTGAGCAGTCGGGCGAGGCCGCGCAGGCGGCGAGCGTCGGCGTGTCGATACTCGTGTACGGCGTCGGCATCGTCGCCGGCTGGCTCTACCACGCGCTGACGGAAAGCTCCTCGTGGCAGGGGACGGTCGGCAAGCGCGTCCTCGGCATCCGCGTGACCGATCTGGACGGCAACCGCATCAGCTTCGGCCGCGCCACCGGCCGCTACTTCGGCAAGATTCTTTCGGGCATGATCTGCGCCGTCGGCTTCATCATGGTGCTCTTCACCGAGCGCAAGCAGGGCCTGCATGACATGATGGCCGGCACGCTCGTCCTCCAAGGCGCTGGCACGCCCGGCGGCGGCGTCACGCTCAATCAACCCCCGCCCCCGCCGCCGTCCGACTTCGGCCAGGCCGGCTACGGTCAGGGCGGCGGCTACAACCAGGGCGGCGGCAGCTACGGCCAGGGAAGTTAAACCGGCCCAGCCTTTCCCGCGCGCGCTTCGGCTATGAACGTCGCGATCATCGTCGCCGCCGGGCAGGGCACGCGCGCCGCGGGCGGCGAAGGCGGCGCGGCGCGCAAGCAGTTCCGCGAGTTGGCCGGCGTGCCCGTCCTCGTCCACACGCTCCGGCGCTTCGACGAGGCCGGCGAGATCGGCGCGACAATCGCGGTCGTGCCCGAACCCGAAGTTGGCAGCACGCTCGCGCTCGCACGCGCGCACGGGATTAGAAAACTCGCGCGCGTGGTCGCCGGCGGCGCGAGCCGCACCGAGTCGGTCTGGCGCGGACTTCAGGCGGTCGATTCTTCGACCGAGATCGTAGCCGTCCACGACGGCGTGCGCCCCTTCGTCACGGCCGCAGAGATCGACGCGACTGTGCGCGCCGTCACCACGACCGGCGCGGCCGTCCTCGTCGCGCCCGTGACCGACACGGTCAAGAGTGTCGAGGGCGGGCGCATCACCGGCACCCCCCCGCGCGAAGGCTTGCGGCGCGCGCTCACGCCGCAGTGCTTTCGTCTTGATGTTCTGCGCCGCGCCTACGAGCACGCCGCCTCCGCGAGGCTCGAAGCGACGGACGACAGCGCGCTCGTCGAACGACTCGGCGTCGAAGTCCGCGCCGTCGAGGGCGACCCGCGGAACATCAAGCTCACGCGCCCCGAAGACTTCGCGTTGGCGGAAATCTTAATGCAGAGGCTAGAGGCTAGAGGTTAGAGGTCAGTCCAGAACTTTCTCACCAGCCTCTAGCCTCTGACCTCTAACCTCTGAGGTTTCATGTTTCGCATCGGCACCGGCCACGACACGCACCGGCTGGCGGAGGGGAAGCCGCTCGTCCTCGGCGGCGTAAGGTTGGAGTCCGACCGCGGATCGGTGGGCCACTCGGACGCAGACGCGCTGGCGCACGCCGTCACCGACGCGATCTTGGGCGCGCTCTGCGAGGGCGATCTCGGAGTGCACTTCCCCGACACCGACCCGCAGTGGCAGGGCGCGGACAGTCTGGAACTCCTCGCCCGCGTCGTCTGGCTCGCGGGCCAGCGAGGCTACACGGTCGTCAACTGCGACGCGACCGTCCTCTTAGAGCGGCCCAAACTGCGCCCGCACATTAACGCCATGCGTGAGAATCTGGCGCAGGTGCTCTCCGTCGGTGCGGACTGCGTCAGCGTCAAGGCCAAGACGGGGGAGGGACTCGACGCCGTCGGCGAGCGCCGCGCCGTCAGCGCCCACGCGGTGGTCTTGCTGCGCAAGAGCTATTAGCTGTTAGCTATTAGCCGTTAGCTTTTGCCTTTTCCGAAACCGCTCTTCAAATCGAAGACTGCGCCCTCAAGCATGTTCAGAGCTAACAGCTAACAGCTAACAGCTAACAGCCATCCATGCGCCCACAGGACATCATCACGCACAAGCGCGACGGCGCGGAGTTAACGCGCGAGGAGATCGAGTTTTTCGTCGGGGGGGTGACTTCGGGGCGCTTCACGCGCTACCAGGCGGCCGCGCTGCTGATGGCGATCTTCCTGCGAGGGATGACGGACGCCGAGCAGTTCGCGCTGACGGACGCGATGCTGCGCTCCGGCGAGTCGCTGGACTTTTCAGATATCGAGCGCCCCAAAGCCGACAAGCACTCGACGGGCGGAGTGGGCGACAAGACCTCTTTGCTAATCGCGCCGCTCGCCGCCGCCTGCGGCCTCGCCGTGCCGATGATCTCGGGTCGCGGCCTGGGCCACACGGGCGGCACGCTCGATAAGCTCGAATCGATCCCCGGCTACCGCGTGCGCCTCTCGGTCGAGGAATTTCGGGCGATCATCAAACGGGTCGGCTTCGCGATGATGGGCCAGACCGAGCAGATCGCGCCGGCCGACCGCAAGCTCTACGCCCTGCGCGACGCGACCGCCACGGTCGAAGCTATTCCCTTGATCGTCGCCTCGATCATGTCGAAGAAGTTGGCCGCCGGATTAGGCGCGCTCGTGCTCGACGTGAAGACGGGCACCGGCGCGTTCATGCGCGAAGAATCGCGCGCGCGCGATCTGGCCGCGGCGCTCGTCCGCACGGGCAACTCCTTCGGCGTGAGGACGGAGGCGCTGCTGACTGACATGAGCCAGCCTTTGGGGCGGGCCGTCGGCCACGCCGTCGAAGTGCGCGAGTGCGTCGAACTCCTGCGCGGCGATGCGGACGAGCGCGCGCGGCCCGTCCTCGATCTTTCGGTCGAGTTGACGGCCGGAATGGTCTTGCTATCAGGTTTGGAGGAGACGATTGAGGCCGCGCGCTCGCGCGTCCTGCGCGCGCTCGAATCGGGCGAGGGGCTTGAGACGTTCCGGCGCAACGTCGAGGCGCAGGGCGGCGATCCGCGCGCGTGCGACGATCCGGCCGGCGTGCTCTCCGCTTCGCCCGTGCGCGAGGTTAAGGTAGAATCGCCGCGCTCCGGTTTTATCACGGGTGTGGACGCGGCCGAGGTCGGCCTCGCCGTCGTCGATCTCGGCGGCGGCCGGACGCGCGTCGAGGACGAGATTGACGCGGGCGTGGGATTCCTCGCCGACGTGAAGATCGGTGATGAGTTGCGCGCCGGCCAGCCGCTCGGCCTGCTGCTCTGCCGCGGCGACAATTGCCCGGCCGCCGCCGCCCGCATCCGGCGTGCCTACGTCGTCAGCGACGAGCCGCCCGCGCAGCCCTTCAGGCTCATCAAGGACACGATCAGCGAATGATTCTCTTCTCGAAGAAAACCGTAGGGGCAGGGCTTGTCCCTGCCCGTAGCGGCCGACAGGCCGCTCAAACGAGACGCCGACATTCATCGCAGAATGCCGGCGAAACATTTTCCGCGCTGCCGCGCGGCGGGCAGGGACAAGCCCTGCCCCTACAAATTTTCTCGCTCGCCCTCTGCCTGTCGCTCCTGCTCGCTCTTTCGTCATGTAAGCCCGGCGCGGACGCCGCCGACGACACTTCGCGCGTGAGAGTCGGCATCGTCTTCGACATCGGCGGCAAGGACGACCGCTCGTTCAACGCCGCGGCCTACGAGGGCGTCAGGCGCGCCGAGCGCGAACTCGGCATCGTGCTGCGAGACGTGGAGCCGGGCAACCCGACCTCAATCGAGCCGGCCATCCGAGCCTTCGCCGAGCGCAAGTTCGATCTCATCATCGGCGTCGGCTTCGCGCAGGCCCCCATCCTCGAACAGGTCGCTAAGGATTTCCCCGGAGTCAACTTCGCCATCGTGGACGGCATCAGCCAGCAGCCGAACGTCGCCTCGCTCGTCTTCCGCGAGCACGAAGGCTCATACCTAGTCGGCATGATCGCGGCGCGCGCGTCGAAGACCGGCACGCTCGGCTTCGTCGGCGGCATGGACATCCCGCTCATCCACCGCTTCCGCGTCGGCTACGAGGAGGGGGCGCGCGCCGTCAACCCGAACGCGCGGGTCGTCGCTAACTTCGTCGGCGTGACCGACTCCGCGTGGAATAACCCCGGCAAGGGCAAGGAACTCGCGCTCGCGCAGATCGGCAAGGGCGCGGACGTGATCTTCACGGCGGCCGGAAACTCCGGCCTCGGCGCGTTCGACGCCGTCGAGCAGGAGGGCAAGGACGCGACGGGCCGCGCCAACCGCTTCGTCATCGGCGTGGACTCCAACCAGAACATGGTCAAGCCCGGCTTTGTCCTGACCTCGATGGTCAAGCGCGTGGACAACGCCGTTTACGACATCGTCAACGACGTGAAGAACGGCCGGTTCAAGGGCGGCATCCACGTCTTCGGCCTTGATAAGGACGGCGTGGCCTATTCGCTCGACGAGTACAACCGCTCGCTCATCCCGCCCGAAGTTTTGCAGGAGGTCGAGGCCGCCAAGCAGAAGATCGTCGCGGGCGAGATCAAGGTCACGGACGCGATGGCGAAATAGAGCCGTTAGCTATTAGCCGTTAGCTGTTAGCTCACGGCGTCCGCCGTGTCGTAGGCAGACAGTTTCATCCGTCGAGCTGTCATTCAAGTAATTTCGGCAACCAGTTCTTGGTTTGGCTAACCGCTAACAGCTAATAGCTAACAGCTAAAAGTTACAAGTTCAAAGAAACCACTCAGGGGGACAGCAATGAAACGCACGGCATCAGCGCGCTGGCAGGGCGGGCTTAAGGACGGCAAGGGCACTCTCAGTTCCGCGAGCGGCGTGCTCTCGGAGACGCAGTATTCTTTCCACACGCGCTTCGAGGACGGGCAGGGGACGAATCCCGAAGAGTTGATCGCGGCGGCGCACGCCGGCTGCTTCTCGATGGCGCTTTCGGGCCAGTTGGGCAACGCCGGCCTGACGGCCGAGCAGATCGACACGACCGCGACGGTCACGATGGAGCCGGTTGACGGCAAGCCGACAGTCAAGAGTGTCCACCTCGATCTGACAGCGCGCGTGCCCAATGCTACGCGGGAGCAGTTCGAGACGGCGGCCAACAACGCCAAGGCCGGCTGTCCGATCTCGCGCCTGCTCAACGCCGAGATCACGATGACCGCGAAGCTCGAAGGCGCGGGCGAGGCGCAGGCTTCGAGCGCGGGCGACTGACCCACATCGGATGCTCGAACTGCGCGACATCACGAAGCGCTTCGGCGAGGTGCTGGCGAACGACCGGGTCTCGATCCGCGTCGAGCCGGGCACGATCCACGCCATCGTCGGCGAGAACGGGGCGGGGAAGTCCACGGCGATGCGCATCGCCTACGGCTTCTACACGGCCGACTCCGGCGACATCCTGATCGACGGCGAGGTGCGCTCGATCCGCACGCCGCACGACGCCATCGCCCTCGGCGTCGGGATGGTTCACCAGCACTTCATGCTGGTCGAGACGATGACCGTCGCCGAAAACATCGTGCTCGGCGCGGAGACCGGCTCGGCCCTGTCGCTCGACACGCGCGCCGCCGCCGAGCGCGTCCGCTCGCTCTCGTCCGAGTTCAAGCTCGCCGTCGATCCGGACGCGGTAGTCGGCAACCTCTCCGTCGGCCAGCAGCAGCGCGTGGAATTGCTCAAGGCTCTCTACCGCGAGGCGCGCCTCCTCATCCTCGACGAGTCGACGGCCGTGCTCACGCCGCAGGAGGTCGAAGAATTCTTCGCCATCCTCCGCCGGATGCGCGAGCAGGGCAAGACGGTCGTCATCATCACGCACAAGCTCTCCGAAGTCCTCGCCATCTCGGACGACGTGACGGTGATGAGGGACGGCCGCGTCGTCGGCAGTGTTAAGACGGCCGAGACGAACCCGGCCGAACTCGCGCGCCTGATGGTCGGCCGCGACGTGCTGCTCCGCGTCGAGAAGCCCGCCGCGAAGACAGGCGACGTTGTCCTGAGCGTCCGCGACCTTTCGGTCACGACAAGCGACGGCTCGCGGCGCGTTGACGGCGTCACGTTCGACGTGCGCGCGGGCGAGATCGTCGGCGTCGCGGGCGTCGAGGGCAACGGCCAGACGGAGCTGATCGAGGCGCTGGCCGGTCTCGCGGGCGGGGCGACCGTCGCGGGCGAGATCAACTTTCAGGGCCGCGACATCTCGGCCGTGCCCGCGCGCGAGCGGCGCGAACTCGGCATCGCGCACATACCGGAAGATCGCCACCGCCGCGGACTCCTGCTCGACTTCGACCTGGCCGAGAACTCCATCCTCGGCACGCACTATCGCCCGCCCGCCGCGGCGGGCCTCGGCGGCATCCTGCTCGACAACTCCGCCATCCGCGAACGCGCCTCGCGCCTGATCAGGGAGTTCGACGTGCGCCCCGCCAATCCCGATCTGCCCGCGCGCTCGCTCTCCGGCGGCAACCAGCAGAAGCTCATCATCGGCCGCGAGTTTGATCAGCACCCGAAACTGCTGCTCGTCTCGCAGCCCACGCGCGGCGTGGACATCGGCGCAATCGAGTTCATCCACCGCCAGCTCGTCGCCCTGCGCGACGCGGGCTGCGCCGTGCTGCTCGTCTCCGCCGAACTCGAAGAGGTCACGGCCCTCGCCGACCGCCTCCTCGTCGTCCACGACGGCCAAATCGCCGGCGAGGTCGATCCGGCCGCGACGAGCCACGAGGAGATCGGGCTGATGATGACGGGGGGCCGGAAGTGAAAATGCGGATCGCGGATTGCGGATTGCGGATTTACGGAGCAGCGCGCCGCGCCCCGCAACCTGTTTT
>DATHBT010000279.1:0-3530 GCA_035295985.1 Pyrinomonadaceae bacterium | reverse complement strand
CGCGAGGCCGCCGAAGTTTTCCGCGCGTCCGGGGACGAGCCGGCGGTCGAGCACCTGTCGAACTCCGCAGCGACGTTCGCGCATCCCGCCGCGCGCGGCACGATGGTCAGGCCCGGCGGCGTGCTCTACGGTTTGTGGCGCGACGTGCTACAGCCGAAGGATCAGCCGGCCCCGCTCAAGGCCGTGATGAGTCTGCGCACGCGCATCTCGCTCATCAAGCGCGTGCCGGCGGGCGAGACCTTAGGCTACGGCCGCACCTTCGAGCTGAAGCGCGACAGCCTCATCGCGACGCTGCCCGTCGGCTACGCAGACGGCTACGCGCGCGCCCTCTCGAACCGAGGCCGCGTCATCATACGCGGACGCTACGCGCCCGTCGTCGGCCGCGTCTCGATGGACTTGACGCTGGTTGACGTGACGGACGCGCCCGGCGTCGCCCCGGACGACGAGGCCGTGCTCATCGGCGAATCCGGCGGCCTGTCGGTCACCGCCGAAGAGATCGCGAAACTTTCGGGCACGATCTCATACGAGATCACCTGCGGCGTCGGCCGGCGCGTGCCGCGAAAGTACCGTGACGGGTAAACCGTAAACCTTAACAGGTAGGAGATCAGTTTTTCCTGTCGCGGTTCACCCGTCACGGCTTTTCTCAGTTGAGCACGAAGTTGTACGTAATGACGCCTGAGACCTTGACGGGCCGGCCGCCGAGGAGCGTGGGCGTGAAGCGTGCCTGCCGCGCCGCCTGCTCGGCCGCCGCGCGAAGCATCGCGGGGCCGCTGACGGCGCGCGCCGAGATGACGTTGCCGCCCTCGTCGATCAGGATTTCGACGTTGACCGGCCCCTGCGTGTGCGTGGCAATCGCGATCTTCGGGTAGGGCGGCGCGGGCTTGCTGATCACCTTGCTGGAAATCACGCTGCTCGGCAAGCGTTGAGTTTCGGGCCGCTTCGGCGTCGGCGCGGGCGTGGGCGATGGCGGCGGCGGGTCTTCCGCGACGTTGACGCGGACGGGCGCGGCGGCGCGCTCGCGCGCGGGGTGGCCGCCAGGGGCTTCGCCGCGTGGGCTGTCTGGCGGGCCGCCCGCGAGCGGATCGAAGTCTCGGCCGGTGATGATGTAGCGCCCTGTGTCCGGCAGTTCTTTGTGCTGATTAGGTTGCGCCGAGATGGTTTCGGGCGGCGTGGTGCTGTCGCGCAGCCGTGCGATTGGCGTCGCCCGCTCCGTCAACGCGTCGGGGCGCGCCGCCACGTTGCCATGAGGCCGCGGCGGTTCGTCTTCGGGTGGCCGTGCGGTCTCGACCGGCACGGGTGTGATGATCGAGGTGAGTTCGAGCGTCTGGCGTTCGAGCCGCGCGTCGTAGGCGACGACGCTGGCGACGCCGGAGGCGGCGAGCAGGACGCCGTAGAGCGCGAGCGTGCCGAGCATGAAGCGGCCCTTGCGGGCCAGGTCTCCCCTGTGCGAGCCTGATTCGACCAGGTTATTGAACATCTCTCTCGTCCTCTCTCTAGCCGGTGCCGAGCGGGTCTTAAGGGAGTGGACGCGCCGTGTTAGACTCCGCGCGCGCGCCGCTTGTTCCCGGCGACGCGAGCGCACCCCTCGCAAGTCTCTCCCGTCACCGAACGAGCCACGGGTCGTCCGCCGGTCATCCCAACTCGGCAAGAGCGTAACGGCGCGGGGCGTCGCCCCGTTCCGGGCCTCCGCAGCTTCAGGAGAGGACTACGAGCAATGTCCCAAACTTCCCCGTCCCCGCAGCAGAACGGGCACGAAGAACTCAACCCCTTCAAGATCGCGCTCCAGCAGTTCGACCGCGCCGCAGACCTGCTGGAACTCGACGACTCCATGCGCGGCATCCTCAAACACGCCAAGCGCCAGCTCGTCGTCTCCATCCCCGTCAAGATGGACGGGGGCGACGTGCAGGTCTTCGAGGGCTACCGCGTGCAGCACAACATCGCGCGCGGGCCGGCGAAGGGCGGCATCCGCTTCCACCCCGGCGTCACGCTCGACGAGGTCAAGGCGCTGGCCTCCTGGATGACGTGGAAGTGCGCGACCGTCGGCATCCCCTACGGCGGCGGCAAGGGCGGCGTGATCTGCGATCCGAAGTCGATGTCGCGCGGCGAACTCGAACGGCTGACGCGCCGCTACGCCTTCGAGATCGCGCCCATCATCGGCCCCGACCGCGACATCCCCGCGCCCGACGTGTACACGGACGATCAGACGATGGCCTGGATCATGGACACCATCTCGATGGTGCGCGGCCACACGGAGCTGGGCGTGGTGACGGGCAAGCCCGTTTCGCTCGGCGGCTCGGAGGGGCGCGGCGAGGCGACCGCTCGCGGCTGCCTCTACGCGCTGCGCGAGGCGTGCCGCGTGCTGGGGCGCGAGGGCCTGAGGGACGCGCGAGTCGTCGTGCAGGGCTTCGGCAACGCGGGGGCGCACATCGCGCGGCTCGTCGCCGCGGACGGAGCGCGCGTCGTCGCGGCCTCGGATTCGAGCGGGGCGGTCTTCCGCGCGGACGGGCTGGACGTGCAGGCGGCGCTGCGCCACAAGGCCGAGACGGAGGGCCTGCGCGGCCTACAGAACGCCGACCCGATTGACCCGGAGGAGATGCTCGAACTCGACTGCGACATACTACTGCCCGCCGCACTTGAGAACAGCGTCACGCTCAAGAACGCCTCGGGCGTCAAAGCGAAGATCATCGCGGAGCTGGCGAACGGCCCCGTCACACCGGGCGCGGATCGCGTGCTCGCGGACGCGGGCGTCTTCCTCATCCCCGACATCCTCGCCAACGCCGGCGGCGTCACCGTCAGCTACTACGAGTGGGTGCAGGATCGCTACTCCTACTTCTGGACGGAGGATCGCGTCCACGAGGCCCTTGAACAGACCATCCGCAAAGCATTCGGCGAGGTTTACGGCCGCGCCCAGCACTACCGCACCGACATGCGCACGGCCGCCTACATCCTCGCCGTCGGCCGCGTCGCCGAGGCCACGAGCGTGCGCGGGATATTTCCGTGAAGAAGCCGTTAGCTGTTAGTTATTAGCTGTTAGCCGGAAGCAAAACAGGTTCGGCTCGCGCTTCTGATCTGGTTTTTGGTTTGGCTAAAAGCTAACAGCTAATAGCTAACAGCTTGAAGGGGGTTCCTGGTGGTAAGCGACAAGATCACCGTTTACGAGAAGCCGACTTGAACGACGTGCCGGGAGGTTGACCGGCTGCTCCGTGAGAGCGGCGTCGATTACGAGCGCGTGAACTACTTCGTCGAGCCGGTGGGCGAGGGGAAGCTGCGTGAGTTGATCGCGAAGATGGGAGTCAGCCCGCGCGAGCTGTTGCGGAAGAAAGAGGCCGCGTACCGCGAGCTTGATCTGGGAGGGCGCGAGCCGTCGGACGAAGAGATCGTCAGGCTGCTCGTCGAGCGGCCGGAGCTTTTGCAGCGCCCCATCGTCGAGCGCGGCGGGCGCGCGGTTCTAGCGCGTCCGGCCGAGCGCATCCGCGAGCTTCTTTGACCCGGCCCGGAAGAGAGTTGTGAACTGGCGAGGCGGTAACCCG
>DATHBT010000278.1:0-23389 GCA_035295985.1 Pyrinomonadaceae bacterium | reverse complement strand
CCGTGATGATCACGGACGTGGCGAAGAAGACGGTCGTCCGCACGCTGACTTCGGGCGAGAGCGGCGAGTATTCCGCGCCGCAGCTCCCCGTCGGCACCTACGAGGTGTCGGTCGAGGCCCCCGGCTTCAAGCGCTACGTCGAGACCAACGTCAAGCTCGACGTGAACCAGCGCCGCACCATCGACGCCCCGCTCGAGGCGGGGCGCGTCGAGGAGGTCGTCACGGTCGAGGCCGACCCCCTGCAGGTCGAGTTGCAGACCCCCACGGTGGCGAACGTCATCACGGGGACGCAGGTCAGAGAGCTGGCGCTCAACAACCGCAACTTCGTCCAGTTGACCACGCTCATGCCGGGCGTCTCCTCCGGCCTCTCCGACCAGCCCTACGTCGGCACGACGAACCCGGAGGGCCAGGCCAACATCGTCTCGATCTCGGTCAACGGCGCGCGCTCAAGCTCGAACACCTGGACGGTGGACGGCGCGGACACGACCGACCGCGGCTCGAACCTGACCATCCAGACCTACCCCTCAGTTGACGCCATCGGCGAGTTTACCGTGCTGCGCAGCCTCTACCCGGCCGAGTCCGGGCGCTCGGGCGGCGGGCAGGTCAACGTCGTCACCCGGTCGGGGACGAACGAGTTCCACGGCACTCTCTACGAGTTCGTCCGCAACGAGCGGCTCAACGCCAACAACTTCTTCAACAACCGCAACGCGCCCGTCGGGCTTGAGGACGGCCGCGCCAAGCGCCCGCCCTTCCGCTACAACAACTTCGGCTGGACCCTGGGCGGCCCCGTCTATCTGCCGCGATTCGGCGAGGGCGGCCCCGCCCTCTACAGCGGCAAGAACCGCACCTTCTTCTTCTTCTCGCAGGAGTGGCGCCACGACATACGCTACTCGACGCTGACGGCCTCGGTTCCGACCAGTGAAGTCCGCCAGGGCATCTTCCCCATCGACGTCTGCGTCCGCTTCTCCGGCACGACCTGCCTGGAGCGCTCGCGCGACCTGCGCGGCCGCATCAGCCCCGTCGCCGCGGCCTACGTCAACGAGTTCTACGCGAACCTCCCGGAGCCGAGCGCGAACTTCACGCTGATCACGGCGGCGCGCAACTCCGCGAAGTTCCGGCAGGAGATTCTGAAGATCGACCACAACTTCAGCGACAAGCTGTCGGGCTTCTACCGCTTCCAGAACGACAAGATTCCGACCGAGGACGTGGTCGCGCTCTTCTCCAGCGGCTCGCCGCTGCCCGGCGTCTCGACCACCGAGACCAACTCGCCCGGCAAGACGCACGTCTTCCGCGCCACCTACACGCTCAGCCCGACCGTCGTCCTCGACGGCGGCTACTCCTACTCCTACGGCGCGATCCTGACCGAGCTGGTCGGCCGCAACCGCACGGACGTGGCCTCCTCCGTCCGCGTCCCGCTGCCGTTCACCAACACGCGCGGGCGCGTGCCGACGCTGACGGGCCACGGCTTCACCGGCATCACCGGCTTCGGCCCCTACGACAACTTCTCGAACAACCACGCGGCCCAAGCGAACCTCTCTTGGATCAACGGCGCGCACACGATGAAGTTCGGCGGGCTGTGGACGCGCTACCGCAAGCACGAGAACGCCCTGGGCGGCTTCAACGAGGGGCAGTTCAGCGCGTTCCCGACGACGGGCGCGCCGACGACGGGGAACAACCCGGCCACGGGCCAGCCCTTCACGCAGGCCCAGCGCAACATACTCCAGCAGTGGGCCTACTTCCTCCTCGGCGGGCCGACCACCTTCGTCCAGCACAGCCGCGACATCACGGCCGACCTGCGCGCCCGGAACTGGGAAATCTACGGGCAGGACGAGTGGCGCGCCCGCCCCAACCTGACGCTCTACTACGGCCTGCGCTACACCTACTACGGGATGCCCTACGACGCCCTCAACAGCCTCTCCAACTTCGATCCGCGGGCCTACGACCCGGCGCGCGCGCCGGAGGTCACGGCCGCCGGCAACCGCGTCGCCGGCACGGGCGATCCCTTAAACGGCATCATCGTCAACACGACGAACACCTCGCTGGGCGGCACGCCCTCGCCCTACGGCAAGTTCGTGGCCGAGGCTCCGAAGACCAACTTCGCCCCGCGCGTCGGCCTCGCCTGGGACCCGTTCTCGAACGGCCGCACTTCGGTTCGCACCGGCTACGGCATCTACCACGATCAGGTGCTCGTCGGCATCTGGCTCCAGAACATCGGCATCAACCCGCCGTTCAACCAGTCGGTCACGCTGACGACGACGACGCTCGACAACCCGGCCGGCGGCACGGTCTTCGTCTCGCCCTCGGTGCCGGCGCAGATCCGCGCCGTCGATCCCCAGTGGAAGACGCCCTACTACCAGCACTGGTCGCTCGACGTTCAGCACCAGCTCTTCTCGAAGACCCTCTTCACCGTCGGCTACTACGGCTCGAAGGGCACGCACCTGCCGGGCATCGTTGACATCAACCTGCTGCCGCCGGGCTTCGCGCTCACGCAGCAGTGCCGCAACGCCGCGAACGCCCTCGTCCCGTGCCAGGCGCGCGACGAGAGCGGCGTCCCCGTCCCGTTCACGACCGCGGCCTCGCAGACGATCCTCGATCAGATCAGGCCCTTCCGCGGCTACCGCGCGATCAACATGATCCAGCCGCGCTTCAACTCGAACTACCACAGCATGCAGGCCTACGTGCAGCAGCGCTTCAGCGGCGGCAGTCAGATCAACGTGGCCTACACGTGGTCGAAGAACCTGACCGACAACCAGACCGACCGCTCGACCGCGCCGCAGAACCCCTACGACATACGCCTGGACTACGGCCGCGCGCAGCTCGACCGCCGGCACATCTTCACGGCCAACTACGTTTACGAGCTGCCGTGGTACCAGTCGCAACGGGGCTTCGCCGGGCGTGTGCTCGGCGGCTGGCAGGTGTCGGGCATCATCAACGCCTACTCGGGCCTGCCCCTGACGGTGACGACCGCTAACTACGACCCTTCGGGGATCGGCTTCTTCGGCAGCTCCGCCACGGGCGGGCGGCCCGACATCCTCTGCGACCCGAACGAGGGTGGCGCGCGCACCATCGCGCAGTTCTTCAACACGGCCTGCTTCGCCAACTCGCCGGCATCCGCCATCCGCGGCGGGAGCTCCGGCCGCGGCGTCGTCAGCGGCCCGCCGCTCTACCGCGTGGACTTCAGCCTGATGAAGTCCATCCAGTTCGGCGAGAACACCCGCCTGCAACTGCGCGGCGAGGCCTTCAACATCTTCAACCGCACCAACTTCGGCACCATCAGCACCGCCATCACGGCCGCCAACTTCGGTGCCGTCACCACGGCGCGCGACCCGCGAGTCATCCAGCTCGGCGCGAAGTTCTACTTCTAACTCCGCGCCCGGCGTCCGACGACCGAACCGCCCGCAAGCGGCTCCTTCCGGGGAGCCGCTTGCGGGCGGGCGCACGTTGGGGCAGAGTTAAGCTCGAACGCCGCGGCGGCTGTGAGGCCGGGGGACGCCGACAGAAGATCGCCGGAGGGGCGCAAACGAAAAACTTTCAGATGGACGCTGACGAAAAACTTTCAGGGCCTCCGCGGCGGCAACCGGAGTCTTCGCAGTTGCTGCTCCTGCGCGGCGCGCGCGTCGTGCTGCCCGCCGGCGGTGCGGACGGCGCGGCCGTCCTCGTCGAACAGGGACGCATCGCGCGCGTGCTCGGCGACGGCGGTGCGGACGACCACCCCTCGGCCCGCGTCTTCGATCTCCGCGGTCTGACCCTCTACCCCGGTTTCGTCGACCTGCACATCCACGGCTCGGTCGGCGTTGACACGTTGGAGGCGTCGGCAGACGACCTGCTCCGCGTCGCCCGCTTCCTCGCCTCTCAGGGCGTCACGGGCTGGCTCCCGACTCTCGTCCCCGCGCCCGAACAGGACTACGCGCGCGCCGTCTCATCAATCGACGATCTGATGAGTCGCCAGCGAATCGTTGAGTCTTCTCACGAAGACACCCCGGCCGCGCGCGCCCTCGGCGTCCACTACGAAGGCCCCTTCGTCAACGAGGCGCAGTGCGGCGCGCTCCGAACCCGCTACTTTCGCACCTACGCCGGCCCCGAAAATCTCGAAGGGCTGCCGACGCTCCGCGCCGCGCGCGCCGCCCACATGATCACAGTCGCCCCGGAGATCGGGGGCGGCGTCGAACTCGTTCGCGAACTCGCCGCGCGCGGCTGGCTCGTCTCCGTCGGCCACACCCGCGCCGACACGGCCACGCTCGACGCGGCGCGGCGTGCGGGCGCGCGACACATGACCCACTTCTTCAACGCCATGTCGCCGCTCCACCACCGCGCGCCCGGCCCCGTCGGCTGGGGCCTCGTCCGGGAAGACGTGACCTGCGACGTGATCGCCGACGGCGTCCATTGCGACCCGCTGATGCTCCGCCTCGCCCTGCGCTGCAAGACGCCGGAACGCCTCGCACTCATCAGCGACGCCGTCTCGCCCGCCGGATTAGGCGACGGCGACTACGAAATCTGGGGCGAGCGCATCACGGTCGAGGGCGGGCGCACGCGCAACGAGCGGGGCAGCATCGCCGGCTCCGTCATCACCATACTCGACGCCGCCCGCCGCATGCTCTCGCTCGGCGCTTCACCTCACGAGGTCGCGCAGATGACCGCCGGAGTCCCTTCTCGCCTGCTCGGCCTCGACGCCGAACTCGGCTCAATCGAAGCCGGCAAGCGCGCAGACCTGGTCGCGCTCGACGAACAGGGCCGCGCGCGCCTGACACTCGTCGGCGGGCGCGTGGCATATAGCTGTTAGCCGTTAGCGGTTAGCTGTTAGCCGGAAGGCAAAGGGGACGCGGCATTAGCGATGCCGCGTCCCCTTTGCCGTTCACAATTCAACGTCAACTGTTTGGCTAACGGCTAACCGCTAACGGCTAAGAGCTAATACATCCCCGCGCGGCGGTAGGCGGCGTCGAGCAGTTCGACGGGGTGGCAGGCGCGCAGGGGCAGCCCCGCCAGTCGAGCGCCCGCGGCGATCTGCATGTGGCAGCCGGGGTTGCCGGTGGCGAGCGTGTCGGCCCCCGTGTCGCCGACGCGGCGGAGTTTTTCGGCGAGGACGCGCGCGGAAAGATCGGGTTCCAGCAGGTTATAGACGCCCGCGCCGCCGCAGCACACGTCGCTGCCTTCGAGCGTGACGAACCTGAGCGAGGCGTCGGCCGCTATCAACAGCATCGGCTCTTCGTTCGCGCGCTGCCCGTGTAGCAGGTGGCACGAGGCGTCGTAAGTCACGCGCGCCGGCCCGCCCCCACCGACATCGGCCTCGACCGTCCTTACGCCCGTCGCGGCCAACTGCTGGCTCACGTCCCGGACGCTCGCTGAGAAACGCCGCGCGCGCTCGGCGAACTCCGCGTCGTCTTCGAGCAGGTGCGCGTAAGACGCGAGCATCGCGCCGCAGCCGCCCGCGTTCGTGACGACGGCCGCGCCCCCTTCGACGGCCGCGGCGAACGCCTCGACGTTGCGGCGCGCGAGCCGGCGCGCGCCTTCCATGTCGCCCGCGTGGGCGTGCAGCGCGCCGCAGCAGACTTGGGCCGCCGGGCTTTCGACCTCGCAGCCGTTCGCGCGGAGCACGCGCTCGGTCGCGCGGTTGACGCGCGCGAACAGCCCCTCGCCCACGCAGCCCCGGAAGAGATGCGCGCGCCCGGCCGGAGTTGATTCGCGCGCCGGAGTCGCCCCGGCTGAACCGTCGTTGACTGTCGCGGATGCGCCGGCTGAAGCTTCAGAACCCGTCCGCCCCATGCTCGACTTACTCGCCGAAGTCGCGCGAGTCGATCCCTTAACTTCGCCTTGCGGTAAGGCGGGCGCGGAGGCGGCGAGTAGCGCGAGCGCGAACTCGGTGCGCGGCGAGACGAGGCGCGGGAGTTTCGTCCAGAGCAGCAGGCGCGCGAGCCCCGTGTCGCGGAAGGCGCGCGCGAGGGCGAAGGCTAGCGCCAAGCGCGAGGGGTGCGTCCAGACGTGGCGCAGCGCGAAGTTGAGCAGGCGATCCGTGTGGCTGCGCCGACGGCCCGCGCGCTGGAGATCGGAGCGGGCGGCTTCGAGTAGTTGGCCGTACTCGACGCCGGCCGGGCACGCGCTCTCGCAGGCGCGGCAGCCCAGGCAGCGGTTGATGTGGCGCTCGAAGCTCCGGCTGTCCGCGGCGAGCCGGCCCTCCTCGACGGCGCGCATCAGGTAGATGCGCCCGCGCGGGCCGTCGTTTTCGTCGCCCGTGTGGACGTAAGTGGGGCAGGCTTCGAGGCACAGCCCGCAGTGGATGCACGCGAGCAGCTTTGCCTCCTCGCGCGCGAGCGCGCCCGCGAGTTGCGTCCCGGCCTTCACGCCTGATTCACTCAAGTTCACTGAATCTATTCCGCGCCCCGCGCGTTTTAGGTCTCGAAAGCTAGAGCGAGTTTGCGTGTACGGGTCAGTACCGCCCGCGGTGGCGGGCGGGTGCTGCCGTCGCCAGAGACCCGCCCGCTACCGCGGGCGGTACTGATATACCAGCGCCCATACACCCATCCCAAACCGATCTAGAAGACGCCGGGCGAGAGCAGGCCGCGCGGATCGAGCGCGCCCTTGACTGCCCGCATCAGCCGCGACGCGCCCTCTTCGACGCCCCACACGTCGAACCCGGCGGTCGCGAGGGCCGCGCCCGCCTCTTCGTCAGCCTCCTCGATCACGAGCGAGCCACCCCCATGCCGTGCGATCTCGCGCAGCTCCGAAAGCAGCGTGGTTAGCCCCTCCGACCCTTCGATTAACTCGTGCGTCGCGCGCAGACTGCCGGCCGCGACGCCCGCGTGCCACGCGAGGGAGTCGTCACGCGCGCTCGCATCTTTGAGCCGCGCGAGAAGCTCGGGCAGATGAGACGGCAGCGCGGACGCTCGCCAGCACAGCTTCCGCCCGCCGCGGAGCGGAAGCGCGGCGACCGACTCCCAGAGCCGCGCGGCGTCTTCGCTCACTTCCGGCGGCGCGGAAAGTTTTTCGGCCGAGAGCAGAGACAGCGCGCGCCCGACCTGCCAACCGACGGCCGCGTTCGTGCCGGCGAAGCGGACGAGCAGGAGGTGGCCGCCCGCGTCGTCTGGATCGAGACGAGAGGCGGCGCGGGGCGACAGCAGTTCTACAGCGGCGGGCAGCAGCCGCTCGCCGTGCAGGCGACGCGCCGCCGCGAACAGACCTGCCGCCTCTTCAGCTCTGGCGACGAGCGTCGCGTCGCGTGCGGGGCGAGGGCGGAGCTTGAAGGTCAGCTCCGTCAGCAGGCAGAGCGTGCCGCGGCTGCCGGCGAACAGCTTCGCGAGATCGTAGCCGGCGACGTTCTTCACCACCCGCCCGCCCGCGCGGATCGCGCGCCCGTCGGCGAGAACGGCGCGCACGCCGAGCAGGTGTGCGCGCGGCGGCCCACAGGCCGCGCTCAGCGCGCCGCCCATGCCCGTCGCAACCACTCCGCCGACCGTCGCGCGCCCGTCGTCCGGCGGATCGAGCGGGAGCCACTGACCCGAACGTGATACCTCCGCGTTCAGGCTCGACAGCGGCACGCCCGCTTCCGCCGTCACGACCAGATCGGCCGGCGAGTGCTCGACGATGCGGCTAAGTCTGCGCGTCGAGATGGCGACGCGCTGCCCCGTCGAAGTGCCCCGCCGCCTTCCAAGCCAGAGGCCCGCGCCGGACGGGTAAGACGCAAGGCCCTCGCGCGCCGCGATCTTCATCCCCTCACAGGCTTCTTCGGCCGAGGAGGGCAGAACCGCAACCGCCCCGCTACGGGCCTCGACGCATTCGCCGCCGAGCGCGCGCGTGAAGAGTTGTCCGATCTCATCGACGCCGCGCGCGCCGTGTGACAGGCCGGGCTTGCGCCGGAAGCGCGTGGGTGAGCTTGCAGAAGTTGCCGCTTCCTCCGGCTCCTCGAAGCGAGGCGGCGTGCTCACCCGTCCCGCGCCCCTTTCCGCGGAGGCGTCCCCGTTACGGCCGCCCACTTCGCGTGTTGCGGTTTGCGCGGTCGCCGCCGCGACGGCGCGCGCCTCGCCGCAGCCGCGGGGCGCGGGGATGATCTTGCCGGGGTTGCAAAGGGACGACGGATCGAAGGCCGCGCGGACGCTGAGCATCGCGTCCAGGTCGTCGTCCGAGAAGATGAGCGGGAGGTATGCGCTCTTGTCGAGGCCGACGCCGTGCTCGCCAGTGATCGTGCCGCCCGCGCGCACACACGCCTGCATGATCTCGCGCCCCGCCTCTTCGACGCGGCGCAGCTCGTCCGCGTCCCTGCGGTCGAACGAGATGAACGGGTGCAGGTTGCCGTCTCCCGCGTGGAAGACGTTGGCGAGTTTCAGACGGTATTCGGAGCTGACGCGGTAGGTCTCCGCGAGAATTTCGGGGAGGCGCGAGCGCGGGACGACCGCGTCCTGGATCATCATGTCGGGCGCGAGCCGGCCCATCGCGCCGAACGCCCCCTTGCGCGCGGCCCACAGCTTTTTGCGCTCGCGCTCGTCCGTAGCGCGACGGACGCCGCGCGCACCATGTTCGCAGCAGATCGACTCGGCGCGTCGTGCTTCGTCCTCTAAGCCCGCTTCGAGTCCGTCGAGCTCGATGAGTAGGGCCGCGCCCGCGTCGCGCGGCAGGCCGGCGGCGAAGACGCTCGCCTCGACCGCTCTGATGGTCGCGCCGTCCATCATCTCCAGAGCGGCGGGGATCAAACCCTCGGCGATGATGGCCGAGACGGCGCGGCTCGCGTCGTCGACTTCCGCGAAGTCCGCGAGCAGGGTTCTCACCGCCTGCGGCAGCGGGGCGAGGCGGACGGTCGCCTCGGTCGCGATGCCGAACGTCCCTTCGGAGCCGACGAAGACGCCGAGCAGATCGTAGCCCGCCGCTCCGGCCGCTCCGCCGAGATCGATTACCTGGCCGTCCGAGAGCACGACGCGCGCGGCCAGCACGTGATCGGTCGTGACGCCGTACTTCAGGCAGTGTATGCCGCCCGCATTCTCCGCGATGTTGCCGCCGACCGTGCAGGTGCGCCCGCTCGAAGGATCGGGCACGTAGTAGAGTCCGTGCGCGGCTACCGCGCGCGAGACCTGCTCGTTCACCATCCCCGTTTCGATCACGGCAATGCGGTTCTCGACGTCGAGTTTGAGGAGCCGGCGCATCCGCGAGAGTTCGACGATGACGCCCCGGCCCACGGCCAGCGCGCCGCCCGACAGCCCCGTGCCCGCCCCGCGCGGGGCGAACGAGACGCCCGCCGAGGCGAGCTCGCGCACCACGGCCGCGACCTCCCCGGTCGAGGAAGGGAAGACGACGGCACGGGGCAGGTGCTTGTGCTGCGTCAGCCCGTCGCACTCATAGACGAGCAGCTCGTCGCGCTCCGCGAGGACGTTCTCACGCCCGACGATGGCGCGCAGATTTTCGATCAGTTGATCCACGAAAAAGCTCGGCGTGGTCGGCGGAAATTTTCTACCCGACGGGTTCGCGGCAATGATACACTACGCGCCCGCTCTGCCAGCAACGGACACCTATCAGCCGACTATGAAAGCAAAAAAACTGGCCGCGCTCGTCGCGGCCGCCGCGTGCCTGCTCGCGGTCTCAAGCGCGCGCCGCACAGACGCGCAGGGCGCACAAGGCGCACAGGCCGTGACTGCCGACCTCGTCATCGTCAACGCAACCGTCCGCACGATGGACAACGCGCGGCCCGAAGCCTCCGCCGTCGCCGTCTTCGGCAACCGCATCGCGGCCGTCGGCACGAACGAAGAGATTCGCAAGCTCGCCGGGCCGCGCACGCGCGTAATAGACGCTGCCGGCGCGCTCGCCCTCCCCGGCTTCAACGACTCTCACGTCCACTTCATCGACGGCGGCACCCATCTGGCGAGCGTCCAACTGCGCGACGCCGCGACGCCGCAGGAGTTCGCCGAGCGCATCCGCGACTTCGCCGCGCGCGCGCCGAAAGGGCGCTGGATCATGGGCGGCGACTGGGATCACGAACGCTGGCCCGGCGCGCCGCTCCCGACCAAAGAGCTTATCGACCGGTTCACGCCCGACACGCCGGTCTTCGTCAACCGCCTCGACGGCCACATGGCGCTCGCCAACAGCGTCGCGCTGAAACTCGCCGGCGTCACGCGGGAGACGAAAGACCCGCCGGGCGGACTGATCGTGCGCGACCCGCGGACCGGCGAGCCGACGGGCGTGCTCAAGGACGCGGCGATGTCTTTCGTCTATGCGAAAGTGCCCGCGCCTTCCTTCGACGAAAAGCTCGAAGCGGCGCGCGCGGCGACCAACCACGCCGCGAGCCTCGGCGTGACGAGCGTGCAGGACATGTCGGCCGGCGCGGACGTGGGCGTCTATCAAACGCTCGCGGCGCGCGGCGAACTGAAGACGCGCATCTACGCCGTCACGGCCCTGCCCGCTTGGGAGCGGCTGGCGGCGACGGGCGTGCGCGCGGGCTTCGGGAGCGATCTGCTCCGCGTCGGCGGACTCAAAGGCTTCTCCGACGGAAGCCTCGGCTCGACCACCGCGCTCTTCTACGAGCCTTACCTCGACGCGCCCAACACGGCGGGGCTGCCGAGCGACGAGATGATCCCGCCCGAGCGCATGACGGAGCGCGTGCGCGGCGCGGATCGCGCGGGCCTCCAGGTGATGATCCACGCCATCGGCGACCGCGCCAACGATCAAATCCTCTCGCTCTTCGAGCAGGTGACTAAAGAGAACGGCGCGCGCGACCGCCGCTTCCGCGTCGAGCACGCGCAGCACATACGCCCCGCCGACATCCCGCGCTTCGGCGCGCTCAAGGTGATCGCCTCGATGCAGCCCTACCACGCCATCGACGACGGCCGCTGGGCCGAGAAGCGCATCGGCCGCAAGCGCGCCGAAACGACCTACGCCTTCCGCTCGCTCCTCGACTCCGGCGCAGTCCTCGCCTTCGGCACCGACTGGTACGTCGCGCCGCTCGATCCCGTCATGAGCATCTACGGCGCGGTCACCCGCCGGACGCTCGACGGCAAGAACCCCAACGGGTGGATTCCGGCGCAGAAGATCACGGTTGAGGAGGCCGTGCGCGCCTACACCTGGGGATCGGCCTACGCCGAGTTCGCCGAGAACGTGAAGGGCACGATCACGCCCGGCAAGCTCGCCGACCTCGTCATCCTCGACCGCGACATCTTCCGTGTCGATCCGGTCGAGATCGAGAAGGCGAAAGTCCGCACGACGATCATGGACGGCCGAGTCGTGTACGAAAGATGAAGAGGTTAGAGGTCAGAAGTTTGAGGGTAGCGGAGAAGGGCCGGCAACAGTTTTTCCTAACCCCCGACCTCTAACCTCTAACCTCTCTGCCCGGAGGGAGCATTGGAGTTCACGGTCGTCGAAGGTCTGCGGACGCTCAAGCTCGATCTGGTGCTGACGCTCGCGCTGGCCGCCGCGTTTCTCTTCGTCGGCGGGCGGCTGCAAGGGCGCGTCGGGCCGTTGCGCAGGGCGAGCATTCCGGCGGCGGTCGTGGGCGGGCTGCTCTTCGCCGTGCTGGTGTGGGCCTTGCGCGCGCGGGGCGGGCTGGGCGTCACGCTCGACACATCCTTGCGCGCGCCTTTGCAGATCGCCTTCTTCACGACCATCGGGTTCGGCGCGACGCTGGGGCTGCTGCGCGCGGGCGGCGGGCGGATGATCCTGTTCTTCGTGCTCGCGTCGCTGACAGCCGTCGTGCAGAACGTCGCGGGCCTGGGCGTCGCGCGGCTGATGGGCGCGCCGCCCGCTCTCGGCATCATCTGCGGGTCGCTGACGCTGACCGGCGGGCCTGCGACGGGGTTGGCGTTCACGTCGCTGTTCGAGCAGAAGGGCATCGCGGGCGCGGGCGCGCTCATCATCGCCTCGGCCACCTTCGGCATCTTCGTCTCAAGTTTAATCGGCAACCCGGTCGCCACCGCGCTCATCCGCCGCTTCCGGCTCGCGCCGCCGGGCGAGGGAGGCGGGCGCGAGGAGAATAGGCGCGGCGAGACGCGCCCGGCCGACGAACAGTTCTGGGCCATCGGCTCGACGGCGCTGCTGGAAGATGACGCCGAGACGGAAAGCCGTCCGGCGGGTGCGCCGCTCAGCGACCGCAGGCCGGCGGGCGACGCGGCGGACGCGCTCGCGGGCGGCGAGCTGTTGAGGAGCCTGCTCGTCATGCTGGCCGTGATGGGCGCGGGCGCTCTGGTGGGGGCCGGTCTCGCGCGTTTGAACGTGACGCTGCCGGCTTACGTCGGCGCGATGGTCTTCGCGGCCGTCGTGCGTAACCTCGACGAGCGTTTCGGCTGGTTCCGGCTGAACCTGCGGGCGATGGAGGCGCTGGGCGTCGTGGCGCTGGCGCTCTTCCTCGTCATCGCGCTGATGGACTTGAAGCTGTGGCAGCTCGCCGGCCTCGCCGTGCCGATGCTCGTCATCCTCGCCGTCCAGGTCGTCGTGACGGTGCTCTACGCCGTGCTCGTCGTCTTCACGCTGATGGGGCGCGACTACGAATCTGCCGTGACGACGACCGGGCACATAGGCTTCGGCCTCGGCGTGACGCCGAACGCCGTCGCCAACATGGAGGCGCTCGTCGCACGCTTCGGCCCCGCGCCGCGCAGCTTCCTCTACGTCCCCGTCGTCGGCGCGTTCTTCATCGACTTCTCGAACGCGCTCTTCATCACGCTCTTCGCCAACCTGATCGGGTGAGACAGATGGCCCACGGCAGAACTTTCGTCCCCGCTTTCGTCCTCGCGCTGGCGCTCGGCGCGTCCGTTGCTTCGACCTGCGGAGTCGCAAGAGCACAACCCCGCGCGCGCGCGTCCGCGCCGCGCATCACGCCCGTCGCGTCGCGCGAGATTCAGGCCGTCGTTGACGCGGCGGTGCGGGAAGGGCTGAGAAAGTTTGCCGACAGGAAGCTGGCGGAGTCGCAGTTGGCCGTGACCGTCATCGATCTCGCCGACCCGGACCGGCCGGCCCAGGGGAGTTTCCGCGGCGACGCGCGCATCTACCCGGCGAGCGTCGTCAAGCTGTTCTACCTCGCCGCCGCGCACCGCAGGCTCGAAGACGGGGAAATGAGGATGACGCCGGAGCTCGGGCGCGCGCTGCGCGACATGATCGTGGATTCGTCGAACGACGCGACCGGCTACGTGTTGGACGCGCTGACCGGCACTTCGAGCGGCGTCGAACTCGAAGGGCGCGCCTTCAACGTCTGGCAGGGCAGGCGCAACTGGGTCAACCGCTACTTCGCCTCGCTCGGCTACGCGAACATCAACGTCAACCAGAAGACCGTCTGCGAGGACGCCTACGGGCGCGAGAAGCAGTCGCGCGGCCCCGGCAACGTGAATCACAACCGGCTGACGACGAACGCCACCGCGCGCCTTCTCGCGGAGATCGCGACGGGCCGCGCCGTCAGCCCCTCGCGCAGCCTCCAGATGATGGAGTTGCTCAAGCGCGACTACGCCGGAAAGTCCGACGACACGGACGATCAGGCGCACGGCTTTACCGGCATCGCCCTCAAGGACGTGCGCGGCGCGCGCCTCTGGTCGAAAGCCGGCTGGACTTCGACGACGCGCCACGACGCGGCCTACGTCGAGCTGCCCGGGGGGGCGCGCCTCGTCGTCGTCACCTTCACCGAGCAGCAGAGCCGCGTCCGCGACATCATCCCGACAATCGCGGAGGTGGTCATCGACAAGATGCGTAAGTAGTCAGTTGTCTGTGGTCAGTTGTCCGTTGTGTGTGGTTGATAGCGCGGCCGTACGAAGATGAGCTTTCGGGCCTGGGCAGCTCGAACAACGGACAACTGACTACTGACCACGGACAGTCACGGCTTTTGGGCCAGGATCGCGATTTTCGTCCAGCCGATGGGTTCGAGGGGGGCGAAGCGGTGGCGTTCGACGATGCGGAAGTGTTTGCGTGTGTGGGCGTCAACCTCCTGGGGCGGGTGGGTCTTGAAACGAAACATCCATTCGAGCAGGAGGCTCGCAGGGGCGGGGCGGACGGGCAGATGAAGTAAGTGCCCGCCGGGACGGAGGACGCGCGCCAGCTCCGCCAGCCCTGCGCCGAGCGGGACGTATTCGAGCGCGCCGCTCGTGGCGACGAAGTCGAAGGAGTCGTCAGCGAAGGGGAGCGAGAGCAGGTTCGCCTGTAGGAACTGGACGGTGTGACGGGTGCGCTCCTTCGTCGCCGCCTGCTTCGCCTCGGCGAGCGAGGGGGCGGAGAGGTCGATGGCCGTCACGCGCGCCGGGCGGCGGAGCGTGCGCAGGATGGCGAGCGTGAGCAGGCCCGTGCCGCAGCCGGCGTCGAGGATTTCGGCGTCGGCGGGGAGGGGGAGCGCGCGCTCGCGCAGGTAGCGTTCGAGGGAGCGGCCGTAGCGGTTGAACTTGAAGGTGATGTCGTAGAGGCGCGCGAAGCGGTCGTAGAGCGGGACGCGCTCTCCGGCGCGTCCGCCGCCGGCAACCGTCAGCCCCGTGTCGTGTGCCATCGTCGGCCTCTCCGCCCCCTTTGCGTCCGAGCGTGTCTGCGCCTTCACCTTTAGCCGGGGGACGGCGGTTGAAAAACTGCCTTGGCCGCGATGACTAACGGTGGAAGGAAATTTATACTAACACGGCTGACATACTTCAAGGCGCGCGCCCGGCGGGTGCCGCGCGACTAACACCGGAGGAAGGCCGGTCGGCCGGCCGCAACAGTCTCGTATGAGAAAAGCTCTGCCCTTCGTCATCATCGCGGCGGTTCTGCTCGCCACCTTCGGCGCGGGCTTCCTGCTGATGCGCCCCTCTTCGGGCGGCCAGTCCGACCCGCCCGCCGCCACCGGCGCGACGCCGAACGCGGGCGCGCAGGGCGCGAGTCCCGCCGCCCCTGCGGCGACGCAGGAGCCGGCCAAGCCCGCGCCCGTCGTCGTCGAGCCTTCGGCGCACGTGCGCGGGCCGGCGAACGCGCCCGTCACCATCGAGGAGTTCAGCGACTTCCAGTGCCCGACGTGCGCGCGGATGCACCCGGTCGTCAAGCAGCTTTTGGCGAAATACCCGCAGCAGGTGCGCGTCGTCTTCCGCCACTACCCGCTCGCGACGATCCACGCTTTCGCGCGCGAGGCGGCGCGCGCGGCCGAGGCCGCCGGGATGCAGGGCAAGTTCTGGGAGATGGCCGACCTGCTCTACGAGAAGCAGGCCGAGTGGTCGAAGGCCGCGCCCGCCCGGCCGTACTTCGTGCAGTACGCGCAACAGCTCGGCCTCGACGTGACGCGCTTCCAGCAGGACATCGACGGCACGGCCGCCGCCATGCGCGTGGTCAACGACGAGCGGCGGGCCGCGTCGCGCAGGTTTCAGGGCACGCCGACCTTCGTCGTCAACGGGCGCGAGCTGAAGTTCGAGGAGAGCAACGACCTGAGCAAGCTGAGCGCGGCGGTCGAGCGCGCCCTCGCGGGCCAGTGAGGATCGCGCGGGGGGAATTGAGGTGGGTAGGGCGAACGAATCTCTGAGGACTAACGCGGCGACGGCGGAAGGCCCGACGCTGCGCTCGACGCTGCTCGACGCGGCGGCGGCGCTGCTCGCGCTCGTGGGCGTGGCCGACTCGGTCTATCTCACCGTCCAGCACCTCCTGGGAAACACGCTGCGCTGCACGATCACGAGCGGCTGCTCGGAAGTCCTTGGCAGCCCCTACGCCTCCGTGTGGGGCGTGCCGCTCGCGACCTTCGGCGCGGTGGCCTACTTCACGGCCTTCAGCCTCGCGACGCTCTCGGCCTTCGGCTACGTCAAGGCGCGCACGCTGCTGGCCGTCCTCGTCGCGGCGATGTTCGTCGTCACCCTCTGGCTGCTCTACCTGCAAGCCTTCGTCCTCAACGCCTTCTGCCAGTACTGCCTACTTTCGGCCGCCGTCACTACATTGCTCGCCGTCATCGTCCTCATACAGCGCCTCACGCGCCGCCGGCCGTTCGCCTGATCGGTGCGACCCCGCCCGACGGATCACTTCAGGAGATAGACGACCGCGTAGATGCCGCCCGCGACGAGCAGCAGGAGGAGGGCGAGGCAGCCGAAGAGCGCCAGCCTGATCTTCTTCCAGCGGCTCGGGTCGGGCGGGAGAAGGGGGTTTTGCGGGAAGTAGGGCGGCGGCGTGGCTGTCGGCACGGGGGGTCTCCTGTCTGCAAATCCGTGGATCGTTCGGCGCGTGTGCAGTTTATGGCCCGGCGGAAGCCCCCGCAAGCGCATGGATTTCCGGCGACCGCGCAAGAAAGGGCGGCCCGCGGCGTTCACATCTCGTGCCCCGGAATTTTTTTGGGAGGAGCGAAGGATGAGGAGACTGTTGATCGCCGCGCCGCTGTCGCTGGCGCTGCTTGCGGGAGTCGTCCGGTCGCCCGCGCTGGCGGACAGTGGGCCGCGGGGAACTGAGGGGAACAGGCCGGAGAGTTCGTGGCAGCAGGAGTCGCGGCGGCCCGTCCGTTACGAGCCTTTCGAGGTCGAGGTGCTGGTTGGGGGCGTGCCGCTGGAAAAATACCCGGCGCGCGGGCGGCTCTACGTGGAGGCGCTGCGCGGCGAGGAGTATGCGATCCGCGTGCGCAACCCTTTGCCGGTCAGGGTCGCCGTCGCGCTCTCGGTTGACGGCCTGAACAGCATCGACGCGCGCCGCTCGACCGCATGGGATTCGAGCAAGTGGGTCATCCAGCCCTACGGCACGATCACGATCTCCGGCTGGCAGGTCAGCCGCGCGCGCGCGCGCCGCTTCTACTTCACGGACGAGCGCGACTCCTACGCCAACAAACTCGGTCGCCCCGAAGACATCGGCCTCATCTCGGCCGTCTTCTTCCGCGAGCGCGCGAGCTACTCCGACGTCACGCCGCGCCCGCCCCGCCCCTACCCGCTCGGCACGCCCCGCGCGGAGGGCGGGGAAGGCAAAGAGAGTTCGACCCAACAAAGTTTGCCCCAGTCCTCACCACCCGCGCGCGCCGAGAACCGAGCGCAGTCAGGCTCGCGCGACGTAGCGCCCGCCGACGAGGACTACGCGGCGACGGGCATGGGCCGCTCCGTCGGCCACGACGTGCGCTTCGTCAACCTCGATCTCGAACGCAGCCCATCGGCCGAAGTCGTGATCCGCTACGAGTACCGCCCGGCGCTCGTCCGCCTCGGCATCCTCCCGCGCCCGCACACCGCGCGCGACGCCCTGCGCCGCCGCGAGCGCGCCCGCGGTTTCGAGGACGGCCGCTTCAGCCCGGAGCCATGAAAGGCCGTGAACGGTAAACCGTGACGGGTGACAGGCAAGACGACCGTTTTGCCTGTCACCCGTCACGGTTTACGACTTACGTTACTATCCCGTCACCCGTCACGGCTTACCTGCGCGGCTTTAACGAGTGCCGGCGGAACGAAAGCTCAGCGTTGCGGCTTCAGATCGGACGTGTAGAGCGCCTTGTAGGCGCGGTAGTTCGCCAGCACCTTCATGGCGTAGTCCTTCGACTCGGCGAAGCCGATCTCAGAGGTGAAGACGCCCGCGTCCTTGTGGGCGGCGCGGCGCACCCAGCGGACGACGTTGTCTTCGCCGCCATTGTAGGAGGCGGCGACCGCCTCGTAGAGGCCGGGGAACATACCGTAGAGGTCGGCCAGGTACTCGACGCCGATGGGGATGTTGACCTCGGGCCGGTAGAGATCGTCCTCTCTCACGGAGTTGAAGCCGGCTTTGGCCGCGTACTTGTTGGCGAGGTCAATCGTCAGTTGCAGCAGGCCGCGCGCGCCGGCCGGCGAGCGCGCGCCCGCCTTGAAGCCGCTCTCCTGCCTCATGATCGCGAGCACGAAACGCGGATCGACATCCTTTCCCCTGACCGCCTTCAACAGAATCTCGCGGTGCGGCGCGGGGTATTGCGACGCGGCGGCGCTGATCTCTGAGCGGACTGACGACGTGCGCGCGTCGGCCGTTCGTTTCGCGGCGTCGCCCAACTTCCTCAGGCGCTCGGTGGCGAGCCAGCCGTGGTAGCTCGAAGCGCGGTCGGGGATCGACTGGTAGGCGGCGGCGGCCTGCTCCTTCTGCTTCGACTGTTCGAGGCTGAAGGCGCGCAGGTAGGCGACCTCGTGCTGGGAGGTCTGCGGGCCGTTCATCTGGTAGTTCGTGGGCAGCGACTTCGTGCGTAGCTCGTCGGCCGCGCCGAGGGCCGAGGGCCAGTCGGAGGCGGCAACATCGAGGCGCAGGCGGGCGAAGAGGGCGTTCGTGTCGGCTACTTTGCCGCGGAAGCGTTCGCGCGTGCGCCCGACCCAGTCGATGGCCTCGGCGTTGCGGCCGGCCTCGCGCCAACTATCCACGGCGTTCAGGTAGGCGGCCTCGACGCGCTCGCCCGCGGGGAATTTCTCGGCGTACTCCGCGTAGCGCGCGGCGGCATCGGCCGGGCGGCCGAGGCGGAGCAGGGTCGCGGCGACGTAGTAGAAGCCCTCGCGCCCGTCCTTCTGGTCGATGAACTCGCGGCCCAGCCGCTCGAAGAAGGGGAGCGCCTCCTCGTAGCGCCGCTCCTGATAGAGCGAGCGCCCGAGGCCGAAGAGCGCGGCCGGGACGTTCGCGTCGCGCGGGTTGCGTGCGATGAGCGCGTTCCAGTGCGCGCGGGCCTCCTCGAAGGCGCGGTTGCCATGATAGACGGCGGCGCGGCGCATGTGCTCCTGCGGGGAAAGCTCCGCGAGTTCGCCGCCCGCGTTGCGCCCCTGACGGTCGAGCCGTCGAACCTCGGCGAGCGCGCTGTCGGTCGCCTGCGGATCGAGAGCGGCGGGGTCGGCCGGCGCTTCCGAGGCGAGGGGCGACGACGACAGGACGGCGTCGGCCGGCGCGTTCGCAGCCGTGTTCGACGGCGCGGGCGCGAGGCAGGCGAGGCCGAGGGCCAGCGCCGGGAGCAGCGTGGAGAGCGTGAGCGTCGCGTTCGTCAGCATCCTGTTTCGTGATCGCAAGGCGATAGTTTTATGACTGCGGCCGCGCGCGAGTCGTTAGAAGTTTCTGCCCCGCGCGGCGGGAAAAGTGAGAGCCGGCTGACGCTCCACGCGCGGCGGGCGGGGGAGACGGCAGCCGGCTCGTCGTTCGTTTGATGCTCTTACTGGCAGGTCGGGCAGCCGCAGTCGCACAACATTTCGGCGTTGTCGCCCGCGCCCTGGCAGTAGGCGCTGCAATACTTGCTGTCCTCGTCCGCCGGGCACAGGCAGCCGGGGTGGGCACATTGCTTCCGGGTATCGTCGGCCATCTAAAAAATTCCTCCGTTCGGGGTTCGGTTGGGACGGGCGGCATTCTAACAGCTTGCGCGCCGCCCCGTCACTTTTTATAACGCACGACCAGGGAGACCGCTAACTTCACAAGGCGCTCGCCGCGCTACCGCCCTCTTCGATGATTTCAAAAGTGGAGACGATCTCGGCCGTCGGCCGAAGCGTCGCCGCGACGCTGCAATACTTCGTCTCCGACAGCTCGACGGCCTGCGCCACCGCGCGCTCGGAAAGGCTGTGGCCGCGCAGGATATGTCGCACCTCTATGCGCGTGAAGGCGCGCGGGTGTTCGTCGCGGCGCGCGCCACGCACCTCGACGCGGTAGCCGGTCACGCGCTCGCGCTTCTTCTTCAGGATCGAGACGACATCGACGGCCGTGCAGCCGCCCAGCGCGATGAGCAGCAGCTCCATCGGCGAGGCCGCGACGGCGCGCGTCGTGTCGGTGTCGAGCACCTGCGCGTGGCCGCTCGGCGTGGTGGCGACGAAGAGATCCGCCCCCGCGTGCAGGACGACGGCCGCTGTGTCTTTCATCCCGGAAACCCTCTCGCGGAAGAATTTGCGCCAAGGATAGCACGAGGCGCGGGCAGCGCCGCCCGGCCAGTTGCACGGCAATTGCCACAGTTAACGCGGGGGATGTTTCAACTTCTTGCGACGCAAGGACTTAGCCGCGGGTGCGGCGTCCCGCCGTGAACCCGCATGATACGTATCGCCGTACAGTTGGACGATCTTTGTACACGGTTTTTTTGCGCCCGGCGTCAGGAAGGCGGCCAATTTTCGGGGAAAGTTGGCCGGCAACTGCATGCGCATGGGCGTGAACCAGTTTTTTGCGGGCCGGCAATCCGGCCGGCCGCGGCTCAGGCGTCGCGCGTGCGCAGGCGCGCGGCGTAAGGTTCCTGCTCTCCCTTGGAACTTCCGAAACTCCCCCCTCATGCAGACCGGCCGCGGGGCGCGGCAAATAGCCGCCGCCGCTTCGGGGCGGGTTTGACGTTAAGGCAAAGGCAATTTCCGAGACTTGGAGGGAAGAGTTATGAACAGAGCTAGACAGATCATTTCCGTGGCGCTGATGCTTGCGCTGACGAGCATCGGCATCACCTCGGCGCAAGGCCAGACGCGCGCCTACCGGATGACCGACCGGCAGATCGACGCGCTCATCCGCCGCGTCGAGAACTCGGCCGACCGCTTCCGACAGAGTGCCGCGTTCGCCCTCGACCGCAGCCGCTACAACGGCACCGCGAGCGAGGACGAGATCAACCGCTTCATCCAGAACTTCGAGGCCGCGACCGATCAACTGCGCGACCGCTTCAACCGCCGCGCGTCCGTCTCGGCCGACGTGGAGAACGTGCTCCGCCAGGCCGCCTTCATCGATCAGTTCGTCGTCACCAACCGGCTCGGCGGGCGCGTCCAGAGCGACTGGACGCTAGTCCGCACTGATCTCGACGCCCTGGCGCGCGCCTACAACGTCGCGTGGCGCTGGGATCAGGCAGGCACGATGACGGGCGGCCCCGTCTTCGGCTCGCAGCGCGCCTACCGCGTCACCGACCAGCAACTCGACACGCTGATCCGGCGCATCGAGACGCGCACCGATAACTTCCGCACGGCCCTCGACCGCTCGCTCGACCGCACGCGCTATGACGGCACGCGCACAGAGGACGACATCAACCGCTTCGTCCGCGACTTCGAGCAGGCGACCGACACGCTGCGCTCGCGCTTCGGCAGCCGCACTTCCGTGGCCGGCGACGTGGAGAACGTCTTGCGGCAGGCCACGCTCATCGACAGCTTCATGCGCCGCAACCGCATGAACCAGCGCGCGGAGAACCAGTGGTCGCTGCTACGCACAGACCTGAATGAGTTGGCCTCGACCTACAGCGTCGCGTGGAACTGGGACAACCCGAACACGCTGCCCGGCCCCGTCAACAGCTTCCCCGGCGGCACGAACGCGGCCAACCGGCTGACCGGCACTTACCGGCTCGACGTGAGCCGCAGCGAAGACCCGCGCGCCGTGGCCCAGCGGGCGACGGCCAACCTGCCGACCAACCAGCGGCAGCGCGTTTACGAGCGCCTCATCGAGCGGCTTGAGTCGCCGGAGATGCTCGCCATCGACCGGCGCGGCTCGCAGGTGACCATCGCCTCTTCGCGCGCCCCGCAGACCACCTTCGACGCCGACGGCCGCGAGCGCCCCGAACAGCTCCCGAACGGGATGCAGGCGCGCGTCAGCTCCGTCCTGAACGGCGACCGGCTCGTCGTCCGCTCGACCGGCTTCCGCGAGAACGACTTCACCGTCACCTTCGATCCTATCGAGGGCGGGCGGAGCCTTCGCGTCACGCGCGAAATCTGGTCGGAGCGTCTGGGCGCGAACCCCGTCGTCGTGCAGAACACCTACACGCGCACGTCCGAGGTCGCAGACCTGAACGTCTATAACAGCGCGGGCCCGTACACGGCCGGCTCGCCCACCATCGGGACTTCGACCAGCGGCGACTTCGTCATCGCCAACGGCACGACGCTCATCGCCACGCTCAACAGCCAGTTGAGCACGCAGACCACGCAGAACAACGACCGCTTCACTATGACTGTGCGCGAGCCGGCGCAGTTCGAGGGCGCGGTCATCGAGGGCCACGTCACGGGCGTGGATCGTTCGGGCCGCGTGGCGGGCCGCTCGCAGATCACCTTCAACTTCGACCGCATCCGGCTGCGCGACGGGCGCACCTATAACTTCGCCGGGTGGGTCGAGTCCGTGAGGACGACAGCCGGCGAGACGGTCAGCGTCGATAACGAGGGCACGGTGCGCGACGACAACCAGACGAACCGCACCGTTCAGCGCACGGCCATCGGCACGGCGGTCGGCGCGATCATCGGCGCGATTGCCGGCGGCGGCAAGGGTGCGGCCATCGGCGCTGTCCTCGGCGCGGGCGCGGGCGCAGGCTCCGTCTATGTCCAGGGCCGCGACGACCTCGAACTCCAGCCCGGCACGGAGTTGACCATCCGCGCCAGCAGCCCCAACCGCTAAGCGCGTCAACGCCTGACGGCCTGCTTTAACGAGCGCGGCCGATGCCAGTTTGACCGGCGTCGGCCGCGTTCTTTTGTGCCCTTCGCTTGAGCGAGACGCAAGTCGCACTCACCACGGAGGCACAGAGGGCACAGAGATAGCACAGAGATCAGAATATCTTCCTCTGTGCCCCCTCCGTGTCCTCTGTGCCTCCGTGGTGAGTTCTTTGTCGCTCCCATCCAATATCCGCCCGAAGTTGCCGCTTCTGATAAACTCACCGCGCCGTAGCTCCAACAGGCCTGAAAGGGAAGGCAATGAACGCACTGCCGGAGGAGGTGGAAGTCTTCCGCGACCGCATGTGGGCGCGCGAGCCGGAGGGGCGCGTCGAGGACGCGGCAGGGGCCGAGCGTTTGATCGAGCGCGCCGGCTTCTGCGCCGCGATGACCGACGCGCGCCGGCCCGGCGCGTCGCTCTACGTCGCCGTCTGCGGCCGGCGCGACGCGCACATGCCGCGCAACGTGCAGAAAGACCCGGAGAGCAGCCTGACCTGGACGATCAAGGACGAGGTCATGCGCCGCGGCCGTGCCTATTACGCGAAGCTCGCGAAGAACCGCTCGCTCTTCGTCGCCCCGCGCCTCGTCCCGCACTTCAACGCGCTGTGGGGCGTCCCGCGCGCGCGCGAGCGCGAGCGGCTGTCTGAAGACGCGCGCGCGCTGCTGAAAGTCCTCCGCCGCGAGTGGGAGATGGCGACGTGCGACCTGCGCGCGGCGGCGAAGATGGCCGACCGGGGCCGGCAGACGAAGGCGCTCGACGAGTTGCAGCGCGCGATGAAGGTCGTCCCGCAGGACGTGCTCTACGAGCCCTGGTTCACCTACATCTGGACGCTCGCGGAGGCGCGGTTTCCCAATGAGCTTAAGGCGAAGGTGCGGCGCGTGGACGCGCTCAAGGAGGTGGCACGCGCCTTCCTCGACGGGGCGGGGATGACGCTGCGCGGCGAGCTGGCGAAAGTGACCGGCCTCTCCCGCCCCGACGCCGGAACAGGCAACCGCGCCCTCGTCGCCGAAGGCTACGCCGAGCGCGTCGCCGAAGGAGTTTACAAGCTGAAAGATTTCGAGAAGCGACTGGCTGCGATGGAATAAATGGAGAAAGGACGCGGACTGTAGGAACGACTGTAGGGGCGGGGCTTGTCCCTGCCCGCAGGGGCTGACTCGCCGCTCGAACGAGACGCCGGCATTCGACACAGTCATCGTCGAAT
>DATHBT010000277.1:0-29720 GCA_035295985.1 Pyrinomonadaceae bacterium | reverse complement strand
GGCGATCTCCCTCACAGGCCCACCCACGCGACACTAAAGTATCGAACAACGAACCGGGTTTTTCACCTTGAGGTGTCATCACCGCCCCTCGGCCAATATGCAGTTTTGTTACGCCCAATTATAGAAGCCAGCTAACGCCCGAATTAACCGGCGAGCAATCAATGTCGAAGATAAGAGGCAAGCTAATTGCGAGTCCGGTTGAATGAGTTGTTATGCTGCCCATTAAAGAAACGATGTGGACAATTTGCCTCCACTAACAATGTCGAAAGAACGGCTATGGTAATTTGTTTCTTCTCCATCCAATCAACACACCAATAAGGGATAAGACAACTGCGATAGCCATCGCTATGTAGCTATGAATAACATAGCTGTATCCTGCCTCCTCAACAATGGCAATCCCAATGGACGGATGATTCAATTCCTCGACGTGGAGTTGTAGAAAGAATAACAGGAGTGGGAGCATTATCAACGCGAGCCAAAACCGATAACGGATCAGCAGCAAAGCCGCTAAGCCTAAAGAGACAAAGACCAGGTAGTTTTGTAGAACCGTCGGCTCCTTGTCCATTACTTCAAAAAGAGTGGCAAACATTATCATAAATAGAAGCAGCATAACGCATATTGTGCCGAATGATTCGGCCTAACTCCGCTCTGGGGCGTGAAAAGCCGAACCCTTCGGCCTAACTCCGGTATAGGGCGGAAAAAGCCGAACGCTTCGGCCTAACACGCCTAAAAGCGTGTATAATGCCGCGCCCTCGCCTCACGAGCTTAGCAGATTTCTCGCGCCTCACGACCATGAGTAAGCCTAAACTTTTAGATCGGGTGCGCTCGGCCGCGCGCCTGCGCCACCTGAGCCTGCGCACCGAGGAGGCTTACTCGGACTGGATCAAACGCTTCATCCTCTTCCACCGCAAGCGCCACCCCGCGGAGATGGGCGCGGGCGAGATCAGGCAGTTCCTCTCGCACCTGGCCGTCGCGGGCCGAGTCTCGGCCTCGACACAGAACCAAGCCTTGTGCGCCCTCCTCTTCCTCTACCGTGACGTGCTACAGATCGATCTGCCTTACGTCGAGGGCATCGAGCGGGCGAAGCGGCCGGCGCGCGTCCCCGTCGTCTTCACCCGCGAGGAGGTCGGGCGGCTGCTGGGGCAACTTTCCGGCACCTACGCCCTTATAGCGTCCCTCCTCTACGGGTCTGGGCTGCGGCTGATGGAGGCGCTGCGCCTGCGGGTCAAGGACTTGGACTTCGATTACGGTCAGATCACGGTGCGCTCCGGCAAGGGCGAGAAGGATCGCCGCACGGTGCTGCCCGGCCCGCTGGCCGACCCGCTGCGGGAACAACTCGCGCGGTCGAGGCTGCTGCATGAGCAAGACCTGCGCGAGGGCTACGGGGCCGTCCACCTGCCTTACGCGCTGGAGCGGAAGTGCCCGAACGCCGCGAGGGAGTGGGCTTGGCAGTATGTGTTCCCGTCAGCTTGCCGGTCAGGAGACCCGCGCGGCGGCTTAGTCCGCCGCCACCACGCCTCACCTGACAGCGTACAGCGCGAGGTCAAGAGGGCGCTGCGCCGGGCGGGAATCGCGAAGCGCGGCGGCTGCCACACGCTGCGGCACAGCTTCGCCACGCACCTCCTGGAAGACGGCTACGACCTGCGGACGATTCAGGAGCTGCTGGGGCACTCGGACGTGCGGACGACGCAGATTTACACGCACGTCCTGAATAAGGGTGGGAGGGGAGTAAGAAGCCCGCTTGAGGGCTAGCTAAGTGTAGTGACACAATAGTGATACATAGTAAGAAAGGGCAGCCCGCGGGTTGCCCTTAACTTATTGAAGATGAATGGCTGGGAGGCAGGGATTCGAACCCCGATAGGCGGATCCAGAGTCCGCAGTCTTACCGTTAGACGACCTCCCAATGAAGACGCTATTGAATTTACGAAGCGCGGCGGCTCTTGTCAACCGGCCGCGCAGAACCCCCGGCGCCGGCGTCGCGCGGCGGAGGGCGGGCGCAACAGAGTTAAGATTGCCACGCACCCTCCCCGCGCGGACGACCGCCGGGCGACACAGTCTCGGGGCCGTTTAGCCCTTACCTTTGGCGGTCGAATCGCCATGCACGAACGCCTCGAACCGCTTGCCGGCGGGCATGGTTATGTCTTTGCCCTTCTTGAAACCCCAGAGCGGGGCCGCCGGCCAGAAGACGAGTGAGGTGACGATGACGCCGGTGGCGACCGTCCCGCCCTTGCTGTCGCCTGAGAGTTTCTTCTCCATGCGAAGCGAGATGCGCGAGCCGTCCACCGCCATCACGTCCTGCATCGCCCACCCGAGCTTGCCCGACTTGCCCCAGCGACCCGACTTCTTCGCGACGGCGATGCGCGCGCGGGCCGGCGCGCCCTTCTCGATGATGGTCACGCCGTTGACGATCACGTCGTTGACCACGGCGAAGTTGACGATGTCGCCCTCCTGCGCTTCCTTCGACGAGATGTTCGACATCAGCTCAAGCTCCATCGGCGTGCCGTCGGGAATTTTCGCCTCCACGAGCGGCGCGGCAGCGTGCGCGCCGTTCGGATGCGCGCCCCCGTTCGACGACGCGCCGTTGGTCGGCGGCTCCATCATCGCCAGGATGACGGCGTCCGAGGCGTTGGCCTTCTTCAACTCTTCGAGCGCCGCCGGCGAAGTGTCGAACCTGGTGTTGGAGACTTTGATCTTGGCGATGATGACCTGCGCCGACAGCCCCAGCTTGAGCATCATGAGCACGTCGGCGTTGGTGAGAACCCCGCCCTGCTGAAGCGCGGCCGTGGGGGCGGGAGCCGCCGCCCGCAGGCCCGTCAGGGGGGCGAGCGAGAGGTTGATGAGAAGCAACATTGAGAGCAGGGAAACTGTTTTCCGCATGAGGTGATCCTTTCTTGGGGTGAAGGGCAACGAACGCGAGAGCGTGTGCGAACTGTGTCGGCGTGCCGGGGTTGGGGGAGAGTGTCGTGCCAGGGAGGCCGGCGGCCGGCGTGTCAAGCGCCCGCCGTTTCGCGGCGGGCCGTCCCGGCCAAAGTCTCGTTACTTCTTCCTTTCGAGTGGGAGCGATGGAACAGGTCGGGTGGTGCTGTTGTCGCCTTGGGGGCGCGGCCGTGGGGGCCGCGAAGAGTTCAAGGAGGCTGCGGCCGACTTGAAGCGCGGGGAGTGTACAGGAAAGGCCCGGCCCCGTAAAGGGCCGGGCCTCGGCCGGATCAGTCCGCGGGGGGCGAGCGGCTCAGACCGTCGTCGTCTCTCGCCCGCTCTCCTCGACGAGGTACGGGTTGAATGACGGCGCGCCGCCGTCCTCGGCCAGGATGGCCTGTACGACGGGGAGCGAGAGCGAGCGCGGGCGCGTGATGCCGGGGACGGCCTTGCCCTTGGCATAGACGGGGTGGCGTCCGTGCTCGGCGTACCACTCGGCGAGGTTAGCCGTCTTGTGCATCTCCTCGATGATCTGCCGCCAGCCGACGCCGGTGTTGTAGGCGCAGAACGAGATTTCGCCCTCCTGCGTGCCGTAAGGGATGACGCACATCTCCGTGCGGCGGAAGTCGTAGTTGAATAAATCCTGGAACCACATGCCTTCGACGCACAGCACCCGCCACTTGTCGTTAGGATCGTCCGACGCGGCGGCTTGCGTCTTCATGCGGTCGTTCCGGTCTGAGTTCGAGCTGGTCGAGGACGGGCGGAAGAGGTTGATGATCTGCGAGATGGGGAAGCCTTCGGGCGCGCGCTCGGGCGAGAAGTTGCGCATGATCGCCATGGCGAGCTGCGCCATCGTCAGCTTACGGCCCCGCGCCGTGTCGGTGATGACCGACACGTCCTTGATGAACTGCTCGTAGTCGAAGAACTCGAACAGAGACTTCCACTCGCCCGTGTGGCGGTTGACGACCATCAGGGTGAAGACGCCGCAGTTCGGATGACAATTGCAGGAAGACCAGCCCCACGGCGCGTCCGCGCCTTGCAGCATGTCCATCACGCTGGTGAAAGCCGAGTAGGACGAGAGCGGGAACCAGTCGCGGTGAGCTTTGAGATTCCCGCCGAGCTGCCGTTCGAGATCGGTCGCCATGCAGGCGAGCGTGTAACGCTGCTGGATGCGAACCGGATCGGGCACGTCCTCGTCGCGGCCCGTAAACGACACGGGCTGGAAGGCGATGGTCTGCACCTTGTCTATGTTCTTGGCCGCGAACTCGACTATCTCGCCGATGGCGTCGTTGTTGATCGTGTTGACGATGGTCGTCACCAGCGTCACCTTGATGCCGACCGCGGCCAGATTCTCGATGGCCTTCAGCTTCACGTCGAAGAGGTTGCCGACGCCGCGGTGCTTGTTCTTCTCCTCCGAGACGCCGTCGAACTGCAAATAGACGCCGTGCTGGCCGGCTTCCTTCGCGGCCTTGCAGAACTCTATGTCTTCGGCGTAGCGGATGCCGTTCGTCGCCGCGAGGATACGGTAGAAACCGATCTTCCTGGCGTAGGCGACGGCTTCGAGGAAGTAGGGCGAAAGGGTCGGCTCGCCGCCGGAGAAGAGGATGATGATCTGGCGGCGCGGCTTGAACGAGACGGCGCGGTCGAGAATGGCCTTCGTGTCTTCGAGCGTCGGCTCGTGGACGTAGCCGACCTGGTTGGCATCCATGAAGCACGGGTTGCACATCATGTTGCAGCGGTTGGTGAGATCGACGGTGAGCACCGCGCCGCGCCCGAACTTGATGTTGGAGGTCCCGTGCCGGTGGATGGCGTCGTCCTCGGCCGCGCGGAAGTCGCGCCCGTAGAAGAGCGACTCGATGCGGCGCAGAAACTCCGGGTCGGTCGCCATCACGTCCTCGAACCGCCCGTGCTTCGCGCAATCTTTCCGCATGATGATGCGGCCGCCGTCTTCGAGTATCTGCGCCTTGATTTCGCCCGGGTGCTCGTTCATCAGCGTCTCAAGCGGGGTCTGGCCGCTGATGACGGCCTCGCGCACCTCTTTGACGCAGCGCGGGCAAAGGCTGTCGGTCTCGCGCGGGAAGCCGAGCGGCGGCGCGGTGCGCTCGTAGGACTTCAGCAGCGGCCCCGGCGCCCACTTCGGCCGGATCGCCTCGCCCTCCGGCAGCGCGCGGTTGACGGCCTGAAAGGCCTTCCACGCCACGCCCGACAGGTTCGAGATCAGCTTCGAGCCGGCCACGCCGCCTGCCAGCTTCGACCCCTCCGATTCGCCGCGGCGAAAGTTATCGCTGAACACTTTTTACGCTTCCCTCCGAGAACAGCTCTCGTAAAATTTCACTGGCTTTAGATGAAGTGAACCCTGATTCGACTGCCGCCCCGGCCGCACACACGACGAGAGCGTGTGCCCCAAAACGACGGGCCATGATACTGGCATCTACTTGAAAAGGCAAGACATAAGAGCCGTGACGGGTAAACCCTGGCGGGCGACAGGAAGGGAGCTGTCGGCTATTAGCCTTTAGCTGTTAGCCAGACCGGAAACCGAAAGCCCGTTACCGGAGGTTTCTGCCGTCTTCCGGCTAACGGCTAATCGCTAACAGCTAACAGCCTCCCGCCACCTGTCACGGTTTACGGCTTTTGATGTAGTATCCGTGGCCGCGATGATTCAGGTTCACGAGACGGCCGTGGTGGGCGCGCGCGCGGAGCTGGGCGAGGGCGTGCGGGTCGGGCCGTACGCGGTCGTCGAGGACGGCGCGTCGGTCGGCGCGGGCTGCGAGATCGGCGCGCACGCCGTCGTCAAGAGGTTCACGACGATGGGGGCGCGCAACCGCGTCTTCGAGCACGCGATCTTGGGCGGCGAGCCGCAGGACGTGTCGTTCCGGGGCGGGGAGACGCGGCTTGTCATCGGCGACGACAACCTGATACGCGAACATGTGACGATTCACAGGGCGACGCGCGAAGGTGAGCCGACGCGGATCGGCGACAGGAATTTTCTGATGGTCGGCGTCCACGTCGCGCACGACTGCCAGGTGGGCGACGACAACATCTTCGCCAACGGCGCGGCGCTCGCCGGGCACATACGGGTCGAGGATCACGCGTTCCTGTCGAACGACGTGGGCTGCCACCAGTTCGTGCGCATCGGCCGTTACGCGATGGTCGGGGGCAAGTCGAAGATCGTGCAGGACGTGCTGCCTTATTTTACGACCGACGGCAACCCGCCGCGCGCGCGGGGTTTGAACACAATCGGCCTGCGGCGCGGGGGTTTTACTGCGGAGAGCCGGCAGGCGTTACGGCGCGCGTACCGGATGCTGCTGCGCGAGGGGCTGGCGCTCGAAGCGGCGCTCGCCGCGCTCGAAAGTGTTAAAGACGAGCACGTGCGACACCTCGCCGACTTCATACGCGGCTCGCGGCGCGGCTTCATTCGCGCCGCACGTCGTAGCGCGGCGGGAGAGACGGGAGCGACGGCGGAAGAGTCTGAGGGATGAGCAGCGAAGTGGATGGGAAGACGGTCGCGGAGCTGGCCGCGCTCGCGGGCGGGCGCGTCGTCGCGGGCGGCGAGGTTCGGGTCGGGCGCGTGGCGTCGCTTGAGGCGGCGGGCGAGGGCGCGCTCTGCTTCGTCGAGGCGGAGAAGTTTTTGGAGCAGGCGCGGGGCTGCCGCGCATCCTGCCTGATCGTGCCGGAGGGCGCGGGCGGGCGGGCGAGGGAGGTCGCGCCGCAGGTGCCGGCCGTCGTCGAAGCCGCGCGGCCGAAGCTGGCCTTCGCGCTCGCGGCGGAAGTTTTGCACGCGCCGAGACCGCTACCTGCGGGCGCGCACCCTACGGCAGTCATCGCGGAAGACGCGGAACTGGGCGAGGGCGTTTACGTCGGGCCGCACGCCGTAGTCGGCAGCGGCGTGCGCGTCGGCGAGGGCGCGCAGATTCACGCGGGCGTTGTTATAGGCGACGGCGCGACGGTCGGCGGGGGCTGCGTGCTGCGCGCTAACGTCGTCCTCTACGCGGGCGTGAGCCTGGGCGAGCGGGTCGTCCTTCATGCGGGCGTCGTCGTCGGCGCGGACGGCTTCGGCTACGCGAGGGACGGGGCGGGCGTCTATCACAAGTTCCCGCAGGTGGGGACGGTCGTGATAGAAGACGACGTGGAGATCGGCGCGGGCAGTTGTGTTGACCGAGGCGCGCTCGGCGAGACGCGGATCGGGCGCGGCACTAAGATCGACAACCTCGTGCAGGTCGGCCACAACGTGCGGATCGGTGAGCGCGTCGTCATCGCCGCGCAGACGGGGATTTCAGGCAGCACCGTCATCGAGGACGACGCGATCATCGGCGGTCAGGTGGGTTTTGGCGATCACGCGCGCGTCGAGCGAGGGGCCGTCATCGGGTCGAAGGCTGGCGTGCTGCCCGGAAAGATCGTGCGCGCGGGCACGGTGCAGTGGGGCGTGCCCGTCCGGCCCCTCGACGAGTACAAGCGCCTGAACGCCCACTTCGGACGCCTCCCGCAGATGCGCGCCGAACTCGACGAGCTGAAGCGGCGAGTCGGCGAGCTGACGGCGCGCCTCGAAGGGCAGGGCGCGGCGGGCGACGGAGGGGAAGGCTGATGGAGGCGCAGACGATCAAGGCCGGGACGCAGATTCTGATCGGCGCGCCCGTCGAACGGATGCCTCAGGCGCAGTCGGCCGCGCTGGCCGACATGCTCGCCTCGCTCGGATTCGCGGAGGCGCACCTGCCACAAATCTTCGTCCCCGGCGCGATGGAGAGCGCGGCGCAGGTGCTCGTCGTGCGGATCGAGCCGGGCGCGGACGTCGACGCGCTGATGCACGAGGTCGGCTGCCGCCTCTCGCAACTGCTACCCGAAGGCGTTCGGCTCGACGTGTGGCCTCTGACGGAAGAGAGCGGCGCGCTCTCGGACGTTCGCGCCGCCGGCTGCCAGATACTTGGCCCGCCGCCGCGCGCGCGACGGCCCTGGTGGCGCTTCTGGGGGTGAGGGCTGTCGGCGGTCAGCCGCGGCCCCCGTTTCGCTCAATGCCAACCCAGACTGAGACGGCCGGAGAGGCGCACCCGCGGCGGCTCGGACGGCTGCTGACGGCCGCGATCCTGCTGGCCGTCGTCAACACCGCTTACCTCAGTTGGCGCTACCTCGCGCTGCAAGCCGGGTGGGCCGCGGCGGGCACTTCGTTGTGTTCGTGGACTGAGGGGATCGACTGCGACAAGGTTCTGCTGACGAAGGAAGCGCGCGCCTTCTACTTCCCGAACGCGCTGCTGGGGTTCGGCTTCTGGCTCGGCTGCCTCGTCTGGTGGGAGGCGGGCCGCAGGCTGGGGCCGGATTACCGCCGCCACGTGTTGCGCACGCTCGCCTTCTGGCTGGCCGTCGCCGCCCTCTTTACCCTCCGCTTCTTCTGGCTGCTCATACACCTCGACGCCCTCTGCCCGCTCTGCCCCTGGAACCACCTCCTCGTTTACATAGCGCTCGCGCTCGCCCTCGTGCTCTGTCGCCGCGCGCCCGCGCCCGCGCGGAAGCGATCTCACGCGCCGCTCGTGCTGCTCGTCGCCTTCTGCGTCTCGCAGTTCTGGCTGTGGCTCTCTCTGTGGGCGCTGGCGCGAGCGGCGGGCCGGCTCTAACCCGTCTCCCACGCGCGCAGGGCGCGGAGCACGGCGTCGGCGGCGCGGCGTGAGGCGTCGCCCGCGCGCAGCGGCGCGGTCGCTTCGCGCAGGGCGGCGCGCGCGGCGGCGTTGGCGGCGGGGTCGAGCAGGCTCAGTAGTTCGCGCGCGAGCGCGGCGGGCGTGAAGTCGTACTGCATCAGCTCGACTGCTACGCGGCGGCCGGCGACGAGGTTGACGAGGCCGTAGTGCTCGACGCTGATGAGGCTCCCCAGGACGTGCCAGTTGATCGCCGACTCGCGATAGACGACGACGAGCGGCGTCTCGGCGAGCGCCGCTTCGAGCGTCGCCGTTCCCGACGCGACCGCCGCGGCGTCGGCGGCCGACAGCGCCTCGCGCGTCTCGCCGCTCACGACGCGCAAGTTTTTACCGAAGTCAAGATCGTTTGAGCCGCCGAGTGCCGCGACGAGCACTTCGGCCTCTTCGGGCGCACGGGAAGGGGCGAGCGCGACGACGAACTGCGCGCCTTCGCGCGCGGCAGCTATGAGCCGCGCGGCTCCGAGCATCGGCGGCAGAATCCGCGCCAGCTCCTTGCGCCGGCTGCCCGGGAGCAGCCCGACTACGGGGCGCGCGGGGTCTAGTCCGTGGCGTCGGCAGAACTCGGCGCGGTTGTCGAGGCGGCGCACCTCGGAGGCGAGCGGGTGGCCGACGAACTCGACCTTTGGGAAGCCGCGCGCCTCGTACCACGCCGGCTCGAAGGGGAGCAGGGCGAGCAGCAGATCAACGTCGCGGCGGATCGCGCGCACGCGGTAGCCGCGCCAGGCCCAGAGCTGCGGGCTGACGTAGTAAATGACTTTTATCCCGCGCCGTCGCAGCGCGCGCGCGAGCCGCAGGTTGAAGTCGGGCCAATCGACGAGCACGACCGCCAACGGGCGGCGTTCTAAAGCGGCACGTCTGAGTTCGCGGTAGGCGCGGCCGAAGCGGGGAAGGGCGCGCGCGATCTCCAGAAGGCCCGTGATCGAAAGCTCGTCCGTGCGGACGACCGTCTCGACGCCCTCGGCGCGCATCCCCGCTTGCGTCCCGCCGAAGAACTCGAAGCGCGCGGCCGGCGCTCTCTCACGCAGCGCCCGCACGAGCGACGCCGCGTGCGCGTCGCCCGACGCCTCGCCCGCGACGATCATCAGGCGAAATTTTTCGTCACCCGGCCCGGACATTCGGTGAATAGTAACACCGCGCGGCGGGCGCGGCGGCGCGGTCGGGCCTGCTTGTCGCCCCTCGCGGGCGCGTGTTAGCATCGCCGCGCCTTAGTCGGGCAAATCAAGCGCGCGGCCGGCGTCGGAACTTGCGGGGGCGGTCGCGCGCGTCTCGCGTCTTACGGGCCGGGGTTCTTCTCTTGCAGTCAGTCCCTCCTGCGAAAAGTTCGAGCAGACGTGCGCCCGCGCGCCTCGCGTGGCCCGCCGCACTCTGCGCCGTCGCCGCCTTCGCGCTGCTCGCGCCGGCGGCCGGCGTGCGCGCGCAGCAGCAGCAGACCAGCCCCATCGAGCGCAAAGTCCAGAACCCGATCTCCGACACGCCGAACGTCAACCCGCTCGAACAGAATCAGCCCGTGCGCGTGCGGCCCGCACGCCAGCAGCCGCAAGGGGCGCGCGGCGGCGCGGCGACCGAGCAGTTCGAGGTCGAAGCGGAGACGCAGACCGTCACGGGCGAGGAGGGCAAGCGCGTCTTCGTCCACACGGGGAACGTGGACGCGCGCGTCGGCATCTACCGCTTGCAGGCCGACAAGCTGACGGTGTACGAGGCGACGGAGCGCGTCGTCGCCGAGGGCAACGTCGTCTTCGATCAGGGCGACTCGCAGCGCATTACGGGTTCGCGCGCCGAGTTCAACTACGGCACGAAGCTCGGCCACTTCGTCAACTCCACCGGCTTCACGAACCAGACCGAGGACGGCACGATCATCTACTTCACGGCCGACCGCGTCGATAAGGTCGCGGCCAACCGCATCGTCGCCACGAACGCCGAGGTGACGGCCTGCGACGAGGAGAACCCGAAGTGGAGTTTCACGGCGAAGCGCGCCGAGATCACGATTAACGACCGCGTGCGCGCGCGCCGCCCGGCGTTCCGCGTCAAGGGCGTCCCCGTAGTCCCGCTCCCCTTCGTCTCCGTCTCGCTCAAGCGCAGGGATCGGGCGAGCGGCTTTTTGACGCCCACCTTCTCCGGCTCCGGCAAGAAGGGCTTTCGCATCTCGAACGCCTACTACCAGACCCTGGGTCGCTCGGCCGACGTTACCTTCCGCAACGACATCTTCACGGGCCGCGGCCTCGGCTTCGGCGGGGACGTGCGCACGCGCGCCAACTCGCGCTCCTACCTCTTCTTCGGCTTCTACGCCGTCAAGGATCGCATCTTCGGCGCGAAGGCCGACGCCAGCAACCCCGACCAGGGAGGCTCCAGCTTCTACGCCGACGGCGTCCACTACTTCCCGAACGGCTTCCTCGCCGCCGTCGATGTGAACATCACGTCGAACCTTGCCTTCCGCCAGGTGTTTTCCGACAACATCCAGGCCGCCATCTCGCCCGAAGAGCGGTCGCAGGTCTTCGTCAACAAGAACACCGACGCCTACAGCTTCAACCTGCTCGCGCGCAACCAGGTCACGTCGCTCCCGAACACGCGCATACGCATCCGCCAGCTTCCGGGTCTCCACCTCGACAAGCGCCCTTCGCTCATCGACGATCTCAAGGAGAAGCTGCCCGTCTACTGGTCGTTCGAGGGCGGGCTGGAAGGCGTGAGCCGCAAGGAGACGGTCGAAGACCTCGCGGAGTTTCAGCGGCAGGGGAACCTGAACCCGCTGATCACGCCCTCGGTCGTGCAGCGTCTGAACGTGCGCCCGCAGGTCATGCTCCCACTCAACTTCGCCGGCTGGTCGGCCACCGCGACGGGCGTCCTGCACGGCACTTACTACTCGAACTCGATTGACCCGCTGACGCGCCTCGTCGTCGGCCGCGATCTCACCCGCGTCTATGGCGAGTTCAACTTCGACCTGCGCCCGCCCGCGCTCGCCCGCAACTTCCGCAACTCGGACGGCGGCCTCCGGTTCCGCCACGTCATCGAGCCTTACGTCGTCTATCGCAAGATCGAAGGTGTTGCGAACGCCGAGCGGATCATCCGCTTCGACTACCTCGACGCCGTCGCCGACACGAACGAGATCGAGTTCGGCCTGACCAACCGCTTCTTCACGCGCCGCTCGACCGAGACGGCCACGGGCGCGGCGGCGAACGGGGCGAACGGCGCGGCGTCTCCGCCCTCTCCGCTGACGAGCCAGCCCTACGAGGCGCTGTCGATCACGGTGCGCGGGAAGTACTTCTTCGATCCACTGTTCGGCGGCTCGCTGATTCCGGGAAGGCGCAACCAGTTCTACCCGATCAACACCTTCTCCGGCTTCACCTACGGCGGCGTGCCGCGCCGCTTCTCGCCGCTCTTCTTCGAGGCGCGCTACCGCCCGCTCCGCACGCTCTCGGCCGACGTGCGGACGAACCTCGACACGGCGGGAGGGGGGCTGCGCGATCTGGCCGTCAGCTTCACGCTCTCGAAGCGGCTCGTGCAGGCGTTCTCCACCTTCTACTACACGCGCGCCATCCGGCTCTCGCCGTCGCTCGCGCGCTTCGCCGATCCGGCGGGGAAGGAGCCGGGCACGCAGCGCGGCTCGCAGTGGAGTCCGACACTGTTCCTGGGTTCGCAGGATCGCGGCTTCTTCGGCGGGGCCTCGCTCTTCTTCGACTTCCAGAACCGGCCCGACAACGCCAGTTTGCGCTCGACGACCTTCACCCTCGGCTACACCTGGGACTGCTGCTCCGTCACCGTCCAGGATTTCTACTTCAACCTCGGCCTGCGCAAAGAGAACCGCGTCGTCTTCAGCTTCCGCCTGAACGGCATCGGGACGTTCGGCACGGAGCAGATCGGCCAGCAGTTCCGCTGATTTCGCGTGCATCCGGCGCGCGGTGGGGGGCATCAAAATTTGGCGTTTCAGGCGTTTGACTTAACAGCCGGCCGCAGGAAGATTTTTAACCCCCGCGCGCTTCAATCTTAGACAAACGCCGCCCTCCGGCCGCGACGAATCCGCCGCGCCCCGCCGCCGCGGATATCAGCCGTCAGACACTTGCAGGAGATCACTCGCCGATGAAATCTCGCCCAAGGGACGGCCGCGCGCGCGCCGCACGACGCCTCCTCTCGCTGTTTCTGAGTCTGCTCGTCGTCGCCCCTTTGGGCGGCTACGCGGCGCGGCAGGACGAGGCGACGGCGGCCGACCGCGCGCCCAAGGGCGAGGCGGCCGAGTTCGTGCCGGGCGAGGCGCTGGTGCGCTTCCGCAGCGAGGCCGAGGCGGAGCCGGACGGGGCCGAGGCGTCGGTCGAGGTTTCCGTCGCCGATCCGTCGTCCGGTGTTTTCGCCGACGCCGGCCCCAGGCAGAAGGTCACGGCGCGCTTCCGCCGCTTCGGCGGCTCGGACATCGTGCGCGGTCTGCGCTTGGTTAAGCTCTCGAAAGGCGACTCCCCGGCCGACCGCAAGCAGACGCTCGCCGCCATCAGCGCGCTCAACAGCCGCCCCGACGTACTCTACGCCGAGCCGAACTACATCTGGCGCGCTAAAGCGACGAGACCGAACGATCCGCTTTACTCCCCTAACGTGCCGGGTGGCACTTCACTCGGACAGTACGGGATGGAGAGGATCAACGCGCCGGCCGCGTGGGACATTACGCAGGGCAGCCAGTCGGTCGTCGTCGCCGTGATAGACACCGGCGTCAATCTGCAACATCCGGACTTGGTGGACAACAGGTGGATCAACCCCGTTGAGGTGGCGGGCAATAACTTTGACGAGGACGGCAACGGCTTCCCTGACGACGTGAACGGCTGGGACTTCACGACCTGCACGTCCAACTCGCCTACTTCTCCTGCGTTCTGCGGCAACAACACCATCTTCGATAACGCAGCCGACGACGATCACGGGACGCACGTCGCGGGCATCATCGGCGCGCGCGGCAACAACGGGGTCGGCGTGACGGGTGTGAACTGGCGGGTCAGCCTCATGTCCGTCAAGGTACTCGGCCCTGACGGCGGCAACACGGCGAACATCATCCGCGGCTACAACTACGTCCTGAAGATGAGGCAGCTCTGGATCAGTTCCAATGGGACAAAGGGCGCTAACGTCCGGGTGACGAACAACTCCTACGGCGGGTCAGGCTCCTCGCAGGCCGCGCTCGACGCCATCAACGCACTCAACGGCGCGGGCATTCTAGTCGTCGCCGCGGCCGGCAATGCGTCCCGTGACATCTTCAGCATCCCGGAGTTCCCGGCCAACTACGGCGCGCCGAACCTCATCGCCGTCGCTTCGACGAACACCTCGGACTCGCTCTCCGGCTTCTCCAATTTCAGCTCGCGGCTGGTGAGCGTGGGCGCTCCCGGCTCACAGATTTTGAGCACCGTTCCGAACGGCTACGCAGGCGATACCTGGAGCGGCACCTCGATGGCGACGCCGCACGTCGCGGGCGCTGCGGCACTCCTGCTCTCGGTCGCGCCGGACATCAGCGTGGCGAACCTGCGCGGCGCGCTGGCATTTACCGGCGACCGCATCAGCGCGCTGCAAAACAACACCACGACGGGCCGCCGCCTGAACGTCCGTGCCGCGCTCGACGCCGCTCTCGTGAAGGACACTACCGCGCCGACGCAGACGACTCTCTCCGCCGCCTCGCAGACAGACCGCAGCCTGACTCTCACGTTCACAGCGCCCGGCGACGACGGCATTTCGGGAACAGCGGCCGACTACGACTTCTACTTCGTTAACTCGGCGCTGAACACGCGCTACTTGATGCCGACCAACGCCGTCCCTGCCGCGGGCGGCTCGCAGCAGCAGGTCTCGGTGACCGTGCCTTTCCGCAGCAACCTCGGCGGCACGGTCGAGTTGGTGGCCTACGACGAGCTCGGCAACGCGAGCACTTCGTCTGTCGCCATCACCGTCCAGCAGAATCCGGGCACAGACCCTTACGTCGTGTCGCAGTCGGCTGCGGAAGCTCTCTCGACCGGCGGCACCCGCCTCGCCATTGAAGGCGACGACAAGTACCTCGCCAACCACGCGCTGCCCTTCGCCTTCCCGTTCTACGGCCAGCAGCGCACCGTCGTGACCGTCTCGTCAAACGGCGTGCTCTACTTCTCGACCCCGCCGCGGCGCGACAACGGCGACGCCGACGACGTGCCCAGTTCCGTCGCCGCCCTTCAAGGGCAGACGATGATCGCGGGCCTGTGGGACGACCTCGACCTGCGGACGTGCTTCAGGCCGGACGCGGGCGTCTATCAGATCGCGGATCCGCAGCGAGTCATCTTCCGCTGGCAGGGCATCAGTTTTCAGTCGCTCAACTGCCCGGCCTCGCCCACGGGCAATCACGTCAACTTCGAGGTGGAGCTGCGCGCCGACGGCACCGTCATCTTCCGCTACGGCGCGGGCAACCAGAACCTCTTCCCCGTCGTCGCCATTTCGGGCGGGGAGCCTTCGGCCTACCACGTTTCGACGCACACCTCCGAGAGCGCGCCGCGAAGCCTGACCAACGCGCAGACCGTCACCTTCGCGCCGCGCCCCGCCTCGCAGCCGGGGACGGCGACGTTCCAGTTCGTCGCGACGGGCCTCACCGCCAGCGAGGCGGAGGGGCAGGCCGTGCTCACCGTCACGCGCTCGGGCGATACGCAGGCGGCCGTCAGTGTCGGCGTCCGCACCGTCGATAACACCGCGGCCGTGCGCTGCGACGACACGACGACGCTGCCGGGCGTGGCCTTCGCACGCTGCGACTACGCGACGACGGTCGAGACGCTGTCGTTCGGCCCCGGCGAGATGTCGAAGTCGGTAGCCATCCCTCTCGTCAACGACGCGCACGTCGAGCCGAGCGAGACCGTGCAGGTCGCGCTGCACTCGCCCACGGTCAACGCCGCACTCGGCTCCCCGGCGATGCTCACGCTCACGATCACTTCCGACGACGCGCCCGGCGCGGCCAACCCCGTTGACGGGCCGCCGCACGACTTCTTCGTCCGCCAGCATTACCTCGACTTCCTCTCGCGCGAGCCGGAGCAGTCGGGCTTCCTTTCCTGGCTGAACGTGCTGAACAACTGCCCGCAGCCTTTCAACCACGACCCGGCCGCGCCGTCGGCCCTGTGCGACCGCAACCTCGTCTCGTCGGCCTTCTTCCGCTCGGCCGAGTTCGAGATCAAGGGCGGCTACGTCTTCCGGCTCTACCGCGCGGGGCTGGGCCGGCTGCCGCTCTACACCGAGATGATCCCGGACATGCGCGCCGTGACGGGCCAGACGCCGGAGGAGGTCTTCCAGAAGAAGGCCGCCTTCGCCGAACAATTCGTTCGGACGTGGCAGGACTTACTGACGGGCGGCAGCGCACAGTTCGTCAACACCCTGATGGATCGCTACGGGCTACAATCGATCAGGACGCCCGACCCGGCCGCGCCGGACGGGGAGGCTAAGGTGACGCTCACGCGCGCCGATCTCATTGCCCGACTCGACGCGGGGACGCTCACGCGCGGCCAGGTGCTGCGCGCCGTCGCCGACTCCGATCAGGTCGGCCTGGCCGAGCGCGACCGCGGCTTCGTCGCCATGCAGTACTTCGGCTACCTCCGGCGCGACCCCGATCCGGGCGGCTTCAACAACTGGCTCAACTACCTGGCGGCGCGCCCCGGCGACTACTACACGATGGTCAACGGCTTCCTCTACTCCGCCGAGTACCGCCTGCGCTTCGGCCGGGAGTGAGACGAATGCGGATTGCGGATTGCGGATTGCGGATTGATAGAGGGCAGGCTTTCAACTCTGAGGTTCGGGGCCTGAAATCTGGGACTTGAGATTCTGAACCTGAGGTTTGAGGTTCTTAAATCCGCAATCCGCAATCCGTAAGTTGCCCTTACCCGTGCGTTACCAGTAGAATGCCCGTTCCTGGCCGCGCGCACACGCAGGCAGTCTCCACCCGCCGCGCAGGCCCCAGCAGCGGCAGTCCCGTTCAGGTTCCGTCGTCCTTAAAAATTTTTCGCCGACACGATAAGTCACGGCCTCATTTGGAGAATTTCCCGGTGAAACACGCTTTCCGCACCCTGCTGGCGCTCGCCTTCGTCTGCTCGGCCGCCGCCTCGGCCGCGCGCGCGCAGACGCCGACGCCCGACTCGCTCGTCACGCAGATCACGACGGGCACCGGCAACACCTTCGCGCGCGACATCAGCGGCGACGGCCGCTTCGTCGTCATCGAGTCGAACGGCGACCTGGCGACCGTCCCTCCGGGGCAGACGGCCGCCACCAAGTCGCCCAACAACGCCGACGGCAACCGCGAAATCTTCCTCTTCGACTACGCGCAGCGCCGCATCTTCCAGATCACGGACACGCGCAGCCAGCTCGTCGATCCGAACGCCGCCGCCGCCACGCGCTTCAACCGCGAGAACATCCGCGTCGATGTCTCGAACAACCGGCCCGCCATCTCGCGCGACGGCCGCTTCATCGTCTTCAGCTCGAACGGCTTCGACCCGAACGACGACGCCTCGTCGCCCTTCCAGTTCGACGGCAACGCCGCGGGCGTCGCCGAGCGGCTGCGCGCCGACGGCAACCAGGAGCTTTTCATCTACCGCATTCCGGACGTTCCGGCCGCCGATCTGACCAGCGGCGCGACGCCCGCCTTCGTCAGCCTGCGGCAGAACGCCTTCACGCGCGTCACGAACACGCCGGCCAGCGCCCCTCCGCGCGCGGGCGCGGTGAGCGTCGATCCCTTCGTCGCCGACGACAACCGCTCGGCGCAGATCAACGACGACGGCTCGCGCGTCGTCTTCATCTCGACGCGCAACCTGCCCGTAGTGGGCGCGCCCGCGGGCACGAACGCCGACGGCAGCCCCGAGGTCTTCGCCTTCGTGAACGGCTCGCTCTACCAGCTCACCAGCATCACGGCCGCCGCCTTCGACGCCAACCCGTTCGCCTTCATCGACAACCCGAACATCTCCGGCGACACGGCGGGCACGAGCGTCGTCGCCTTCATCTCGAACGCGACCGACCTGCGCGCGGGCGCGGGCGACACGAACTTCGCCGCCGCGAACAGCGACGGCAACGTCGAACTCTTCGTCGCGACCTTCAACGGCACGGCCGTGACCTCGGTGCGGCAGGCGACGCGCACGCGCCGCGCCGTCGCGCAGAGCGTCGTCAACATCTTCAGCCCCGGTCGGCGGCTGAGCCGCAGCGGTCAGTTCCTCGCCTTCGAGTCGATTGCCACCGACCCGCGGGCCGACGCGACCGCCACCGAGCAGAACCGCGGCCTCTTCGTCTATAACGTCACGGCCGACACGTTCACGCTGGTGACGGCGCGCGCCGCGACGGACGAGTTCGAGAGCGTGCTGCGCTTCCCCACCTTCACCGGCAACGGCGACCGCCTGGTGTGGGTCTCCGACCTGAACCTGACGGCGACGGGCACGCGCGTCGCAGAGGGCGACAACACGGGCCTCAACCCGACGCGCGCCAAGCAGATCTTCTCGACCCCGCTGCCGCCCGCCTCCGGCTCCGTGCCGGTCTCGCGCCTGACGAGCACGCCCACGGCGACTACGGTCAGCACGCTCGAACCCTTCGTCTCGAACACGCAGGAGCGCATCAGCTTCAGCCTCGCGGAGGTAGAGTTCGGCGGCGGAAACTCCGACCTGGCTAACGAGGCCTTCTACCTGCTCGTGCCGGCCGCCACGTCCGTCTCCGACACGCCCGCGGCGTCGAGCGCGCTCGCCTACTTCACCGGCGCGTCGCGCATCCCCGTCGTCGCCCCGGCCGCCTCGCCCGCCCCCAGCCCCGCGCCCGTGACCGGCATCGCGCCCGGCATGATCGGCGTCGTCGCCCGCACGGCGCAAAGCCCCGCGCTCGCGCCCTCGACGAGCCGCGTGTGCCCGGCCGACGGCGGCGGCTGCGACGCGGCCTCCGAGTCGATGCGCCGGCCGCCGCTGCCGATTGAGCTGGGCGGCGTCTCGCTCTCCGTGCGCGGCGCGGCGGCGGGCCTCTACTTCGTCAGCCCCGACGAGATTCAGTTCGTCGTCCCGCTCGGACTCGCCGCGCAGACGGGCACGAATACCTACCCCGTCGTCATCACGATCCGCGGCGAGGGCGGGGCGGTTCGCACCGTGCGGAGCACGCTGCAAGTCCCGGCCGCGCAGCCCGACATCTTCTCGACGACCAACGACGCCGGCGGGCGCGCCGTCGTCACCAACGTGACGAACCCGCTGCTCTCGACGGGCACGCCCGAGCCGTTCACCGTCACGACGACCTACGCGAACGCGGCGGGGCAGAACGTGACCGAGCCGACGCGGCTGCGCCTGGTGCTTACGGGCGTGCGCGGCGTCACGCGCACGAACATCACCGTCCGCCTCGTCCGGGCCGACAACTCGACGACCGACATCACGAGCGCCGGCGATCAGATTCCGACCGACCCGCAGGCGACCGACATGCCGGGCGTCTTCACGCTCGACTTCCGGCTGCCCGCCTCGCTCGCCGGCGCGGGCGACGTGCGCATCGTCGTGCTCGCCACGGCCGGCGGCGCGACCTACACGAGCCGCCCGGCCGAGACCGCCCCGGCCTTCCGCATCAACTAGCGCCCGGCCGCAGGGGAGAATTAGCCACAGAGGACACAGAGAAAAATAAGGAAGGGGCGATCCCGAACTCTTACCGAGTTAGAGATTCCGGATCGCCCCTCCCGTCTTTCCTCTGTGACCTCAGTGTCCCCTGTGGCAAAATGTTTCTGCCTCTCGCCCCATCAACTTAATGCGCATCGGCATCGACGGCATCCCGCTCGCCACGCCTAAGACCGGCATCGGCCACTACACCTTCGAGGTGGCGCGCGAACTGGCGCGCTCGCGCCCCGCGGATGAGTTCGAGCTGATTGCGCCCGTGCCGATCGCCGCCCGGCCCGGCGGGGCCGAGGGCGGGCCGGGCGTCGCCCCGGCGAACCTGCGCGCCTGCGTGCCGCGCACCGACGGGAGCCTGCGCCGCCGCTGGTGGTCGTTCGGCCTCCCGCTCCACCTGCGCGAACAGAACTTCACGCTCTACCACGGCACCAACTACAACGTCCCGCCCTGGGCCGACTGCCCGACGGTCGTCACCGTCCACGACCTCTCGCTCCTCCTCCACCCGGAGACGCACGAGGCGCGGCTCGTAGAACTCGCGCGCCGCCGCCTGCCCGTGATGACGCGCACGGCCGCGCACGTCCTGACCGACTCGGAGAGCGTCCGCGCCGAAATCTGCGACCTGCTCGGCGTCGAGCCGGAGCGCGTCACGGCCGTCCCGCTCGCGGCGCGCCGCGCCTTCTGCCCCGCCGCGCCGGGAGAGGCCGAGGAGGTGCGCCGACGGCTCGGCGTCCGCGAGGACTTCGTCCTCTTCGTCGGCACGGTCGAGCCGCGCAAGAACCTGCTGACGCTCGTGCGCGCCTTCGACCTGCTCGCGCGCGCGTCCACCTTGCGCCCGCAGCTCGTCATCGCCGGCCGCAAAGGCTGGCTCACGGAAGAACTCTACGAGCTCGTCGAGCGCAGCCCCTCCGCCTCGCGCATACTCTTCACCGGGTACGTCACGGACGAGGAGCTTTGCGCGCTCTACTCCTCCTGCCGAGTCTTCGCTTACCCGTCGCTCTACGAGGGCTTCGGCCTGCCGCCCCTGGAAGCGATGGCCTGCGGCGCGCCCGTTGTCGCCTCGCGCATCCCCGTCATCGAGGAGACGGCCGGCGCGGAGGCGGCCCGGCTCGTCGCGCCGACGGACGCCGAGGCCCTGGCCGCCGCGCTCGCAGAACTGCTCCGAGACGACGCCGCGCGCTCAGAACTCGCGGCCCGCGGCCTCGCGCGCGCGGCCGAGTTCACGTGGGAGCGCACCGCGCGGCAGACTTTCGAGGTTTACGAGCGGGTGCTGGCCGAGCACCGGCCGCGCCGACGGGCCGCGACGGCGTGAGGCACGACGGCCGCCGAAAAGCTCGAAGGCCGGCTCACTCTTCAAGAGTGAGCCGGCCTTCGAGCTTTCAAACGTTCGGCGGCGTGCCTAGAAGCGGTTGACGTACTCCTGCGAGTAGAGGAAGCCCCAGACCATCGTCTTGTAGTCGCCGGGGTGAGAGCGCAGGTAGCTGAGCCAGGCGTTGTAGCCGGTCGTCTCCGGCGCGCGCCTCAGGTACCCGTAGTACTGGATGGCGACGAAGGACGGGTCGTACTCCTTCTGCTGCACCTCGGCGCTGTCAACGATCTTGCGCAGCACCGCGGCGCGCGACGTGGCGGCCTCGGCGACGAGCTGATCGCGGTTGGCGAGCGTGACGCCGGCGGTCTGGAGCAGCTTGTCAACGAAGGCCGCGTTCGAGAGCGAGTCGTAGGCGGCGCGGAAGTCGGCGCGCTGCACCCAGGAGGAGGCGAAGGCGGCGCGCTTGGCGAGCGTCTCCTCGGCCGTCTGGCCCGTCAGGCTGCGCATGTCGCGCGTGAACTCGTCGTAGGTGGCGAGGCGGCCGAAGCTGACGGCGTAGAAGCGGTGCGAGAGGAAGCCCTTCTCGTGGTACTCGTGCGACTGGTAGAAGCCGCGCGAGACCTCGACGCGCTTGCCGTCGGGGCCGTGCAGGCAGTTCGGGTCGCCGTTGCAGGCGCTCAGGACGTTCATCCACGCCTGGAAGCCCGACGGCTCGGGGAAGCGCGAGAGGAAGTCTATGTACTGCTGCTGGACGAAAAAGTCGCTGTCCTCGATGGTGATACGCTGGTTCGTGCCGGGGCGCATGCGGACGGGCTTGACCTTCACGTCGCCGTAGAACAGCTCGGAGGGGAGTGTCGGGTCTTCGGTGACGACGCGCAGCGTCGGGGCGCTCTGACCCTGGGCGAGCGCGCCGGCGCTCAACAGGGCGACGAGGGATAAGGCAACGAAGAATCTTCGCATGTTAATTACTCCCGATACTCTTCGGGCGGGTCTTAAGGTTGTGGCGGTCTGTTGGTAGAGCCGGGGCTACTCGGAATGGCTTCCCCGCGCGGGCGTACCCCAACCACTCGGTATCCTAGCTTGCGATCTGAGGCTTTGTCAACGATATTACCCGCGCATGCCCGGTCGGGCGCGCGGGGCGCGTCATCAGCCGAAAAACTTTGCAGTCCCGGTGAGGCGGGACTACTGAAACGTCGCTTTCGTGCGCGATAAAGATGCGCCGCGCCGTCGTCGGCGTTGTCCTTCATCGTGTGGGCGGCGGGCCGTCAACGAGCGGGCGGCGGAAGGTTTGGATGCCGGGATGCGGAAGTCTCGGAGGGGGTGGTGGGAGCGAAATTGAGCGGAAGATTCGGGCCGGGACTTTGGCGCAGGAGGCGGCGCGACGCGTGCGCGCTGGCCGTCGTCGTGCTCTTCTTCACGGCCTTCTTCCCGCACACGCTCTTCGGCGACCGCTTCGTCATCGCCGGCGACGCCTTCTTCTACTCGTACCCGCTGCGCACGGTGGCGTGGGAGATGATCCGGGCCGGGCAACTGCCGCTCTGGACGCCCTACGTCCTCTCCGGCTACCCGCTGCTCTCGATGGCGCAACTGGCCCTCGCCTACCCCTTCACGTGGGGCCACCTCTTCCTGCCCGGCCACTGGGCCGAACAGATTTACGTGTTCGCGCCCTTCCTGCTTTCGCCCGTGTTCACCTACGCCTACGCGCGCGAGGTGGGCCGCAGCCGCGCCGCCGCGCTGCTGGCCGGTCTGGCCTTCGGCTACGGCGGCATGATGTGCAGCGGCATCGCCAACAGCGGCATGCTCACCAACAGCATGCTCTGGCTGCCGCTCCTGCTCATCCCCATCGACCGCGCCGCGCGCGGGCGCGGCTTCAGTTCGTGCCTGCTCGGCGCGACGCTCGCCTACGCCATGTCGGTCTTGAACGGCCACGGGCAGAGCTTCGTTTACGTGGGGCTGGCGGCCGCCTCTTACGGCGCGTTCCTGACGCTCGCGCTCATCCTCTGGCCCGCGGGTGCGGCGATAATGCCGCACGAGGCGGGCGGGGAAGCGGGCGTTGAGGCGGCGGGGGCGCGGGCGCGCGGCGGGTGGCGCGCGTGGGCCAGTTGGCGCCCGCTGGCGGTGGCGTGCGGGGCGTTGTTGCTGGCCGGGGGCGTGGCCGCGTTCCAGATTCTGGAGACGCTGCGGGCGGCGCGGCGCAGCGTGCGCGGCGAGCTGACCTTCGAGCTGCTCGGCGAAGGCTCGTTCAAGCCCGGCGAAGCCTTCAAGTCGATCTTCGCGCCCTTCTACCACTACGTGGACGTGACGGCCTACGTCTCGCCGCTCGCGCTCTTCTTCGTCCCGGTCGCCTGTCTCGTCGCCGCGCGGCGCGGGCGGCGGGGCGACGCCCGCGTCATCTTCTGGGCGGCGGCGGCCGTCGTCGCGTGGCTGCTGATGCTCGGCATCAACAGCCCGACGCATCACCTCTTCTTCCGCGTGCCTTTCCTCAACCGCTTCCGCGTGCCCTCGCGCCACGCGCTCGAATGGACGCTAGCCTTAAGCGTGCTGGCCGCCTACGGCTGGGACGCGGCGGCCCGCTTCGCGAGGCGTCGCGCGGGCGCGCGGCGCGCGGGGGCGAAGCAGACCGCCACGCTCGCCGCCGCCTGCGCCGCGCTCGCGGCGGCGGCGAGCGTGGGCCTGCTCTGGTATCGCGCGGCGGCTGCCCCGCCCGTGCCGGGCGTCACGTCGGAGTGGACGGGCCTCTTCGAGTCTTCGTACCTGCTCTGGAAGGGCGCGCTCGCGCTGCTGCTACTCTTAGCCGTGTGGCTCGCGTGGCGCTTGCGCGCGCGCGGCGTGCGGGCCGCGCTGCTGGCGGCGGCCATCTTCCTCGGCTGCTACGTGGAGCAGTACATCATCATCACGCACTGGTGGGGCGGGCCGAAGCTGAGCCTCACGTCCGCGCGCTTCAGCGCCGTCTCGCCGACCACGCGCATGTTGCAGAGCCTGCCGCCCGAACAGAACCGGGTCTATACGCGCGCGGGCCTCTTCACGGAGGAGTTCACGAACTCGCCGCGCTTCGAGCCGCCGAACCTGCACGCGCCGCACCACCTGCACGCCGTGGGCGCGATGGAGCCGCTCATCCTCGACCGCTACAGCCGCGCGCTCGGCGGCGTCGGCCCCGACTCGGTGACGCCGCGCCCCGGCTTCCCGCCCAACGAGTCGCTCTTCGGCGCGCGGTCGCACGTGCTCGACGTGCTCAACACCACGCACGTCGTCTCCTTCATGAACCTGCGCCCCGGCCTCGAACCGGCCCTCTTCAAAGAGGGGCTGGCCTTCTCCGGCGCGGACCTCGCCGCCGACATCAAGCCGGGCGAGCGCGTCACGCTGGGGGGCGCGCAGTCGGAGGGCGAGACGCTGGCGCTCGTCACGGTGATGTCGAACTCGGCGGACGTGGCGGACGGCGAGACGGTGGCGCTCGTGCGCGTCGGCACGGAGGACGGCCGCAGACTTGAGTACGAGCTGCGCGCGGGCGTTGACACGGCCGAGTGGGCGCACGCGCGCCCGGACGTGAGCGCCGCCGTGCGCCACGCGCGCGCGCCGGTCTTCGACGAACGGCCCGGCGACGCGGAGGGCACGTTCACCGCCTACCGCTACCTGACGAGTTTTAAGCTGGGCGGGCTGACGCGCGTCAGCGAGGTCGAGGTCGAGAACGTGGCCGCGCGCGCCACGCTCTCGGTGATGAAGGCCACGCTCTTCAAGCAGGCGGGCGCGCTCTCCACCCCGCTCTTCCCGCGGCTCGCGGACAAGTGGGAGAAGATCTACGACGAGAACTTCACGTGGGTGCTGCGCAACCGCCGCGCGCTGCCGCGCGCGTGGCTCGTCGCCGAAGTCGAGTCGGTGGACGGCGAGGAGGCGTTGCTGCGTTTGCAGGGCGCTGGCGCGCGCCCGTTCGACCCGCGGCGCACGGCGCTGCTCGAAGTCGCGCCCCCGGAACTGCCCGCGCTGCCGGGCGGCGAACTCGCGCCGGGGAGCGGCGCGCGCGTCGCCGAGTACGAGCCGAACCGTTTGGTGATCGAGACTGACGCGGACGCCCCGGCGCTCCTCGTCGTCAGCGAGATTTTCTACCCCGGCTGGGAGGCGACCGTTGACGGCAGCCCGGCCCGCATCCACAACACTAACTTCCTCCTGCGCGGCGTCGCCCTGCCGGCGGGCACGCACCGCGTCGAGATGAGGTACACCGCGCCGGCCGCACGTAACGGCGCGATCATCTCGGCCTGCACGCTAGTGGGCCTCTGCCTCCTCTGGATTTTCGGACGCCGCCGGAGGCGGGCTTGAGTCGGCGTGTCGGGGAGTCGCGGTTGTGGCGGGCCGCGCGGGCGCTTGCCCGCGCGGCGGCCGCCCGCCCACTCGCGCGGGAGCTCGGCGTCTTCGCCGCCTTCGCGCTGCTGACCGTCGTGATGACGTGGCCGTGGGCGCGCCACTGGCGCGACACCGTCGCCGGCCTCGGCGACCCGTACATCATCGCCTACACGCTCTGGTGGGACTACCACGCCACGTTCAACCAGCCGGCCGGCCTCTTCGACGCGACCATCTTCTACCCCTACCGCGACACGCTCGCCTTCTCCGAGCACGACTACGGCATCGCCCTCCTCTTCTTCCCGCTCTTCGCCGCGGGGGTCGCGCCGCTCACCGTCCACAGCCTCGCGACGCTGCTCGCCTTCGCCTTCTCCGGCTACGGCGCGTTCCGGCTCGCGCGCACGCTGACGGGTTCGACGGCGGCGGCGGTCGTCGCCGGCATCGCGTTCGCCTTCGTCCCGTACCGCTTCCACCGGCTGCCGCACCTGCACTACGTCTTCGCCGGCTGGCTGCCGCTCGCCTTCGAGGCGGTCGTCCTGTTCGTGCGGCGGCGCTCGTGGCGGCGCGCCGCGTGGCTCGGCGCGGCCTTCACGATGAACGCGCTGACGTGCGTCACGTGGTTCGTCCTCGGGCTGATCCCGCTCGCGCTCGCGGGCGCGCTGCTCGTCCTGTGGGAGCGCGCTTGGCGCGACCGGCGGCTGTGGCTGCGCGGGGGGCCGGCGCTCGCGCTGTCGGCGGTTCTGTTGTTCCCGTTCCTGCTGCCGTACCGGCGGGTCGCCGCGGAGCACGGCTTCGTCCGCACGGCCGGGGAGGCGGCCGGCTACTCCGCTACGCTCGGACACTGGTTCGCCGCGAGCGCCCGCAACAAGCTCTGGGAGGGCTTCGGCCGCGACGCCGCGGGTGAGGAGATGGCGCTCTTTCCGGGCCTGCTCGCGCCCGTGCTCGCCCTCGCCTCGCTGCTGTTCTTCACCGGACGAGGCCGGAGGCGCGACGGGGGGGCGGACGCGGCGCGAGACGCCGGGGCGGCCGGCGACGCCGACGAGTACGTTTCGCGCGGGCGGGCCTTCCGCGGCTCAAGGCGGGGCCGCTGGCTCACGGCCGTGCTCGCGCTGCTCGACGCCGCCGCGGTCGCCTCAATTCTCTCCGCGCTGCTCGGCGCGACCTACGGCGCGAACGGCGTCGAGCTGTTCGGCATGAAACTCCCGCAGGCGTCGCACTACGGGCGGGCGCTCGTGCTAACCGCGCTCGCGCTCACGCTCCGCTGGGTGCTCGCGCGCACAGACCTGTTCCGCGTCCTCAAGTCGCGCGGCCTCGCGGCCTTCGCGCTGCCGGGCGCGCACGGGCAGGGCGTGTTGCTTGCGCTCGCGTGGGTCGTGCCCGGCTTCCTCGGCTCGCTGGGGATGAACTTCTTCTTCCACCGCCTGCTCTTCGAGCACGTCGAAGCGTTCCGCGCCGTCCGCGTGCCGGCGCGCTGGGCGATGATCGCCTACGTCGGGCTGGCCGTGCTCGCGGGCCTGGGCGCGCGGCAGCTCGCCGAAGTTTTCGCACGCCGCAACGGCCGCCTGGGTAAGACCGCCGTCGCGGGGTTGCTCGCCGCCCTGCTCGTCGCCGAGTTGTGGGCCGCGCCGCTCGCGGTCATCCGCGGACAGGCGCGGCCCGACGCGCTGACGCTCAGGCTCAAGGAGACGCCGATGCGCGGCGGCATAGTCCAACTGCCCGTCTTCGGGATGGGCGGGCAGACCTTCGAGCACATGCTCCGCGCGGCCGATCACGGCAAGCCGCTCGTCACCGCCACTTCCAGCTTTCACCCGCCGCTCGTCGCGCGGATTCATGCGCTCTCGCAGCAGCGCCCCGTGCCCTTCGGGCTGCTCGACGTGCTCGAATCCGTTCCCGCCTCTTACCTCGTGCTCGACTACTCGCAGATGTCGCTCGAAGAGATAGACGCGCTGCGCCCGCTCGTCCGCCACGCGCTCGACGCCGGACGCCTGCGCTTCTGCGGGCGCTTCGACGACCGCGGGCTGAAAGACCTCTTCGCCGTGGTCGGGACGGAACCCGACGCGCGCGCCGCGGGCGAGTACGCGCCGCCGCGCGTGCGCCTGAATCTGGCCGAGGAGCCGGGCCAAGGGACGGTCGTCGGCCTCAGCCTGACGCCCGAAGTCGCGGAGGGCGGCCCCATGCTGTTCCGCTTCTACAGGGCCTCTTACGGGCGCGCGCCGACCTACGTGGAGTTCCGCCGCGACCTGCCGCTGCTCGTTGCGGGCGTCGGGTTCGAGAGTGAAGGCTGGCGGCAGAGGCTGGCGGAATCGGCGGAGCGCTTCGCCGCCGGGTGGGTCGGGCGAGAGGAGTTCGCTAAGCGCTACGGCGCGGCGAGCGACACTCAGTACGTCTCGGCCCTCGCGGCGAATGCCGGCCGCGGCATCTTCGACGGCGCGCGTCTCGGGCAACTCGCCGCCGAACTGTCTGAAGGCTCCGAGACGCGCGCCGGCGCGCTCCTGCGCGTCGTCGGCGACGAGGGGTTCGCGCGCCGCGAATCCGACGCCGCCTTCGTCACGCTGCACTACTTCAGCTTCCTGGAGCGCGACCCCGACCCCGCGGGCTTCGAGGCGTGGCTCAGGGCGCTCGCGAGGGTTGACCGCGCCGCCTTCACGCGCTCCTTCACGGCCTCAATCGAGTACCAGAACAAACGCAACGCGCCGCGGTGAGAAAATGATGAGTGATGAATGATGAATGATGAGTGAGAGAAGCCAGAAGCCAGAATCCGGAACCCGGAACGAAGACTCGGCCGATTCCCATTCCGGGTTCCGGATTCTGACTCCTGCATTCCGTTCTTCAATTCATCATTCATCACTCATCACTCATCATTTCTTCCCGACCTTCGTCTCCGTCGTCGCCTTCGTCGCCGTCTTCGGCTGGGCCGTCTTCGGCGGCAAATACCTCGTCGGCGGCGACGTCTTCTTCTACTCGTACCCGCTGCGCACGGTGGCGTGGGAGATGATACGGGCCGGGCAACTGCCGCTCTGGACGCCCTACGTCCTCTCCGGCTACCCGCTGCTCTCGATGGCGCAGTTGGGCCTGGGCTACCCGCTCACGTGGGGCCACCTCCTTCTGCCCCACCGCCTCGCCGAGCAGGTTTACATCTTCGCGCCGTTCCTCCTCTCGCCGCTCTTCACCTACCTGTACGCGCGCGAACTCGGGCGGGGCAGGCTGGCCGCGTCGCTCGCCGGGCTGACGTTCGCCTACGGCGGACTCATGACCAACGGCTTCGGGATGAACGGGCTGATGACGAACGCCGTCATGTGGCTGCCGCTCGTGCTCGCGGCCGTCGAGCGCGCCCGGCGCAGCCCGCTCGCCGGCTGCCTCGCCGCCGCGGGCGCGGCCTACTCCGCGTCCGTGCTGACCGGCGTGGCGCAGGGCTTCTTGCCCGCCGCGCTCCTCGCGGTCGCCTACGGACTCTGCCTCTCCCTCTTCGCGCCGGCGGGCGCGGGGGAAAGCGGCGCGGGCGCGGAGGCGGCCGACGCCAGCGGCGAGGAGTCGCCTGCCGCCGAGCGGCCCAGACTTCCGCGACGCGCGGGCCGGGATCGCTGGCGGCCGACGCTCGTCGCCGCCGGCGCGGTCGCGCTCGGCGCGGGCGTCGGCGCGTTCCAGATTTTGGAGACGATGCGCGCGCAACGCCGCAGCATCCGCAGCGCGCTCACCTACGACTTCTTCATCGAAGGGTCTTTCACCCCCGCGCAGGCCGTCCGCTCCTTCCTCGCGCCGCCCTACCACTTCATAGAGGTGACGGCGAACGTCTCGGCCCTCGCCTTCCTGCTCGCGCTCTGCGCTATCGTCACGTGGCTCCTCACCCGCGGCGCGAGGGCAGCGCGAACGCGCGACGTACAACTCCCCGGCGGCGCTCCCTCCCGGCACAGCTTCGAGTACGCCCGCGACCCGCGCGTCGCCTTCTGGGCGCTCACCGCCCTGCTGGCCTTCCTGCTGATGCTCGGCGACGCGACGCCGCTCAATCGCCTTGTCTTCCACACGCCCGTCCTCAACCTCTTCCGCCGCCCCTCGCGCCACGCGCTCGAATGGACGTTCGCCCTCTCCGTCCTCGCAGCTTACGGGTGGGACGTGGTTGACGCCTTCGCCCGAAAACGACTGCTGGCGCTCCGCGAAGGCGCGCGCGAACGCGCACCCGTGTTAGCAATCGCAGCCGCCGCCGTGCTGCTCGTCGCTTCCGCGTGGCTCGCCTCGCGCTGGCACACGGCCGCGCACAGCCTGCCTTACGTCGGCGAGTCCGCGCCCGCGGCCGAGGCGCTCTACCTGCGTTGGAAGCTGGCCTTCACGCTCGCGCTCGTCGCGGCCCTCGCGGCCTCCTGGCTGGTGACGCGTCGCGGCGCACGCGCGGCGCTGCTCGCGTGCGCGCTCGTCGTCGGCGCGCTGGCCGAGGCCCGCATCCTCGTCACGCTCTGGTGGCCGGGCACGATCAAGACGGCGGCGCGGCTGACCACGCCTTCGCGCTCGACGCGCTGGCTGCAAAACTTCCCGCCCGCGGAGAACCGCGTTTACGTGCGCGTCAACTCGGCCACAGAGGAGTACGCCCCCGACCCGCGCTTCGACGCGCTCGACCTGACCGCGCCCTACGGCCTGCACAACGCCGCCGGGTACGAGCAACTGATCTCCGAGCGCTACAGCCGCGCCCTCGGCGTGAGCTTCGACGCCGCCGCGCCGCACGGCGACCCGGCGGCCAACCTCTCGCTCTTCGCCGCGCGCTCGCGCGTGCTCGACCTGCTCAACGTGACGCACGTCGTCGCGTTCCCGGACCTGCGCGCCGTCGAGCACGAGCCGCCGCCAGCGCGCGAGCTGTTGGAAAAAGTTTTCGGCGGCGCGCAAGCGCCCGACCCCGCTCGCTGGCGGCGGGCGGCCGAGTTCGACGGC
>DATHBT010000276.1:0-2850 GCA_035295985.1 Pyrinomonadaceae bacterium | reverse complement strand
GTCTTCTTCCGGCCCGCCGCCTGCCGCGGTTCACCCGCCGCGATCGGGAAAGGAACTTCCAAGTGAAAGGCATCGTGTTGGCCGGCGGTCTGGGCACGCGGCTGCGGCCGCTGACGTGGGTGACGAACAAGCACCTGCTGCCCGTGTACGACAAGCCGATGATCTACTACCCGATCCAGACGCTCGTGAACGCGGGCATCCGCGACATCATGATCGTGACGGGCGGCAACTCCGCGGGCGACTTCCTCAAGCTCCTCAAGAACGGCAGGGACTTCGGCCTCAAGCACCTGAACTACACCTACCAGGAGGGCGAGGGCGGCATCGCCGCGGCGCTCGCGCTGTGCGAGGACTTCGCCGACGGCGAGCCGGTCTGCATCGTCCTGGGCGACAACGTCATCGAGCGCAACATCTGCCGCGCCGCGCGCGCCTACCGCCACCAGGGCGGCGGCGCGAAGATACTCCTCAAGAAAGTCCCAGACCCGCAGCGCTTCGGCGTGCCCGAACTCGACGGCCGCCGGGTGCTGCGGATCGAGGAGAAGCCGCAGGAGCCGAAGTCGGACTACGCCGTCATCGGCATCTACTTCTACGACGCCGACGTCTTCGACATCATCAAGACCCTCAAGCCCTCGGCGCGCGGCGAACTCGAAATCACGGACGTGAACAACTCCTACATCGGGCGCGGCGAGATGACGTGGGACGAACTCGACGGCTGGTGGACGGACGCCGGCACCTTCGAGAGCCTGCTGCACGCGGCGAACCTCGTCGCCGAGACGGGCGCGAACAAGCTCGACGCCCCGACGACCGAGGGCAGGCACACCCGCGAACTCGAACAGCCCGGCGCGGGCAAGCAGGAGGGGGCCACGAGCGCCACCCATGTCTGAGCACACCGGAGCAAGCCGTGGCGGCGGCGACGCCGGCGCGGTCGCCTTCACGCGCGGACGGATCGAGGGCGTCGTCGTGCGCGACCTGCGGAAGATCGTGGACGAGCGCGGGTGGCTCTCCGAGCTGTTCCGCCACGACGAACTGGACGGGGAGTTCCACCCGGCGATGGCCTACGTCTCCTCGACCGAGCCGGGCGTGCAGCGCGGGCCGCACGAGCACGTCGAGCAGGCAGACCTCTTCTGCTTCATCGGCCCGTCGAACTTCAAGCTGCGGATGTGGGACAACCGCGAGGCGTCGCCGACCTACCGCAACGTGATGACGCTCTTCGCCGGCGCGGACAGCCCGAAGTCAGTCCTCGTGCCCAGGGGCGTCGTCCACGCCTACCGCAACGTCGGCGGCGAGCGCGGCGTAGTCATCAACTGCCCCAACCGCCTCTACATGGGCGACGGCCGCCGCTCCGAGATCGACGAGATCAGGCACGAGGACGACCCCGCGACGGTCTTCAGGATGGACGACTGAGAAAGAGGTCAGTTGTCCGTAGTCAGTTGTCCGTTGCACGTGCTTTGACGACTAGTCGCCCGCGGTTCAGGGCTCAGGCCGCCCCGCCACGAACAACTGACTACGGACAACTGACCACGGACGGCTTTTGTATGAAGGTTGTTCGCATCATCGCGCGGCTGAACGTCGGCGGGCCGGCGCGCCACGTCGTGTGGCTCGAAGAGGGCCTGCGGCGCGATGGGGTCGAGTCCGTGCTCGTGACGGGCGTCGTGCCGGAGGGCGAGGACGACATGACGTACTTCGCCCGCGCGCGCGGCGTCGAGCCTGTGGTCATCCCGGAGATGAGCCGCGAGGTCTCGCCCAAGGACGCGGTCACGGCCTGGAAGCTCTACCGATTGCTTCGGCGCGAGCGGCCCGGCGTGGTACACACGCACACGGCGAAGGCCGGCACGGTAGGCCGCGCCGCGGGATTTCTGTACCGCTGGCTGACGCCAGGAACTTTGATCGGACGCCCCCGCGCCGTGCGCTTCGTCCACACGTACCACGGCCACATCTTCCACAGCTACTACGGCAGGCTGAAGACGCGCGTTTTTCTTACAGTCGAGAAGCTGCTCGCGCGGCTCGCGACCGACCGGATCGTGGTCATCAGCCGGCAGCAGTACCGCGAGATACACGAGGAGTTCGGCGTGGGGCGCGCCGGGCAGTTCCGCGTCGTCCCGCTCGGACTCGATCTCGCGCAGTTCGACGCCTGGGCCGAGAGGCGCGAGGCGGCGCGCTCTCTATACGGGGCGGGCGATACGGATGTGCTCGTCGGCATCGTCGGCCGCCTGACCGAGATCAAGAACCACGAGATGTTTCTCGAAGCCGCGGCCATCTACCTGCGCGAGCACGCCGCCGCCCGCCCGGCGCGGCGCGTGCGCTTCCTCGTCATCGGCGACGGCCACCTGCGCGTCCCGCTCGAAGCCCGCGCGCGGGACCTCGGCCTCGGCCCCGACGACGTGACCTTCACGGGCACGCTCGACGACCCGGAAAATTTTTACCCCGCGCTCGACGTGGTCGCGCTCACCTCGCTCAACGAGGGCACGCCGCTCACGCTCGTCGAGGCGATGGCTAACGCGCGGGCCGTGATAGCGACCAGCGTCGGCGGCGTCGTCGATCTGCTGGGCGAGACCGAGGCGCAGTTGAAGCGCCACGAGAGCGAGTGGCGTCTGTGCGAGCGTGGCGTGCTCGTCGAGCGCGGCGACGCGCGCGCCTTCGCGCACGGGCTGGATTATCTCGTCGAGCACCAGGGCGTGCGCGCGGAGCTCGGCGAGCGCGGGCGCAAGTTCGTCGCGCGCGAATACTCGCTCGGGCGTTTGCTCGCGGACGTGTCGCGCCTCTACAGTGAGCTGGGCGGCGGGGGCGGTTCGGAAGCCTTCGCGGCGGATCGGGGCGCGGCCGGCGCGCGCTCGGCCCGCCGGCGGGCCTGAA
>DATHBT010000275.1:0-9874 GCA_035295985.1 Pyrinomonadaceae bacterium | reverse complement strand
GGCGAGCGCGGCGACGTGCTCGTGGCGATCACGACTTCGGGCACGTCGTCGAACGTCGTGCGCGCGTGCGAGGCTGCGCGCGCGAAGGAGTTGAAGGTGATCGGGCTGCTCGGGCGCGACGGCGGCGAGGTCGCGCCGCTCTGCGATCTGGCGCTCGTCGTCAGGAGCGACGACACGCAGCGCATACAGGAGACGCACAACCTGATCGGCCACATCCTCTGCGAACTCGTCGAGCACACGCTCTTCCCCGGCGACAGAGACTAAGGAGCGACCGCCACGGTGTCGATCTACGACGACGATCTGCGCCCGCTCCCACTCGACGGCGTTAACACCTACCCGCTCGCCTCGCGCCCCAGCAAGGTGGCGACGGAAGACTTTGCCCGCCCGCTCGCCGAGACGGCCGCGCTCTCCGACTTCCTCGATTCGCTCCCTAACATCCTGGCCGTGCGGTCGCTTCGCGAAGTCGCCGCGCAGGTTCGCCGCGCGCGCACGCTCGGCAAACCGGTGCTCTGGGGCATCGGCGGCCACGTCGTCAAGACCGGCCTCGCGCCCGTCCTGATCGATCTGATGCGGCGCGGCTACGTCAACGGGATCGTCGCCAACGGCTCGGTGCTCGTCCACGATCTCGAAATCGCGCTCGTCGGCTCGACCTCCGAGGACGTTGATGCCACGCTCGGCGCGGGCGCGTTCGGCGCGGCCGAAGAGACGGGGAAACTTCTGAACGACGCGGCGGTCGAGGGGGCGCGCGGGCGGCTGGGGATGGGCGAGGCTCTGGGCCGCGCGCTCGTCCGCCTCGACCCGCCGCACAAAAACCTCTCGCTGCTGTGCGCGGCCTACCAAGCGCGCGTGCCCTTCACCGCGCACCTCTCGATTGGCGGCGACATCCCGCATTTCCACCCGACGGCCGACGGCGCGGCGCTAGGCCAAACTTCGCACACGGATTTCCGCCTGTTCGCCGAACTCGTCCGCCGGCTCGACGGCGGCGGCGTCTATCTGAACGTCGGCTCGGCCGTCGTGCTCCCCGAAGTGTTCCTCAAAGCCGTCACCCTGGTTCGCAACCTCGGTCACCCGCTGTCTGACTTCACGACCGCCAACTTCGACTTCATACAGTCCTACCGCCCGCTCACCAACGTCGTCCGCCGCCCCACGAGCGGCGGCGCTGGCCGCGGCTACTCCCTGACCGGCCACCACGAAATCCTCATCCCCCTCCTCGCCGCCCAAATCCTCTGCGGCCGCGACGGCTAACACCGCCCCACATCGGGACAGCCCGCCACATTCTTTCAACAACATTCCTGTTGACAACCACCCCGCACCTCGCTTAACCTTTACATATCCTGAAAACGATTTTCAATTTCATTACCATCCAGCATGTTTTCGGGATGCGCTCTCGCAAAAACTCCTGACCTCGTAGAAGGGATCGCTCTAATGCCCCAGCTATTTCTCTCCGCGTGGCCGCGCTCCCGCGCCTCCGCCGCTCTCGCCCTGCTCGCCCTGCTCGCGTCTCTGGCCGCTTCGGCCCCCGCGCAGTCACAGGCGCTCTCCGTGTCGGGGCGCGTCACCGATCAGAACTCGGCCGCCGTCGCCGGCGCGACCGTGACGCTGCGGCGCGAGTCAACCAGCTTCGAGCGGACGGCGACGACTGACGCCGACGGGGCGTTCAGCTTCCAGAATTTGTCGCAGGGCCAGTACGTCCTGAGCGCGTCGGCGGGCGGGTTCTCCGCCGCGGACGTTCCCGTCCGCGTCTTGCCAAGCGCCTCCAGCGCGGGCGTAGAGTTGATGCTCGCGCCCGCTTCCCTAGCCGAGTCCGTGGTCGTATCGGCGATGAGGCTCGCCGATACGCCGGAGCTGGTTGATCGCATCCCCGGCTCGGTCGAGGTGCTGACGCCGCAGATTCTGGAGAGCAGCCGCGTGATGACGACCAGCGAGGCGCTGCGGAAAGTCTCCGGCGTGAACGTGCGCGACGAGGAGGGCTTCGGCCTGCGACCGAACATCGGCATCCGCGGCCTCAACCCCACGCGCTCGACGAAGGTCTTGCTGCTCGAAGACGGCATCCCCTTCACCTACGCGCCCTACGGCGACAACGCATCCTACTACCACCCGCCGATTGATCGCTTCGAGTCGGTCGAGGTACTGAAGGGTTCGGGCCAGATCGCCTACGGGCCGCAGACGGTCGGCGGCGTCGTCAACTACATCACGCGCAACCCGCCGCAAACGTGGTCCGGCTTCGTCGCGCTGACCGGCGGCAACCGCGACTACCTCAACGGCCACCTGAACTTCGGCGGCACGTACAAGGGCACGGGCCTGCTCTTCGATTTCACGCGCAAGCAGGGCGAAGGCGCGCGCGATCAGCACCGCTCCGGCCTGTCCGACTTCAACTTCAAGTCGGTCACGGCCGTCAGCCCGCGCCAGGCGCTGACCGCCAAATTCAACTACTACCGCGAGCGCTCGCAGGTCTCCTATTCGGGCCTGACCGAGGCAGAGTACGCCGCCGACGCGCGGCAGAATCCCTTCTTCAACGACCGCTTCTACGGCGACCGCTTCGGCGGCTCGGCCACGCACGCGCTCGTCATCAACACGGACGCCGTGCTCACCACCACGCTCTACGGCCAGTATTTCCGCCGCCACTGGTGGCGGCAGTCGAGCAATTCCGGGCAGCGGCCGAACCGCCTGAACGTCGACGCGGACTGCCGCTCGATGGCCGATCTGAACACGACCTGCGGCAACGAGGGGCGGCTGCGCAAGTACCACTTCGTCGGCGTCGAGCCGCGCCTGCACGTCTCGCACAACCTGCTCGGCGTCCGCTCCGAACTCGACCTGGGCCTGCGCGCCCACTTCGAGACGCAGCAGCGGCGGCAGGAGAACGGCGATCTGCCCACCTCGCGCTCCGGCGTCCTCGCCGAAAACAACGAGCGGCGCAACGCGGCCTACTCCGGCTTCGTGCAGAACCGCTTCACCGTCGGCGACTTCACGATCACGCCGGGCGTGCGCGTCGAGCACATCAACTTCCAGCGCACCAACCGCCTCGCCAACTCCGGCCTCGGCGTCACGGGGCGCACGGACCTGACGCAGGTAGTCCCCGGCCTCGGCGCCTCCTATAACCCCTTTGAGCGTCTGACCCTGTTCGCCGGCGTCCACCGCGGATTCGCCCCGCCGCGCACCGAAGACATAATCAACAATACGACGGGCGGCACGATTGAACTCGACCCGGAGCTGAGCTGGAACTACGAGCTGGGTCTGCGCGCCGCGCCGCGCGACGGGCTGCGTTTCGAGGCCACCTTCTTCCGCATGGCCTACGAGAACCAGATCGTGCCCGCCTCGCTCGCGGGCGGCGTCGGCTCGACCCTGACCAACGGCGGCTCCACGCTCCACGAGGGCCTTGAGCTTGCAGGCCGCCTCGACACCGGCGCGCTACTCCGCCAGCCGCACAGTTTTTATGTGCGCGCGGCCTACACGTTCCTGCCCGTCGCCGAGTTCACCGGCACGCGCTTCAGCAGCGTCCCCGGCTTCACCACCCGGCTCATCACCGGCAACCGTCTCCCTTACGCGCCCGAGTACACGCTGACCGCCTCGTTCGGCTACGCGCACCCGCGCGGCGCGGACGCCTTCCTCGAAGCCGTCCACGTCGGCAGCCAGTTCGGCGACGACCTCAACCTCGAGACGACGCGCGCCGACGGCCAGCTCGGCCCCATCCCCTCACACACGGTCTGGAACGCGACGGCCAACTACGCGGTCGAAGAACTTCGCACGACCTTCTTCTTCACCGTGAAGAACCTCTTCGACCGCACCTACATCGTCGACCGCTCGCGCGGCATCCTGCCCGGCAGCCCGCGCCTCGCGCAGGCCGGCCTGAAGTTTCGATTTTGAGGAAGCTGTTAGCCGTTAGCTATTAGCTGTTAGCTTTCGGAAGAAGAAGAAGGCGGGAGGCAGTCGTAAGTGGCTGCCTCCCGCCTTCGGGTTTAGCTGACGGCTAACAGCTAACAGCTAATAGCTACTCCCCGGTCGCCAACCGCCGCGGCCTTAGTCTATAATCCGCGGACGCGAAAAATTTAAAACGGCTCGGTCGCGCGGCGCCGCGCGGGCCGCGACTTCTGGAATCGGGGGGAGCGTTCAGATGGACAAGCAGAGGCTGGAACACTTTCGCAAGCTGCTCACGGAGCAACTGCGCGCGCACGACGATCGGGTGCGCGACAAGCAGCAGGAGGCGCTGGACATGAACGCCGACGACGGCGTCAAGGACAGCGTTGACATGTCCCTGCAGGACGTGAACCAGGAGCTTGCCTTCCGCCTCGGCGAGCGCGAGTCGCAGATGGTCGCCGACATCGACGAGGCGCTGCGCCGGATCGACGAAGGCGGCTACGGCACCTGCGAGCGCTGCGGCAAGCCCATCCCCGAAGCGCGTCTCGAAGCCCTCCCCACCGCGCGCTTCGACGCCGCCTGCCAGTCTGAACTCGAAACACGCCAGGGCCTCGGCGAAGACATCCCTACACTTTAAGAATTGCGGAGTGCGGATTGCGGATTGGAGAGACAAACTGTCTTCTAATCCGCAATCCGCAATCCGCACTCCGCAATCGTTATGCCTTCGGGTGTGACTTGTCGTAAACCTCGATCAGTTTTTCCATAGAGACGTGGGTGTATATCTGCGTGGTGGAGAGGCGGGCGTGGCCGAGAAGCTCCTGGATGTGGCGCAGATCCGCGCCGTTGTCGAGGAGGTGCGTGGCGAAGGAGTGGCGCAGTGAGTGCGGGCTGATGTTGTGGATTCCCGCGCACTCGGTAATGTACTTGTCCACCATGCGGCCGACCGAGCGGGTGGTGATGCGCGTGCCCTGGTAGTTGAGGAAGAGCGCCTGCTCGTCGCGCTCGGTCGGGGGCGCGCTGTTGAGGAAATTGCCCCGCGCCTGTAGGTATTCGACGAGCGCGTGCAGCGCCGGCTCGCCGAAGGGCACGACGCGCTCCTTGCGCCGCTTGCCCTTGACCCTCACCATCCTGTTCCTGAAATCAACGTCGCGCAAATCCAGCTTCGTCAGCTCGGAGACGCGCACGCCCGTGCCGTAGAGCATTTCGAGGATCGCGCGGTCGCGCTTGCCCAGGTCGGTCTTGGTGTCGGGCGTCTCGATGAAGCGGACGGCGTCTTCGACCGTCAGGTGGGTGGGCAGCTTCTTCTCCAGCCGCGGCGTGGAGACGAGCTTGGCCGGGTTCGACTGCACGACGCCCTCGCGCAGGAGGAACTGGAAGAAGGTGCGGAGCGCCGCGAGCTTGCGGGCGATGGACGACTTCTGCTTGTTGGCGGCGTGGAGCGCGGCGAGCCACTCGCGGATCGTGATGTGATCGATCTGGCGTATGTCCAGCTCGCGTCGCGCGCCGGTCTCCGTGTCGGCGGGGGCGAGGTGGTCGTGGAACTGGCCGAGGTCGATGCGGTAGTTGCGCAGCGTGTGCTCGCTGGCGTTGCGCTCGTAGCGCAGGTGCTCGAAGAACTGTTCGAGTAGTTGTTCCATCGCGCCTCCGGTTGGGAACCACCTGGGTGCGGCAGCAGTCGCGCGTCTGCGTGCGGGCCTGAGCGCGGCGTCACAGGCTGAAGTTGTAGTTGATGACGCCGCTGACCTGGACCGGCTTGCCCGAAATGAGCGAGGGCGAAAAGCGCGCCCGGCGCGCGGCGTCGGCCGCGGCGTCGCGGAGCATCACGGGGCCGGAGATCGCGCGCGCCGAGATCACTTTACCATCCACGTCAATCGTCACCTCGACGGAGACGGTGCCTGCGACGCGCATCCTGCGCGCAGACTCCGGGTAGGAGGGGCGCGGGAGGCTCACGGCGCGGCCGTTGAGCACGTCGCCCGACACGGGCGGCTTCGCGGCCTTCGCGTCGGCGGGCTGCGGGTTCGACTGTCTGGCAATTTGAGTCGCTGTCTGGGACGGCGAGGGCGCGGCGGGTTTGGAGGACGACGGCGTCGGCTCTGAAGACGGTTGCCGCGTGGACGGCGACGGCGACGCACTCGGTTCGGCGCGCTCCGTTGTGCCGGGCGGCGCGGACTTCGCGCCGTCGCGCGATTCAGTCGTGCCGTCCGTCCCCGTCACCGCCGAGTCTTTTGCCGAGTCTCTTTCTGCCGGTGCGCTCGTGGCTGCTGCTGTGGCCTGAGACGTAGTCTCGGCGCGCGCGCGCGGCGGATCGGGTGTCGCCGCTGCCGGCGGGCCGGAGTTGCCGGGGCGGAACGCGGGTCTGGTGTCGGTCGGCGCGCGGCTATCCGCGGCGGCGTCCGCGTCGGGACTCAGATTCTTGCTGCCGTGCAGAGTGCTCCGCGCGGCGACGGCGGCGACCTCCTGACGTTGCCCTGCCGCCGGCGCGTCGTTGTCAGGCTGCGGCCTGGCGGGTTCGGGTTCGGCTATCACGGCAACGTCGAGGACGAAGTTCGCCGGCAAAGCCGAGGCCTCCGTGCGGCGGCGCGGGTAGAAGCCGCGGCGCGCGCGCACGCGCATGTTGGGTCTGGTCTTGATGCGCAGCGAGATCGCGCGGAAGCGTCCGTCGCTGCCGTCGTCGGTCGGGTAGTAGCTCAGAACGTACTGCTGGGAGAGGTCTGCGGCGATGTGCGCGAAGGCGGGGTCGAGGTCGGCCGCGCCCCTCGTCAGGTAAACAGCGCCGCCGGTGCTCGCCGTCAGGTCCTGCATGCGCCGCTCGGCGAGCAGGTCGCGCAGGTTGGCGTTGTCCGAGAGGCCGGTCTGGATGACGAAGACCTGGCAGTCGGCGGCGAGCGCGCGGCGGATCACTTCGCCGAAGTCCGTGATCCGGCTCGTCGTCTCCACGCCGTCCGAGACGATGACGATCACCTTGCGGCCGGGCATCGGCCTGAGGTACTCGGCCGCGGCGATGACGGTGTCGAAGAGGGCGGTCGATCCCTCCACCTCGCCGTAGTGCTCGATGGTGCGGGCGAGTTTAGCCAGGTCGCCGGTGAGCGGGTGGTCGAGCGACGGGTAAGTCGAGATGGAGAAGAGCGCGGCCTGATCGACCCCGGACCGGAGCACGGTGCGGAGGAAGCGTATGGCCGCCTGCTTTTCCAGCTCGCGCGCCTGGCGGACGCTCGAACTGTTGTCGAAGAGCAGGGCGAGGCGCACCGGCGTCTCGGCGAAGCTGATGTCGCTGATCGGCTTGGGCTGGCCGTCAACGCGCAGCTCGAAGTCTTCGAGCTTGAGGTCTGTGACGGCGCGGCCCGCCGCGTCGGAGACGTTCGCGGAGACGGGCACGAGGTTCGAGTGGACGTGATAGACCTCGTCCTCGTCGATCTCCGCGGGGGCTTCGTCGGGGTTCTGTGGCGACTGCTGGCCGGCGGCGGGGCGCGGACTTGCGGTGGGCCGCGCGACCGTCGTGCTCGGCGCGTCGGGCGTGGCGGGCTGACCGGGCTGATCGCTTTGCGCTGGGACGCGGCGCGGGCGCTCGGGCGTCGGCGTCGGCTGCGGCCTCGTGCGGCCCGACTGTGCAGGCGCGGGAGAGGCGAAGAGCAGCAGGGCGAGCGCGATGAGCGACGAGCGGCGAACTGTGTTGGAAAGCGTCGGGCGGAGGATCATGGAAAGCGATGAAAGCGATGAAAGCGACGCCGCGAAGCCCGTCGCCGTCTGATGCCCGCCCATCTCGCGCCCCGGCACGGTCAACCCCGAGGCGGCCGTCAGGTGCGCGCGGCGAGGGTCGGCTGCTCGGCGGCCGTGTGAGTTTGGCGTAGCCAGTTGTCCCACTCCTCTAAGGCCCGCTGGACTTGCAGCAGGCGGCGGTCGCGTTTGCGCCGGACGCGCCTGCGCTCCTCTTCCGGCAAAGGTTCGAGCAGGGCGAAGGTAATGTTGACGGGTTGGTAGTTGTCCGTTTGCGCCGAAGAGACGTAGCGCGCGAGCGCGCCGACGGCGGTGCGCGAAGGCGCTTCGACCGTCTCGCGGCCCTGCACGATCCGCGCGGCGTTGCGGCCCGCGAGCCAGCCCGTCGCGACCGACTCGACGTAGCCCTCGACGCCGCTGATCTGGCCGGCAAAGAACAAACGTGGCCGCGCGCGCATGTTCAGGGTCGGGGCGAGCACGCGCGGCGCGCGGATATAAGTATTACGGTGAATCTGGCCGAACTGCAAGAACTCCGCGCGCTCAAGGCCCGGAATCAGACGCAGCACGCGCGCCTGCTCGCCGTAGCGTAGATGGTTCTGGAAGCCTACGAGGTTGTAGGCGTCGGCCATCAGGTTCTCCTGACGGAGCTGCACGGCCGCGTAAGGCTCCCTGCCGGTGCGCGGATCGCGCAGGCCCACCGGCTTCATCGGCCCGTAGCGCAACGTGTCCACGCCCCGCCGCGCCAGCTCCTCAATCGGCAGACACGCCTCGAACCAACGCGTCTCCTCGAACTTTTGCAGTGGCACGCTCTTAGCCTCGATCAGGGCCTCGTAGAAGCGCGCGTACTCCTCCTCATTCATCGGGCAGTTCAAATAATCGTCGCCGCCCTTGTCGTAACGCGCGGCGCGGAAGGCGACCGAACTGTCGACCGAGTCGGCCGCGACGATGGGCGCGATGGCGTCGTAAAAGTAAAGCCCGTCGTCGCCCGTCAGCCGCGCGATCTCCGCGGCCAGCGCGTCCGAGCACAGCGGCCCGGCGGCGATGATCGTCACCGCGCCATCCGGTACGCGCGTCACCTCCTCGCGCACGACGCGAATATTCGGGTGCGACTCGATCCTCTCCGTGATCAGCTCCGCGAACTTCTGCCGGTCAACCGCCAGCGCCGCGCCCGCCGGCACGCGCGTCTCCCGCGCCACATCCATCACGAGCGAGCCGCCGCGCCGCAACTCCTCCTTCAACAGGTACGGCGCAGTCCCCGGCTCGTCGGATTTGAGCGAGTTCGAGCAGACGATCTCGCTCAGCTTGTCCGTCCGATGCGCGGGCGTCTGCCTCACTGGCCGCATCTCGTGGAGCACGACACGCGCCCCCTCCCGCGCAGCCTGCCACGCGGCCTCGACCCCGGCGAACCCGCCCCCGATGATTACGATATCTTCCGTCATTCCCAGCTTTGATGCGGCCCTCACATTGGCCGACTGCCCGGCGCTGCTGCGCGCTCAGTTCCGAATCGTCGCGGGGGGCGCGTCAACCGCGGCGTCGCCGGTCTTTGTGGTGAAGCGTTTGTAGTTGCTGTACTCGCGCGTGGCGTCGATGCGGACTCCGGCGAAGAGGAAGATTTTGGCCGCGGCGTTGATCTGCGAAAACTTCGGGAGCCAGACGCCGTCCGCGAGCCGCGTCTGCTCAAGCACGACGGCCGAGCCGGGCTTGACGGAGGCGAAGAGGCCGCCGCCGACCTTGAAGCCCTCGTCGAGCCGCGCTTCGAGCCGGATGACCTGCTTGTCCTCCGGGTCAACCCAGATCGCGCCGGAGAGCTTGCCGACGATTGACTCCTCGCGGCTCGCCGGCTTGAAGCCGGGCCGGGGGCGGAAATCGAAGACGACGGCGTCGCGCCCGCGGAAGCTCTCGCGCCGTGGGGAGACGAATTCGCAGGCGCGCAGGAACGTCGCGACTCCAAGCCCCTCGTCGTCGCCATCCGCGCCCGCGCCGGTCTCGCCCCGGCGCTTCGCGGCGGCCTCGCGCTTCTGCTTCCGCCGCTCGTTCTCGCGTTCGAGTTTTTCGATCTCTTCGGCGACGCGCCGCTCCTCCCTCGCCAGCCGCTCGCCCGTCAGCGCGACGCCGTTCTCGCTGATCAGCTTGAGCACGCGCCCGCCGCCCGCGACGGGGTAGATTTCGTGCTCCAAGGTCTTCTCTTTCTTCACCACACCTTTGTCGTTTATCTCGCGCTCGACCTGTTTACGTGTAAAGGTGTACTCGCCGACCCGTTCGTCAAGCTCGCGCTGGTTGCGGCCGACCTCCCTGAGCAGCTCGG
>DATHBT010000274.1:0-18892 GCA_035295985.1 Pyrinomonadaceae bacterium | reverse complement strand
GTTAGACTTTGAAATACCTCCCCGCGTTGTAAACCTTCAGACGGCCCGAAGGCGGCAATCATGATCACACAAGCTTTCGTCGTCGCGCGCGCGCGCCTGTTCCTGCCCGCCCTCGCCCTGCTCGCCGCGCTGTCGTCGCTCGCGTCGGCCGCGCCCGCGTGGGAGGCGAAGCTCGACGGCGACGTGCGCTTCTACCAGCAGACCGAGTTAGGGGTGCTCATCGCCGGAACCGACCGCTCGCTCTACGCGATAGACGGCGAGACGGGCGAGACCCTGTGGCGGCGCAAGGGCGCGCGCTTCGACGAGGGAGATGTCGCGGCCGTGCCCGGCACGGACTTCCTGCTCGCGGCCTACGAGCGCGGCGACCGCTCGCAGCTCGAAGCCGTGGACGTGCTGACGGGCGCGACGCTCTGGCGCAGCGAGCGCGTGCGCGGCGCTGTGACGCAGATGGCCGTGGACGCCGACGCCGGACTGCTCGCGGTCGTCACCCTGCGCGGCGCGAAGGATCGCGCACGCTCGGGCTTCAAGCGCAAGCCCACGGTTCACGTCCTCGAACTCGCGATGGGCCGGGAGCTGTGGGAGCACAAGCTCGGCTCGGAGATCGAGCTGATGCCCTCGGAGTGGCGCGGCGAGGACTCGGACGAAAAAGTCGCCTACACGCTCAACAACTACCGCCCGCCCGCCTTCCTCGACGGCCGCTTGTATCTCTTCTACGAGGGCACGACCTCGCTCGACGCGCGCACCGGGCGCGAGCGACAGCGCGAGAAGTTCCGCGTCAACGAAGAAGGTCTCGCGCTAACGGAGGCGGACGCGGTCGTCGGCGAGGGCTACGTCTTCACTTCGGGCCGAGGCCGCGTGCGCGCCGTCTCGCGCGCGAACGGCGAGGAGGTGTGGGAGGCGAAAGACCTCGGCGTGACGCCCGAAATGATGCTCGTCGGCAACGTGCTCTACGTCCGCACCGGCGGGCAGTTCGTCCGACTCAAGGACGGCGAGCTGGAAGGGCGCGGGCCGTATGGCGTGAGCGCGATTGACGCCGCGACCGGCAAGACGCTCTGGCGCTACAAGGGCGCGGACAAGGGGATCACCAACCTCGCGCTGCCCGACCCCGACACGGTCCTCGCCGCCGACCGCGACGATCTGATCTTCATCGACGGGCGCACGGGCAAGCGCCGCACGAAGGTCTCTCACAAGATCGAGCGTGCGGCCTTCCTCGTCATCAACGAGCGGGGCGAGGCCGTCGTCGGCGGGCGCGACGAAATAGCAGGCTTCGACGCGCGCGCGGGCCGCGAGCTGTGGCGAGCCAGGCACGACCCGCCCGGCCGCGGCCTGCTTCGCACCGTCGGCGCAATCGCCGCGCGAGCCGCCTCGCTCTACTTCCGCTACGGCGGGCTCGCCTCCACAGCCTTCCGCGGCGCACAGATCGCGCGCGCAGCCACGTCCCTGCGCTGGTCCGGACTCGCCGCGCAGGTGACGATGCCGGACCTCGGCGCGCTCGCCTCCTCGGCCGCGCGCGACTACGCGCGCAACCGCTTCGCGCCCATCGGGCTGGCCGCGCAGGTTCGCGCACGCGCCGGCGCTTTCAACGACGCGCGTGCGACCATCCAGCGCGGCGTGCGCCCCGACATACGCATCCCGCGCCCGGACATAGACGTTGAGGAGCGCCTGCTCGACCGCCTCGATCCCTCGCGCCAGTTAGAAAAACTTTCGCGCTACCTGTGGCGTCGCCAGCGGCTCGCCGCGCTGCGCGGCGAGTGGATGTACTTCTACACGGACTTACAGCGCGGCGGGCGCGGCCTCGCCGGGGTCAACGTCAACACGGGCGCGACCGAGCGCGCCGTCCGCCTCCCGGACCCGGACGCGCGCTTCGTCAGCGACGAGGTCTTCCAGTTGCTCTACACGGCGAAGGGCGGCCGCCTCTACGCCTACAGCCTGAACGGGCGCGGGTAAAGAATTGCGGGGTGCGGATTTCGGATTGCGGATTAGAAGGCGAACTGCTTTTCAATCCGCAATCCGAAATCCGCATCCCGCAATCATTTCCTGTGTCGCTCGATGTAGCCGCGCGCGAACTCGACGAGGAAGGGCATCTCTTTGAGGCCGATCTTCTCGGCCTCCTCGTGGGCGCGCTCGACCGTCCAGCCGTCGCGGAGCACGCGGCGGATCATCCAGAACGCGCCGACGCGGCGGGCGCTCGCGCAGTGGATGAAGGCAGGTCGGTTTTCGGGGTCGTCCGTCAGTTTCAAAAATTCGACTACCTGCTCGTCCTTCGGCTCGCCGGTGACGACCGGAATGTTGAAGTAGCGCAGGCCCAGCTCCTTCGCCGCGCGCTCCTCCTCCTCGGCGCGGTGCTCGGTCGGCAGGCGCAGGTTGATGACGGCCCTCACGCCCTCGGCCTTAAGCCGTGCCAGGTGCTCGACGCGCGGCTGACCGCCCGTGCAGAAGTCCTTGTTGACCCGCACGAACTCGCGGATCGGCGGCAGCTCCGGCGGACTCTCAGGCTTGTGCGGTTGTTGCTGCGCGAAGACGACGCAGGCCAGCAGCACCACGAAGATTACAGGCAGACTCTTCTTCATCGTTAACCTCACCGACAAACGTTCGATGCGAATTATAACCTCTTCTACGCGGGACTCGCGAAGTTGGCTTCGCGGGCGGGAGATCAGCTTTCAGTTTTCAGCCAGGACAGAAGTTTTGAGTCTTCGGTTAAGACGAACTGCTTTACTGAAAACTGAAAACCGTCTGTCTCACGGCGCGGGCTGCGGGACGATGGCGACGGCGCGCAGCGGCCCGCCCGATCCGCCCTTGATCTTCATCGGCAGGGCGATGACGTGAAAGCCTTTCGGGGGCAGGCGGTCGAGGTTGGCAAGGTTCTCGAAGGCCGGGATGTTTCGGTCGAAGAGGACACGGTGCGACTCGAAGAGTTTCGACTGGCCGAAGTCTATGCTCGGCGTGTCGAGGCCGACGGCCTTGACGGCGCGGTTCGCGACGAGCCAGCGCGCGGCGTCGGGGTGGAGGCCGGGGAAGTGTAGCTTGGCGACCGCCGCGGGGCCGCGCTCCGCGGTGCCCATGTACCGCTCGCGGTCGGGCCAGAAGCGGCCCGTACCCGTGCGAAGCAGGAGGATCACGTCGCGCGGCAGCTCGCCGTGTTCCGCCTCCCAACGCTGGAAGTCGGCGACGCTCACCTGGTAGTCGCGGTCGGCGGCGCACTTGTCGGAAACGTCAACGACTACGCCCGCGCCGATCAGCCGTTCGAGCGGAATCTCGTCGGCGGTGTGGCGGCCGGCGGCGAAGTGGATGGGGGCGTCGAGGTGCGTGCCGCCGTGCTCGGCCGTGGAAAAGTTGTTGGCGGCGTAGTAGTAGCCGTCGGGCGTCTGGCCGTCGGCGACCTTCTCCAACTTAAACCCCTCGGCGGTGGGCCAGAAGACGGTCTGCTCGTCGTAGGCGTGCGAGAGATCGACGAGCGCGCCCTGCGGGAAAGAGACAGCCGCCGCGCCCTGCGAGACGCCGACGTTCGCGTGGCGGTCTGGCGGGAGACTTTGACAGGACGCGAGCAGGGTCATGAAGGCGAACAGCAAGACCCGCGTCGGGCCTTTTACGCGAATGAACTCACCACAGAGGCACGGAGGGCACGGAGGGGGCACAGAGAAATCCTCTGTGTGATCTCTGTGTTCTCTGTGCCTCCGTGGTGAGTGCCTTCCGCTATCTCTCAACAACATCATCACGCGCTCCTCTCTTGAAGTCTCACGCCAGGTTCGCGCCGCAGGAAGAAATAGGCCACGGCCGCGCCGAGGAGGATGCCGAGGAAGTCCCACTGCAGGTCGTTCGGCGCGTCGTGGGTTGACCAGATGCGCTGGCCGCCGAAGTATCGCTCGTCCCACATCTCCACGATCTCGTAGAAGGCCGAGAGGCTGAAGATCGTCGTGACGGCGAAGAAGACGAGCACGCCGAGCGGCGGCCGGTAGCCGAGGCGCGCGAGCGCCGCGCCGAGGAGCCACACGCAGAGCGGCGCGACCAGCGCCTGCACGGCCATGTGCGCGAACTCGTCGTACATCACGGGGCCGAAGCGTTGGCCGTACATGCGAAAAAGATTGCCGAGCGCGTCCACCTCGACGGCCGCGAAGACGAGCACGAGCAGCATGGGCGGCATCGAGACGCCGTGAAAGAGGCGCGCGTAGAAATAGACCGCCGCCAGCCACGCCGCGCCCAGCAGCGTACACTGCCAGAAAGGCATGTAGCACATCTTCAACAGAAAAGCCGTGCCCGTGAGGACGAGCGCCAGGAGGGCGGGGATGCGGAAGGCGTTGAGAGTCCGGTTCATCAGTTTTCACCTTTAGCCGGCGTCGGTGAAATCGGGTATCCTTGCGGCGGGCCGCGCGACGCCAGTTTTACTCCTCCCGAAAGGAACGCTCAAGGCCCGGATTTCGTGCGCGCCTCTTTGGCCGGGGGCCGACCTCATGCAGAGACTCAACCTTAAACCCACACACAAGCCGGTCGCCGAATACTACCGCGCGCTCACGCAGTTCAGGTCGCTGCGCGTCAGCCACGAGACGGCCGTGCGCGCGGCCTTCCAGAACCTGCTGGAATCCTGCGCGCGGCAGTTCGGCTGGGCGCTCGTGTTGGAGTGGCCGATCAAGCGCGAGGGGCGCAGGTCTCTGCGCGTTGACGGGGCGCTGCTCGACGAGTTCCGCCTGCGCCGCGGCGCGTGGGAGGCGAAGGACGAGGCGGACGATCTCTCGCGCGAGATCAAAAAGAAGATCGCCGACGGCTACCCGACCGACAACCTCCTCTTCCAGTCGCCCGAGCGCGCCGTGCTCTACCAGAACGGCCGCGAAGTTGTTGACGCGAACCTGGCCGCGCCAGATGAGTTGGTCAGAGTTCTCGGACACTTCTTCGAGTACCAGCCGCCCGCTTACCGTGAGTGGGAGCAGGCCGTCGAGGACTTTCAGACGGAGATACCGGAGTTCGGGCGCGCGCTGAAAGAGCTGATCGGGCGCGAGCGCAAAGAGAGCGCGCGCTTCCGCGCGGCGTTCGCCGACTTTTACGAGCTGTGCCGGCAGTCGATCAACCCGAATTTGTCGGAGGCGGCCGTCGAGGAGATGCTGATCCAGCACCTTCTGACCGAGCGCATCTTCCGCACCGTCTTCCACAACTCCGACTTCCGCAGCCGCAACGTCATCGCGCGCGAGATCGAGCGGGTGATCGACGCGCTGACCTCGCGCTCCTTCAGCCGCGAGCAGTTCCTCGCGCGCTTCGATCACTTCTACAAGGCGGTCGAGACCACCGCGGGAACCATCGAGGACTTTTCCGAGAAGCAGGAGTTTCTGAACACGGTCTATGAGAAGTTCTTTCAGGGCTTCTCGGTGAAGGCGGCCGACACGCACGGCATCGTCTATACGCCGCAGCCGATTGTGAGCTTCATGGTCAGGAGCGTGGAGGAGATTCTAAGGCGGGAGTTCGGGAAGACTCTGAGCAGCGAGGGCGTCCACGTGCTCGACCCGTTCACGGGGACGGGCAACTTCGTCGTGCGCGTGATGCAGGAGATCAAAAAGACGGCCTTGCAGCGCAAGTACCGCGGGGAGCTACACTGCAACGAGGTGATGCTTTTGCCCTACTACGTGGCCTCGATGAACATCGAGCACGAGTACGGCGAGCTGGCCGGCAGTTACGAGCCGTTCGAGGGGATCTGTCTGGTGGACACGTTCGAGCTGGCCGAGGGCAGCCAGTCTGCGCTCTCGTTTATGACGCCGGAGAACACGCAGCGCGTCGAGCGGCAGAAGCGCTCGCCCATCACGGTCGTCATCGGCAACCCGCCTTACAACGTCGGGCAGTTGAACGAGAACGACAACAACAAGAACCGCAAGTACAAGGTGATGGACAAGCGCGTCGCGGAGACTTACGCGAAGGACTCCAACGCGACGCTCGTCAATAAGCTCAGCGATCCTTACGTCAAGGCGATCCGCTGGGCGTCCGACCGCATCGGCGCAGAGGGCATCGTCGCCTTCGTCACCAATAACAGCTTCGTTGACAACCTCGCGTTCGACGGGATGCGGAAGCATCTGGCCGAAGACTTCGACTCGATCTACGTGCTTGATCTCGGCGGCAACGTGCGGAAGAATCCGAAGTTGTCGGGCACGACGCATAACGTCTTCGGCATACAGGTCGGCGTGAGCGTCAACATCTTCGTCAGAAAGCGGCGATAGGGAAGGGCAGGTGGATAATGACGGAAGCTCAGTTTAAGAAAGGCGATTGGCGGCGGCACATAGTCAGCACGCCCGAAGTGCTCTGCGGGAAGCCGCGCATTGCAGGCACGCGCATCTCGGTGGCTTTAATTTTGGGGTATCTGGCGGCAGGCAGCACGCACGAGGAAATTCTCGACGAGTACCCCGGCCTGGAGCAAGAGCACATCGCGGCCTGTCTGGATTACGCGCGCGATCTGGCCGAGTATCAGGTCGTATGAGCCTGCGCTTTTTCATAGACCAGTGCGTGCCGCGCTCGGTCGGCGAAGCATTGCGGGGCGCAGGCCACGAGGCGGAAATTTTGCGGGAGTATATCCCTCCCGACTCATCAGACGCGGACGTGATCGCTTACGCGCAAAAGATTGACGCGATTCTCGTCACGCTCAACGGGGATTTCGCAGACATCATCAACTACCCGCCCGCGCAATTCGGCGGCATCATCGCCTTGCAGGTGAAGAACCACCCCGAAATCCTCCCGACCATAATGATGCGGCTGTTAACTTACCTGAGCACGCACGGGCGCGAACACTTCATCGGGAAACTGTTTCTGATTGAGGCGCACCGCATCAGGATTAAGGAATAAGGCTGTAGCCCGATGGCGAAAATCTTTTACGCCCGCGTGGACGAGTTCTGGCGCAGGGAGGAGAAGTACGCCTACCTCGAAGAGAGGCAGCACGTCGGCGGCGTCGAGTGGCAGGAGTTGCAGCCAGACGCAAAACACAACTGGCTAACAGGGGAGTTGAAGCCTGAATTTGAAAGTTTCGTGCCCGTTGGAACGAAAGAGGCAAAGAAAGCTAAAGGCGTTGAGAGTAAAGTTATTTTTGTACTTTATAGCTATGGTGTTCTTACCGGTCGTGATAGTTGGGTATATGCCTTTTCAAGAGACTCGCTTCAACGTAACGTAGAGCACTTGGTTGATCTTTACAATACGTCTCTAAACCTTTGGGAACGAAAGGGACAGGGCAGCGATCCACGCAAGTTTCTGCTTGAACAAAATCCTCACATGAAATGGACTCATCGGCTGCTTGAGGCAGTTGGCAACCATCATACTCTTGAAGTAAAACATGCTTCCTTTCGTAACGGTTTATACCGCCCCTTCACTAAACAGCACTTGTACTTTAATAGGGAGTTGAATGAAAGGGTTTATGTTCTCCCTTCCATCTTCCCAACACCAAAAACTGAAGAAGAGAACCGGGGGATTTGGATCAAAACAGGTAGTGAATGGCCGATGTTTGCGTTGGCGGTTAATGTCATTCCAGATGCTTTACCGCAGGGCGGCTCACAATGTTTCCCCTTCTACACCTACGACGAAGACGGCGCGAACCGGCGCGAGAACGTGACCGACTGGGCGCTCGAAAAGTTCCGCGCGCAGTACGGTGATGCGTCGGTCTCGAAGTGGGACATCTTCCATTACGTTTACGCCCTGCTGCACCACCCGCTCTACCGCGAGCGTTACGCGGCCAACCTCAAGCGCGAGCTGCCCCGCCTGCCCTTCGCGCCCGACTTCCGCGCCTTCGCAGAAGCCGGCGCGCAACTCGCGGAGCTGCACGTCAACTACGAGAGCCAGCCCGAATACCCGCTCGAACGCGCGGAACAGCCGGGCGCGGCGCTCGACTGGCGCGTCGAGCGCATGAAACTCTCCAAAGACCGCCGCTCGCTCGTCTATAACGACTTCCTCACCCTCTCCGGCATCCCCGCGGAAGCGTTCGAGTACCGTCTCGGCAACCGCTCGGCCCTCGAATGGGTGGTCGATCAGTACCGCACGACGACCGACCCGCGCAGCGGCATTACCAACGACCCGAACCGCGCGGACGACCCGCAGTACATAGTCCGCCTCGTCGGGCAGGTCGTCCACGTCAGCGTCGAGACGGTCAAGCTCGTCCGAAATCTGGCCGCGCGGGAGTTACTACCGGCCGCGGGCGTCTGACGGAACCGGAAAACGGCCCGCCGCAACCCCCGGACAGCAAGAAACCTCAAAAACCGCCGAAGAACTCACGCCTTGCGCCCGAAAAACCCCCTCCAAGCCGCGGAAAACCTCAAAAATACGGCGCGAACCTCCGCTCATACGGCGCGAAAGCCTCGCCATACAGCGTGAAAGGTGCTTCATACGGCGTAAAAGTCGCTCCGTACACGGCGAAAGTCGCCCCGGACAGCGTGCGAGACGCTTCAGACAAAGCGCAAGACGCCTCTTACACCGTGGAAGACGCCTCAGACAGGACGAAACTCGGCGCGGACGGCGCGGAAGATGAGTCGTGCGCCGTGAAGTTAAGACGCGCACAGGAAGAGTCGGGGGGCGACGGGCGGGAGTCGCCGGGCGGGCAGGGCGCGGAGGCGTGCGCTCAGCCGTCACTTAGCCGGGCCGCGAGTTGGCCGCCGGGGTCTTGGACATCGACGGGGAGGCGGCGTCGGATCTGCGCGAGGAGCGACGCCGCGCGGCGGTACTCGATGAGCGGTATGAGGACGGGCAGTCGGCGGCCCGTCGCCCTGAGTTCGAGCCAGACGCTGCCCTTGAAGCTGGTGAGGCTCGCGGCCGTGACGCTTTGCCACGGGATGAATCGCGGCCTGAAGACGGTGCGCCGAAGGATGCCGGCTTCCGTGTAGCGCAGTCGGAAGGGGAGCAGCAGCCAGAGTGCGAGCGACACGAAGACGGAGAGCAGCATCGCGCCGATCAGCACGCGCTCGACGATGGTGCCGGCCGCGACGGGCGAGTTGTAGGTGAACACGTTGCGGGTTTCCAGCGCGAAGCCGAGGCAGAGCATTCCGTAGCCCGCGCAGAAGAACAGGAGCCGGAAGAGGGGGAAGTCCGGCCGGAAGTCCATCGTGTCGAGTCGTGTCTCAAGCATCGGCGGTGTCGTCAGGCGCGCGGCGCGTCGGTAAAGTCAGTCGTCGTCTTTCGCGATCATGTGTGCCGCGGTCGGCAGGACGTTGACGGGTACGGGCAGGCGCTTCGCCACTTCCCTGACGAGCGACACCGCGCGCTTGTACGAGCCTAAGGGGATGTTCACGCCGCGCACGCGCCCCGTGCGGAGCATGAAGCTCACGTTGCCCCTGTGGGCAGCGATGGTCGCGCCCCGCACGTCCGGCCACGCCACGAAGCGGCGGCCGAAGATCGAGCGCACCCGGACGCCGTCCTCGGCGAACGAGATGCGGAACGGGAGCGTGATGACGTGCAGCAGCAGGAGCGCGAGCGAGAGTATGACGAGGCCGCCGCCTATCCAGCCCCAGCGGTCGAGCGAGGTCGTCGGCTCGCGCAGCTCCCTGTAGATGTTCACGGCGAAGAGCAGCAGGAATGCGCCGAACACGACCGAGACGAACGTGCCCATGACGAACGCGAACAGCCGCCTCGGCTTGAAGTCCATCTCCTCGATCCGCACCGGGCGAGTCGGCATCATTTTACGTGTCTGGCTGGCCGGTTCCGCTCCCGCAGAGCCTTGCGATACTATGCAAATCAACACGGATGCGCCAGCCCTTTCAACCCGTCGTCCTGCGCTACGACTCGCTCCCCTCGACCAACACCGAGGCCGCGCGCCAGGCCGCCGCGGGCGCGGCCGAGGGGCTGTGCGTCGTCGCGCGCGAGCAGACCGCGGGCCGCGGCCGGCAGCAGCGCGCGTGGGCCTCGCCGAAAGACGCCGGCCTCTACTTCAGCGTCGTGCTCCGGCCCCGTCTCGACCCGGCCGTGTGGCCGCTCCTGACCTTCGCCGCTGCCCTCGCCGCGCGCGACGCGCTGCGCGAAACATGCTCGCTCGAAACAGACATTAAGTGGCCGAACGATCTGCTGAGCGGCGGACGCAAGCTCTGCGGCGTCCTCGCCGAGACGGTCGAGACGGCGCGGGGCCGCGCCTGCGTCGTCGGCATCGGCATCAACCTGACCGCCTGCGCCCACCCGCCGGAGCTGCGCGCGAGCGCGACCTCCGTCGAAGAGGCCGCCGGCGTGCCGCCAGACCGCGAGGCCGTGCTGTCCGCCCTCGTCCGCGCGCTCGCACGCTATTACGAACGACTGCACGCGCCCGGCGGCGCGGCCCGCGTAGTCAACGACTGGGCCGGGGCTTCATCCTACGCCGCGGGCCGCCGCGTCCGCGTCACGCTCGCCGACGAAACCTTCGAGGGCACGACCCGCGGCCTCGAACCCGACGGCGCTCTCCGCGTCGAAACACAAACAGGCGAGATCAAGATGGTCCGCGCGGGTGACATCTTCGCACTACGAAGTACCAGCATTGAAAAGCCAGATGCTCAAAACTGATGGGGCGACATTACTCCATATAGCTTGGAACGGAGATAGGCTGGCAGCTTACTTATGTTGCAAGAAATGGCACAATCCTTAATTGACATGGGGTAGCTTTAATTCTAATCTCTGCGGGCAGTCCAGAGTCTGAGTGATACCACCTCACAGTGCATGTTTGTCCATCGTAAGAATCTTCTAGCAGGAGTGGTTAGGCTTAGCAGATATTCAGAATACTATGGAAGTATAATATTTTGTACGGGCTTGGGTTTAGCTGTGTCGCAGACTAAAAGGCCTTTACTGATAGCAGGAATACTTATCGCTAATCTTTTAGCAGTATCATTCAGCTTTGCATTCAATGACATTATGGATGCAGATGAAGATGCCTTAGATAGTGCCAAAGCCGCCCGTAATCCAGTCTCGGCATCGCTTATTTCAGCCGGCATTGCCAATTTAGTTAGTATTGCTGCTGCCGTATCAAGCTTAACAGTCTATGCATTTTTAGGATTAAAGCCCTTTATATTTGGGGTGGCGACTATTATAGTCGCATTTCTGTATTCTTGGCGTGTTACACGGCTAAAATCGAGACCTATTGTTGATATTCTGGCGCACAGCCTACACCTAGGTCCTTTTCAGGTTTTAGCGGCTATTTACTTAGGTTCTGTAGTAAACAGCTCGCTGACACTTCGATTGGCCTTTTTTGTATTTCTTCTCTCTGCTTTGGCTGCATTAAATAATGAGATTCGAGATTATGACATTGATCGGCGCACGAAACTGCGAAATACACTTTCCATTCTTAATCTTTACCGACTGGGTTCAATTGTGCAATATCTTTGGCTTGTTCCTGTTATATTAATAATCTTATCTCTTATTGATCACATAGAAAGTATCGGACAGGGGCTTATAGTATGCACCATTATTCTAGCTGTAATTATCTATGCACTTTCACCTCCGACAAGAAGAAGAGAAATATTTTTTTACAGGTACAGCCAAATCTTGGGGACGATATTTGGTTTTATTTTCATCCTTTTCTCTTGAACACATCTATAAATCAAACCTCTAAAAGTCACATTAGAAACAAACAGGTGGATCAGTTCTCTCTTTGATTATGTTAGAAGAGCATTCGGCAAGAAAAAGCGGGCAATTTGATGCGGAGGGTAGGAGGTTTCTTGCTAGTAACGCAGCACATTCTAAACTATCAAAATCTTTCATAACAATTTTCGCTAGCGCAATAGTAATTCGTCGCCTGTCCAAAATTTTCAAAGTTAGAAATACTAAAGTGGGCGTAGGATTAGCTGAACTAACTGATATTCAGCGTGCGCAATTAGATATTCATTTGGAGGAGTACAAACAGCTCTCATCTGAAATTAAATTAAGGGTAGATTTTCAGCAAAAGCTTACGAACTATCAATTGTTAGCAGCGGGAGTTATAGCCACTATAGGAGTGAGAATTACTCAACTTGAATTGGCTCAGATTCAACAATCTGAGCCAGTCCGTTATTATCTATTGTTTACTCCAATAGTGTTTCTGGTCTTCTCTTGGACATTTTCCAATAACGATATAATGATTATGGCTATTGCGCGCTACATAAACCAACAGTTAGCTAAAAAAATTGGAAGCTTGGCTTCCACAAAAGATGTGCTAGCTTTTGAGTCGTATTTACAGAATGATAGAAGGAAGCTGATTAAACGTTATGGCGTGCTAGCTCTGTTAGGACAAGAATTTGCCTTGCAATTTGTCATGCCTATAATCTTACTAGCTATATATCTTTATCTGTACCACGCCGATTTAGGAGAATTAATGAGTCGCAAAAACTTTGCCCTTCGGCTATCCCAGTCATTAATAATTTTAGTGAACATAGGATTGTTCCTTCTCACTTTACGGCTAAGATTTAAAATTTGGAAAGGGTATCAAAATCTCATCATCTAGCAGGTTTGTCGGTAGTGATATTCATAGGTTGGTTATCTTATGCTGTTAGTTCTTGATGTTGGCAATACGAACACGTCGCTCGGCGTTTATGAGGGCGAACGCCTCGTCGCGCACTGGCGTCTGACGACGGCGCGCGACCGCACCGTTGACGAGTACGGCGTCTATGCGCGCAACCTCTTCTCGCTCGTCGGCATAGATTTCAAGGAGATCGACGCGGTCGCCATCGCCTCGGTCGTCCCGCCGCTCAACTTCACGCTGCGCCGCATGAGCGAGGTCTATTTCCACCGCACGCCGCTCTTCATCGACCACACGACCGACACGGGGATGCCGATTCGTTACGAGCCGGCCTCGGACGTGGGGGCCGACCGCATCGTTGACGCCGTGGCCGCGCTCCACAAGTACGGCGCTCCGTGCGTCGTCGTGGACTTCGGCACGGCGACGACCTGCAACGCCATCAGCGCGCGCGGCGAGTACCTCGGCGGCGTCATCACGCCGGGCGTACAGATTTCGTCGGACGCGCTCTTCGCGCGGGCCGCGCGCCTGCCGCGCGTCGAGATCAAGCGGCCGGAGCGCGTCATCGGCTCCTCGACCGTCGGCTCGATCCAGTCGGGGCTTTATTACGGCTACGTCGGGCTGGTGGACGGCATACTGCGCCGCGTCGTCGCCGAACTCGGCGGCTCGCCCGCCGTCGTCGCCACCGGCGGCCTCGCCCCGCTCATCGCCCACGGCTCCGAGTTGATCCAGCACGTTGACGACACGCTGACGCTCGAAGGGATGAGGATCATTTACGGGAGAAGTAGCCGTTAGCTATTAGCTATTAGCTATTAGCCGGAAGAGAACCTGCTTTTAACCTGCGACATACGTTCCCGCTTTGGTCTTTTGTTTTGCTAACGGCTAACAGCTAATGGCTAACAGCTTTAACTACTTTAACTACTTCACCGAGATCGAGGACGCCTTCGTCAGGCGGCGCGGGAAGCACCTGCTGCTCAGCCCTATGGACTGGGCGCTGATCGAAAGCTGGAAGGAGATGGGCGTGCCGCTGCACGTGGCGCTGCGCGGCGTCGAGCAGGCGTTCGACTCGTTCGAGGCGAAGCCGCGGCGGCGCAGCGTCAAGTCTCTGCTCTACTGCCAGGAGGAGGTCGAGGCGCAGTTCGCCGAGTGGCGCGAGTCGCAGACGGGCGCACGCGCGCCGGATGGCGACGACTCGAACGGCGCGGGGGCAACGCCGTTGGCGGCCGACGCCGGGGCGGCGGGCAATGCCGGCGGCGGCGACGCGGCGGGCGAGGACGCACGGCTGCCTTTCCCCCGTGAAATCATCGCCGGCCATTTGAAGGCGTGCCGCGCGGAGATCGTGCGGGCGCGCGACGCGCGTTCGGGCGGCGGCGAACTCGGCGAGGCGCTTGAGCGCGCCGCCGCGAGGCTCGAAGAGCTGGAACGAGATTTCTCCGCCGCCGCGCGGCCCGACGCCGAAAAGCTCGAAGCCGCCCTCGGCGATCTCGAAACGCTGCTCGACCGCGCCGCGCGCTCGTCGGTCGAAGCGGAAAGGCTCGCGGCGCGGCGCAGGGAAGCGGAGGAGCAACTGAAACCCTACCGAGCGCGCATGAAGCGCGAGGTTTACGAGCAGACGCTCGACAATCTTCTGAGCAAATACCTCCGCGAGGACTGCGGGCTGCCGCGCCTCAGCCTCTTCTACCTCTGAGGGATTGCGGATTTCGGATTGCGGAATGCGGATTAGAAGAACTGATCTGTTGAATCATCGACTCATCTGGTCAACGCATCATCACTCGATAGTTCCATGACTCAATCCTCTGTTAATCCGCATTCCGCAATCCGAAATCCGCAATCGTCACATGGGTGAGCGAAGGCACAGGAGAGAGCCGGCCGGCAGGCCCGTGCGCGCGGGCGACGCGCTGGAAGTCTCGGTCGAGCGCGTCGTGCCGGGCGGCGCGGGGCTGGCGCACGCAGAGGGTTTGACCGTCTTCGTCCCGCTGGCCGCGCCGGGCGACAGGCTGCGCGTGCGCGTCGAGCGCGTGAAGGGCCGCGTCGCCTTCGCCGCGCTCGTCGAGATACTTGAGCCGGGGCCTGATCGGATCGAGCCGCCGTGCCCCTACTTCGGCCGCTGCGGCGGCTGCGACTTCCAGCAGTTGAACTACGCCGCGCAGCTCCGCGCCAAGGTCGAGATCATACGCGACTGCCTGCGCCGCATCGGCCGCCTCACGCCGCCCGAAGAGATTCCCGTCACGCCCTCGCCCGCCGAGTGGCGCTACCGCTCCCGCGCGCGCTGGCAGCACGACGCCGCGCGCCGCAGGCTCGGCTACTACGAGCTGGCCTCGCACCGCGTCTGCGACGTGGCCGAGTGCCCCGTCGTCCTGCCCGAAGTCCAGGACGCGCTCTCGCGCCTTCGCGCCTCACGCACCGGCGCGCGCGACGAGTCGGATCGCGCAGCGACTCCGGCGAGGGAAGAGCCGTCACCCCTCACCCCCGAAAAATATGAGGCGGGCGTCGCAGAGGAGTTTCAAGCCGTCGCGGGCGACGACGGGGTCTCGCTGCTCCCGCCGCTCACGGAAGAGGACGCGCGCGAGCGGCGACGCGTGATCGCGGGCGAGACCTACCGCTTCAACGCCGAATGCTTCTTCCAGATCAACCACGCGCTGCTCGACGCACTCATCGCGGAAGCACTCGGCGGCGCGGAGCGCAGCGGCGCTGGAGACGACGGCGCAGAAGGCGCGGGCACGGCCGTCGATCTCTACTGCGGCGTCGGCCTCTTCACGCTGCCGCTCGCGCGAAAATTCGGCCGCGTCATCGGCGTCGAATCGCACCCGACGGCCGCGCGCTACGCCCGCCTCAACCTCGAAGGGGCGGGCCTAGCGAACGCCCGCGTCGAGGCGGCCGAGGTCGGCGACTGGCTCCTGCGCCGGGCCGCCCGCGTCGCCCCCGCCGACTTCGTCCTCCTCGACCCGCCCCGCGCCGGCGCGGCCGAGGCCATCGAAGGCATCCTCACGCTCCGCCCCCGCCGCATCACCTACGTCTCCTGCGACCCGGCCACGCTCGCCCGCGACCTGCGCTCACTCGCCGACGGCGGTTTTGTTCTTGACTCCCTCCACGCATTTGATATGTTCCCGCAGACGCACCACGTCGAAACGGTCGCGCACCTCTCGCGCGCGGCCGCCCGCTAAACGGAGACCGACTGCGAACGAACAAGGGCGGCGGCGATCTGCGCGCCAGTTCCCGCGATCAGAATCGCGGTTCAGGCTCGGCCGGGCGAAACGTTTCGCCCGAACCTCTCATTCCCTGTTGGGTGTCATCTCACTCGGCCGGGTCCTCAAACGCTCGAAGGCGAGCGGCCCCGGCCCGGCAGCCACCAAACTCCGGCGACGGAACTTAAGAAGAGAAAACCATGAGTAAGAACGCGGCAGACGGTTCGTCCGGCGACGGCTCTTTCGCGCCCGATCCGCCCGTCAAGGTCAAGTTTTATCAGGTGATACTGCTGTTCGTTTATCACGTCGCGCTGGCGATTGTGCTGGCCTACTCGATCTATAACGTCTGGCCGCCCCAGCCGTGGCCGGGCGACAGGGACGACAGGGCCGCCGCAAACTCCAACCAGAGGGGCGCGAACACCGCGGGCGCGGCCGCGGCGAACAACGCGACGAACGCCAACACCGCAACCAATGCCAACGTCGCCAACGCCGACACCGCGGCCAACGCGAGCGCGGCTAACGCGAACGCCGTGAGGAATGCGAACGCTTCCAACAGCAACACGGGCGGCGGCAGCGCGGGCGGCGGCGGCACGACCGACGCGGACGGCGCGGGCCGCAGGCCCGCCGACCCGCCAACCGACGCGGTCGAGGCGGCGGCGAATCCTTACGGCGATCAGAAGCCGCCCCCCTTCACACTGTTCGGCAGAGATTTCCGGCCCGCGCTGGAGACGCGGCTGATCCTCATCGTGCTGCTCGCCGGGGCCATCGGCAGCTACATCCACGCGGCCTCGTCGTTCGTCGATTACCTCGGCAACAGGACGCTCGTCAGCAGTTGGGTCTGGTGGTACCTGCTGCGGCCGTTCATCGGGATGATGCTGGCGCTGCTCTTCTACTTCGTCTTCCGCGGGGGCTTCATCACGGCGGGGGTCAACCAGGGCGGCGAGGGCGCGGCGAGCTTCATCAACCCGTTCGGCATCGCCGCGGTGGCGGGCCTCGTCGGCATGTTCTCGAAGGTGGCCGCCGACAAGCTGAACGAAGTCTTCACCACGCTCTTCAGATCGAAGGAGGGCGACGAGAAGAGGGGCGACAAGTTGTACGCCAACCTCAGGCCCGACATCGCCGGCATCGCGCCGGCCGTCGGCCCCGCAGCGGGCGGCACGGCCGTGACCATCAGGGGCGCTGATTTCATGGAAGGGGCGGCGGTGACCTTCGGGGGCGTGGGCGCGACCGCCGTCGTGGTCAGGAGCGCCACGTCTCTCACGGCGATAACGCCCGCCCACGCGGCGGGCGCGGTGGACGTTGAAGTCCTCAACCCCAACAAGCAGAGGGACGTTTTGGAAGACGGCTTCACCTACCAGTAGCGAGTGCGACCGGCCGCGGGCGCGGGGACACATCGCCCGCGTCCGATGCCGAACGCGCGCAAGGCGGCGACCCTTACTCGCCGCGACGATGCAGAAGAGACCTCACACCGCTTCTTTCAACCCGCACCCGCTCGCGCTGCTCGCGGCCTCGTTCGCGTGCGGCGTGCTGCTCGCGCGCTTCACACAGGCACAGCTCGGTTTCTTCGTCGCGTGCGGCGCTCTCTTTTCGGCCCTGTCCGTGGTCGCGTTCGTGCGGCGGCGGCCCGGCGTCGCGACGATGTTCGTGTGCGTGGCGTTTCTGTGCGTGGGCGCGGGGCTGGCGGTGGCGGAGCGTGAGGGAGTGCCGCCGACTCGCGTACGAAGGTTTTACGAGGAGGGGCGGCTACAGTCGGGCGACCCGGTCGAGCTGACGGGCGTCGTCAGGCGCGCGCTTGAGGTCGCGCCGGACGGGTTTTACGTGGAGCTTGAGGTCGAATCGCTCAGGCACAGAGGGGGCGAGGAGCACGCGACGGGCGCGGTGGAGCTGTTCGCGCCGGTGCGCGAGCTGGCGACGTTCGGACGGTACGAGCTGTTGGAGCTGAGGCGCGGGGCGCGCGTGCGCGTGATGGTGCGGCTTGAGCGCGCGGAGGAGTTTCGTAATCCGGGCGTGAATTCGCTGACGGAGTTTCTCGAAAGACGCGGGCTTGAGGCTGTCGGGGCGATCAAGAGTCCGCTGCTGGTCGAGCGTCTGGACGACGAGGCGGTGTTCGTGCCGCTCGTGTGGCTGGAGCGTTGGCGCGCGCGGGTTCACGGGCGGATGACTGATGAATTCAGGCCGGAGACCGCGGGCGTGTTGCAGGCGGCGATCCTGGGCAACAGGCACGGGCTGTCGCGCGCGACGGCCGAGGCCTTCCGCGAAGGCGGGACGTTCCACGTGCTCGTCATCAGCGGGCTGCACATAAGTTTCGCGGGCGGCCTCGCGCTGCTCTTCGCGCGCAAGGTGACGCGCAGCCGCGCGGCGCAGTTCGCCGCGTCCGCGTGCCTGCTGTGGGCTTACGCGCTGGCGGTCGGGGCGGAGGTGTCGGTCGTGCGCGCGGCGCTCATGTTCACGCTGGTCACGCTCGCGCCGCTCGTCGCGCGACGGTCGGCATCGTTGAACGCGCTCGGCGGCGCGGCCCTCGCGCTGCTCGCGTGGCGTCCCGCGGAGCTGTTCGACCCGGCGTTCCAACTGACCTTCCTCTCCGTGCTCGGCATCTTCCTGCTGGGTTGGCCGCTCGTCGAAAGACTTCGCGCGGTCGGCTCCTGGCGGCCGACGCGCGAGACGCCTTACCCGCCCGCCGCTCCGCGCTGGTTTCGCGCGCTCGGCGAGAGTTTGTACTGGGGCGAGCGCGCGTGGGCGGCGGAGCAGTCGAAGCAGACGCACAGTTGCCGTCTGTTCAAGACGCCTTGGGCCGCGCGGCTTGAGCGTTGGCGCGTGCAGCGCGTGCTGCGCTACGCGGTCGCGGCCGTCGCGGTGTCGGCGGGCGTGCAGGTGATGCTGCTGCCCTTGCTGGTCGTCTATTTCCACAGGGTGTCGCCCGCGTCACTCGTGCTGAACGTCTTCGTCGGCGCGCTCGCGGCGGCGGCGGCGCTCGGCGCGCTCGGCGCGCTTGTAGTCTCCTCAGTCTCCGCGACTGTAGCCGCGCCGCTCGTGTGGCTGGTCGAGTGCGCCGTGTGGCTGATGGCGCACAGCACGTGGCCGTTCGGCGGTGCGGCTTCGCTCAGGCCGCCGGAGTACGCGGGCGCGCCGGGAGCAGTTTACGCGCTCTACTACCTGCCGCTCGCCGCGTTGGTTAGCGCGCTCGCGCGCTGGCGTCCGCTCGAACCGCCCGCGACTTCGGGCGAACGGGAAAGCGGCAAGGCGGACGTGCCGGACGACAGGAGTAGGGCGGCGACGAGCGCGCCGCGGCCGACGGCGGCGACAGCGGCAAACGCAC
>DATHBT010000273.1:0-30844 GCA_035295985.1 Pyrinomonadaceae bacterium | reverse complement strand
CGCTCCGCGAGCCAGGCAGGCTCCTCGCCGTGGCCTTCGTCGCGCAGGAACTGATAGACGTTGATCAGCCCCATCCCCGAAAGTACGCGCTCGTAGCTGATCCGGCCGCCGATCTTGCGGCGCATGTAGTCGAGCAGCGAGTCTTCGAGTTCGTTGCGGGGGGCGAAGTCGATGTGGCCGCCCTCGGAGGCCATCGGGTGGTAGCGCGCGCCGTCCCAGAAGATTGCGGCCATGCCCAGCCCCGTGCCCGCGGCGATCAGGCCGCGGTGGCCGTCGCCGCCGCCCGCGCCTTCGTTCAGCGTGAAGATTTGCTCGTCGTGCAGGACTTCGACGCCGTAGGCCGTGGCCTCCAGGTCGTTGATGAGCGCGACCGCCTCTATGCCGAGCGCGCCGGCGAGCCTGTCGCCCTCGATGATCCACGCGAGGTTCGGCGTCTCGACGCGGTTGCCGACGACGGGGCCGGCGATGCCGAAGCAGGCGCGCGTGATCCGGTCGGGTTTTCGTTCGGCGACGAACTCGGCGACGATGGTGTCGAGGGAGTCGTAAGAGCCGCTCGGATAACTCTTCTGCCCGATGGGCTTGTCCGCGCCCCGGCCGTCCTCGTCGAAGAGCGCGATGTTGGTCTTGGTTCCGCCGATGTCGCCCGCGAGGATCATCTTTTTAACTCGCCCTCGTTCGCCTTAATGATTTTCGCCTAAGCCCCGCGCGGCAGGTTCGACGACCGCCGCCGCGCTGATTCGGAATGCGGCCCTAACTCGTCCCGACGATCAGCCGCGCCGCGTAGGCCGCGGCCTCCTCGTAAGCGCGGTCGCGGGAGAGCAGAGCAAGCTCGCGGCTCAGTCGCTGCCCTTCGGTGCGCGCCTCGTAGGGGAGGACGCGGCTGACCTCGTGCGCCTGGCCTACGCGCGCCGTGGTTTCGAGCTTCGTCCAGTCGCGGCTCATGCGCGCCTGGAACTCAGCCGCGCCGCCCTCGCGCTTGAGCGTCACGCGCCTGACCGTGACGCCGGCCGACTCTTCCACCCCCTCCGCGACAACGAGCCGCAGGTCGAACTCGCGGCCGGCGGAGCGCAGACGGAACGAGCCGCCGCCGCCGTCCGCAGCCCCGCCGGCAGAGACAAGCTCCCAGCCGAGACGCGACGCGAGCCAGCCGGCGAGCAGCAGGGCCTGCGCCGAAGTCTGACCCGGCGCGGCGGCCGGCGGCGCGAACTCGATCTCGACGGCGTCGGGTCGGTCGAGGTGTTCGCGGTAGTCGGCCACGTCCCAGAAGTCCGCGAGGACGTTGCGCAGGGTCGTGAGCCGCCCCCAGTTGAGATCGCTGAGCGCGAGGCGCGGGTGCTCTTCGACGAGTCGTGCGACGCGCAGCAAGTCCTCGCGCGGGTGGTCAAAGGCGGCCGAGTCGATGACGACACGCTCGCAGAGTTCGACAACACGCGTGAACAGCTTGTCCTCGTAGTGCGGGATGTCTTTCCACCAGAGGAAGGTCGGGATGTCGGGGACGAGCAGCGGCTCGGCCGCGGTGGCGAGGTGGTCGAGCGCCCCCCCGGCGGCCTCGATCGTCACCTGCTCGCCGCAGACCTGCTTGCCGCCGCGCGGCGCGGCCTGGCAGCGCGTCGAGACGTAGGCGTCGAGCGCCGTCTCTTGCGATTGGGTGTCGGCGAGGAGGACGACGGCGCGCGTGGGCGTCTGCTCCGTCACCTCGTCGAGCATCGCGTCAATCACCTCGCGCCCCTCGCTGCGCGGCGCATAAACGATCAGGTTGGCGACGCACACGCGCGTCACGCCGGCCTCCGACGCGCCGCCCCCGCCGTCGCCGCCGGCCGCGCTCTCGCGCCACATCGCCGCCAGCTCCCGCTCCAACCGCGCCACGTCCACGCCCGCCGTCGCCACGCTTGTCTGTTTCTGAGTTTCCATTTTAAGAGCCGTGAGCCGTGACGGGTGACAGGCAAAACCCGTTCTCTTACTTGTTACCTATCACCTGTCACCCGTCACGGCTTTTAGGGCCTGCGCCAATGGTCGCCCGTGCGCGCGAGCAGGTCGTGCGTGGCCTGCGGCCCCCACGTGCCGGCCTCGTAGTTGGGGAACGGGGCTTCCGCCTTCGTCGCCGACCATTCTTCGAGGATCGGCATGACGATCTCCCAGCCGCGCTCGGTCATGTCGGTGCGCGCGTACAAAGTGGGATCGCCGAGCAGGCAGTCGAGTATCAGACGCTCGTAGGCCTCGGCCAGCTTGACGCCGAACGACGCGCCGTAACGAAAATCCATGTTCACGTCGCGGATGCGCGTGACCTGTCCCGGCACTTTCGCCGCGACGCGCATGGTGATGCCCTCGTCGGGCTGGATGCGTATGACCAACTGGTTCGGCGAGACCTGCTCCATCATCTCCGGGCCGAAGAGCTGGTGCGGCGCTTCTTTGAACTGAATCGCGATCTCCGTGACGCGCTTCGCCAGCCGCTTGCCCGAGCGCAGGTAGAAGGGCACGCCCGACCAGCGCCAGTTGTCGAAGTACATCGTCAGCATCGCGAAGGTCTCGGTGGCGGAACCCGGCGCGACGCCGTCCTCTTCGCGGTAGCCGGGCACGGGCTTGCCGTTGATCGAGCCGGCGCCGTACTGCCCGCGCACGCACTCCGTGCGGACGCGCTCCGGGGTGAACTCGCGCACGGAGGTCATCGCCTTGATCTTCTCGTCGCGCACCGCCTCCGCGTCGAGCGAGGCGGGCGGCTCCATGGCGACGAGCGAGAGAACCTGGAAGACGTGGTTCTGGAGCATGTCCCGCACGACGCCGGCCTTCTCGTAGTAGCCGCCGCGGCCCTCGACGCCGACCGTCTCGGCGTTCGTGATCTGGATGTGGTCTATGTACTGCCGGTTCCAGAGCGGCTCGTAGATGCCGTTGGCGAAGCGGAAGACCAGGAGGTTCTGGACGGTCTCTTTGCCGAGGTAGTGATCGATGCGGTAAATCTGCCGCTCGTCCAGGTGCTCGTGAATCTCGCGGTTGAGCTGCTGCGCGCTCGCGAGATCGGTGCCGAACGGCTTCTCGATGATGACGCGCACCCAGCCGCGCTCCGGCCTCGCCAGCCCCGCGCGGCCGAGCTGCGCGACTGCCTCGGAGTAGATCGTCGGGGAGGTCGAGAGGTAGAAGAGGCGGTTGCCCTGCGTGCCGTGATCCGCGTCGAGCTGCGAGAGCAGCGCGCCGAGGTTGGCGTAATGCTCCGGGTTCGCGGTGTTGACCGGGCAGTAGTAGAGCTTCCGGGCGAACGACTCCCAGACCGTCTCGTCGCCAAGGCCGCCCTCGGCGAACTGCGAGACGCCGTCGCGCATGCGCGCGCGGAAGTCGTCGTGCGACATCTCGGTGCGCGCCGCGCCGACGACGGCGAACTCGGCCGGCACGAGCCGCTCCTGCACGAGCCGGTAGAGGGCGGGTATCAGTTTCCGTTTCGTCAGGTCGCCGGTCGCGCCGAAGATGATGACCACGCACGGCTCGGTCGTGCGCTCCAGGCGCATCCCTGTGCGCAGGGGGTTTTCGAGTGTTGTGGCAGACATAAGATTAGAAGACTGTCAGTCGTCCGTGGTCAGTTGTCCGTCGTCCGCGTTGGGCGGCCGGCGCACTCCGGTGTGGGCGTCGGGCCGGTTAAGTACGGACAACTGACCACGGACGACTGACCACGGACAGTTGTTTTACTGGCGGCCCAGCAGCTCTTCCCACTCGGTGTGCACGGCCTCTTCGCCCGGCTTGTCCGTGCGGTTGTAGGTGTGCGAGCCGAAGAAGTCGCGCTGCGCCTGCGTCAGGTTGAGCGGCAGGTCGGCCGTGCGGTAGGTGTCGAAGTAGCTGATCGAGGCGGACATGCCGGGCACGGGCACGCCCGCGGAGATGGCGGCGGTGACGGCCTTGCGCCAGTTCGGCTGCGCCTGCTCGACCCACGCCTTGAAGTCGGGATCGACGAGCAGGTTCGGCAGGTCGGCCCGCCGCTGGTAAGCCTGCTTGATCTTGTCGAGGAACTGCGCGCGGATGATGCAGCCGCCCTTCCAGATGCGCGAGCACTCGCCGAGATCGATCCCCCAGTCCCACTTCTCGGAGCCTGCGCGGATCAGGTTCATGCCCTGCGCGTAGGAGCAGATCTTCGAGGCGTAGAGCGCGTCGTGGACGGCCTGGATCATCTCCTTGCGGTCGCCCGCGAAGCTGGCGCGCTCCGGCCCGCGAATCTCCTTCGAGGCGGCGACGCGCTGCTCTTTCAATCCCGACAGGTTGCGCGTGTCAACCGCCGCGTCGATGGTCGGCGTGACGACGCCGAGGTCGAGAGCGATGTCGGAAGTCCACTTGCCCGTCCCCTTCTGTCCGGCCGTGTCGAGCACGAGATCGACGAGCGGCTGGCCCGTCTCCGGGTCTTTGACCCGCAGGATTTTCGCCGTGATCTCGATGAGGAAGGATTCGAGATCGCCGCGGTTCCACTCGTCGAACACGTCCGCCATCTCGGTGGCTGACATGCCGAGCACGCGGCGCATGATGTCGTAGGCTTCGGCGATGAGCTGCATGTCGCCGTACTCGATGCCGTTGTGCACCATCTTGACGAAGTGGCCCGCGCCGCCCGGCCCGATGTATGTGACGCACGGCCCGTCGTCAACCTTCGCCGCGATGGCCTCCCAGATCGGGCGAATCTTCTCGTAGGCTTCCTTGTCGCCGCCCGGCATGAGAGACGGCCCCCAGAGCGCGCCCTTCTCGCCGCCGGAGACGCCGGAGCCGATGAAGTTGAAGCCCTCGGCCTTCAAAGCCTTCTCGCGCCGCTCCGTGTCCATGAAGTAGGAGTTGCCGCCGTCGATGATGATGTCGCCCGGATCGAGGTAGGGCTTGATCTGGTCGACCGTCCAGTCGACGGGGTCGCCGGCCTTGACGAGCAGGATGATCTTGCGCGGGCGCTCCAAGGCCCTGACGAAATCCTCGGGCGTGCGCGTGCCGATGAACTGCTTGCCCGCGTTATCCTCCATGAACTTGGAGACGCGGTCGGGTTCGTCCTTGCTCGGCGGCCGGTTATAGACGGCGACGGGGTAGCCGTTGCGCTCGATGTTGCGCGCCAGGTTCTCGCCCATCACGGCGAGGCCGATCATGCCGATCTGCGCTGTCTTCGGGGTCTGTTCGGGTGTAGCCATTTTCTTATCCTCGATTTGGAAAAGCTGTCAGTGGTCAGCCGCCCGCGGTCAGTTGCTTTCGCCGACGACGGTCGTCGTGTCCCGCTTTATTAACGCGTAAGAACAGCGGACAACTGACCGCGGACGACGGACAGATTCTTACTTCGCCGTCGCGCCCGCGACCGGCACGGCCTCCTGGATCAGCTCGCGCAGCCGCTTGAGGCCGCCCGGCACGTCCGAGCCGAGGTCGACGCGGACGGCGCGGCGGCCCCGCGTTGAGAGCGAGCGGAAATCCCCGAGGGCCTGCGCCTGCTTCAGGGTGCTGAAGGTGTAAGGCTCGCCGGGGATCGGCAGGTCGCGCGCGTCGGAGGCGGTGACTTGCAGGAAGACGCCCGCGTCCGAGCCGCCCTTGTGGAGCTGGCCCGTGGAGTGGAGGAAGCGCGGGCCGTAGCCGGTCGTCGTGGCGCACTTCGTCGCGTCGCGCAGGTGCGTGCGGATCGCCTGAATGGTGGCCTCGTGCTCGGGCGTCTCCTCGATGTAGTCGAGCATGGCGATGTAGTCGCCCGCGCGGACGCGGGCGAGGTGGCCCTTGATGGCTGCGGCGACCGAGTCAGACGGGAGCGCGGCGCGCGTGGCGTCGTCGGCGTAAACCGTTATCCCGCCGTCGGAAGCTAACGCGGCCTGCTCGGGCAGCTTGCCGTCGGCCTTGAAGGCGTCCAGAAGCTCGCGGGTCGCGTCCTTCGACTCCTGCACGTTCGGCTGGTCGAACGGGTTGATGCCGATGCGCCAGCCGGCGAAGGCCGTGGCGATCTCCCAGAGGAAGAACTCCTCGCCGAGATCGTAGGTGTCGTTCAAGGTGCGATAGACGACCGGGTGTCCGGCCGCTTCGAGCGCCTTCAGCTTCGCCTCGGTCTCGCTGTCGATCTTGCCGACCGAGATGTGGACGAAGAGGCGGTCGTCGCCGTACACGGACGGCGAACCCAGCGGCTCGCCCGCGACGGGCACGATTCCCTTCCCGTCCTTGCCGGTCGATTCGGCGAGCAACTGCTCGACCCACAGGCCGAAGGATGAAATCTTCGGGTCGGTGCTGACGGTCAGCTTGTCGCGGCCGGCCTTGGCGCACTCGCCCATGATCGCGCCGAGCCGCGCGCCGGGGTTGTCGGCCGCCGGCACGACCTGCGAGCAGGCGTGGACTATCCTTTCGGCGCGGTCGAGGAGCTTGCGAACGTCCAGGCCCATGAGCGCCGCGGGAACCATGCCGAAGTAGGAGAGCGCCGAGTAGCGCCCGCCGATGTCGGCCGGGTTCAGGAAGATGCGCTTGAACTTGTCGCGCGTCGCGTCGGCCTCCATCTTCGTGCCGGGATCGGTGATGGCGACGAAGCAGTCGCCGGGGTTCTCCTTCTTCTTCCCGACCTGGTCGTACCAGTACTTGTAGAAGACCAGCGGCTCGGTCGTCGTCCCGGACTTCGACGAGATGATGAAAAGGCAGTGGGTGATGTCAACCTGATCGACGAAGCCGGCGAAGGCGTCCGGGTCGGTCGAATCCAGCACGAGCAGTTCGGGGTAGCCCTCCTGCTTGCCGAAGGTCTGGCGCAGGACTTCGGGGCAGAGCGAGGAGCCGCCCATGCCGCAGACCATGACGTGCTTGAACTCGCGCACGTTGCGGATGCGGTCGGCGAACTCGACCAGATCGTTCTCGACGCCGATCATCATGTCGGGCACGGTCAGCCAGCCGAGCGCGTTCTTGATGATCTTCTGGTGGGCATCGTCCTCCTTCCAGAGCGAGGCGTCCTTGCGCCAGATGCGGCGCATCACGTCGCCCTTGTCGGCCTCCTTGATGGCCGCCGAGACGGCCTCACTATACTTTCCCAAGCTGGCCGTCAGCCTCTCATTGATTCCCGAGAGCAGCGCGTCGCGCTTCGACTCGATGGATTCCACGAGCGTGTCGAACGAGGTGACGAAGGAGGCGAGGCCGTCCTCCTGTAGCTTCTGCGTGACGGCCGCGATGTCTATGCCGAGGGCGCGCAGGTCGTCGAACAGCTCGCGGCATTCTTCGAGGCCCTCGTCGATGGTGACCTTGGGCACGCCGTGATCGCGGATGGCCGTGTAGGTGGCGGGCGGGACGGTGTTGACGGTCTCCGGGCCGATCAAATTGTCCACGTAGAGCACGTCCGAGTAGGCCGGGTTCTTCGTGCCGGTCGAGGCCCACAGACACCTTTGCACCTGCGCGCCCTTGGCCTTGAGGTCGGCGAAGCGCGGGCCGTGGAAGATCTCTCTGAACTGGGCGTAGGCGAGCTTGGCGTTGGCGATGGCGGCGCGGCCTAACAGACCTTCGAGCCGCTGCTTCTCCTCGGGGGACGCGGCGTGGCGGGCCATGTATTCGAGGTCTTTGTCGATGGCCGTGTCCACGCGCGAGACGAAGAACGAGGCGACCGACGCGATGTGGTCGACGTTCTTGCCCTCGGCCGCGCGCCGCTCCAAACCTTTGATGAACGCCTCGGCGACCTGCTGGTAGTTCTCCAGCGAGAAGATCATCGTGACGTTGACGTTGATGCCGCGATAGATCGACTCCTCGATTGCCGGCAGGCCCTCCTGCGAGGCGGGAATCTTGATCATCACGTTCTTGCGGCCCAGCCGGTTGAACAGGCGCTCGGCCTGCTCGATGGTCTCCGCAGTTTTGAAGGCGAGGCGCGGATCGACTTCGAGGCTGATGTAGCCGTCGATGCCGTCGGTCTTGTCGTAGACGGGCCGGAGGATGTCGGCGGCCTCGCCGATGTCCTCGATGACGAGGCCCTCGTAGATGTCCATCACGTCTTTGCCCGACTGGACGAGTTGGCGCATCTGCTCGTCGTAGTCGGTCGAGCCGGTGATGGCCTTCTCGATGATGGTCGGGTTGGAGGTGACGCCGCGCAGGTCGTCCTCTTCGATCTTGCGCGCGAGGTCGCCGGTCTTGAGCATCGCGCGGCGGATGTTGTCGTACCAGATCGACTGGCCGAGCTGCATGATTTCGGTGAGCGGGTTTGACATCGCTTGAACTCCAGGAGTCGGGGATGCGGGCGGCGGGGGCCGCTGCGGCCCTTGAAGGCGCGCCGGCCCCGCCGGGGTTTTTTGCAAATTACCTTGGAAGAACGGTCGCGGCGACTGCTCCGCGGGGCCGGGGCAAGGGAAAACTGCCCGGGCGGGCTTTCGGTCGAACGGCGACAAGATAAAAGAAAAGGGGTTGAGATTCAATCTCAATCCCCCATCTTCGCCGATTTTTTTTTGCGGGCGGCTCTCAATTGGCGGCCGACTCCGGGTTTTTGAAGTAGGAATCGTCCATCTTCACGCCGTAGGTGACGGTCTGGATGCGCGTCTCCTCGATCTGTTTGCCGTTGGCGTAGAGCACGGAGCGGAAGGGCACGAGCGTCCCTTGGGCGACGCGGTAGTCGTGGAAAGTCTGCTTGTACTTGACCGTCTCACCGCCCGCGGGGTCGGGCCGCTCGTATTCGAGCCAGAGGACGCGGGCCGTCAGGCGCACGTCCGGGTTGGCGCTGACGTAGTAGCGCGTCTTGCGCCCCTCCTTGTCGGTGAGATCGACGATCCACAGATCGATGTTCTTCTGTTTGTCCTTGGCGACGAAGGCGACGGTCGAGCCGTTCTCCTTGTAGCGGAGCAGCGCGTCGATGCCGTGGTGCGCGGCGGCGAGGAAGCTGGTCGTGGCCTCGGTGCGAGGGGTGAAGGGCGTGTTGTTGATGATGCCGAAGATTTTGCCCTCGTTATAGACGAGCGAGTATTCGACCGTGGGCGTCTTCTGATCGAGTCGCAACTTGTCCTTGGCGAAGCTCTCGCCGCGGATGAAGCGCTGCTCGTAGGTCACCTCTTCGGGGCGGTTCTCGGCGCCCACCCGCGTGGTGCGCCCGCGCTCGACGCCGGTGCGCCGCACCTGGTTGAGCATCGCGCGCCCGTAGCTGTTGCCGTAGATGGCGATGACGAACTCGGCCACCTGCTCGCCCGTCGGGTTCTTCAAGTCCTTCGAGCCGCGCGCGATCTTCTGCTGCGTCTCCTTCCGCTTCTCCTCCTGGATGGGGGGAGGCGCGGTGTCCTGCGGGGCGGGGGTCGGGGTCGGCTGGCCTGACTGGGCGAGGGCCGCCTGCCCGGCGGCGGCGAGCGCGGCGAGGGCGAGGAACTGGGTTGCAAGGCGTCGGAACACTTTGGGGCGTCTCCTGAAAAATTACTCGGCTGCTTTAGTCACCCGCGGGCGGCAGGTCGGGAGGCTGACAGGCCCTTGGCGGACTGGAGATATTAGCACAGGCGAACCGGCTTCGGCCTCCCCGGAGCGGCGCGCGAAGTGCAGCATTTATGGATGCGCCGGGCGGGGCGGGCGGATGCCCGCGCGTTGACAACTGCGCGCGGCGGCGGATAGAGTTCAGGGTTTCAAAAATGCGGTGACAGGTAAACCGTGAAGGGTGACGGGAAAGAAACCGTCTGTTTTTACCTGTCACCTGTCATGGTTCACCCGTCACGATTAAAGAAAGGATAACTTTAAAGCCATGAAAAGAGTGGGCATTCTGGTCGGGCGCGAGAGGACTTTCCCGGCGGCGCTCATCGAGCGGATCAACGAGCGGGGGCAGGGTGAGGTCGAGGCCGAGTACGTCAAGCTGGGCGGCGTGCGCCTCGACGAGGGCCGGCGCTACGACGTGATCATCGACCGCATCTCGCACGAAGTCCCCTTCTACCGCGCCTTTCTGAAGCGCGCGGCGCTGGAAGGGACTTACGTCATCAACAACCCCTTCTGGTGGTCGGCCGACGACAAGTTCTTCAACTACTCGCTCGCCACCAAGCTCGGCGTCGCGATCCCCCGAACCGTGCTGCTGCCGCAGAAGGACTACATCGAGGGCATCACGAGCGAGTCGCTGCGCAACCTCGAATTCCCGCTCGACTGGGACGCCATCGTCGATTACGTCGGCCTGCCCGCCATCATCAAGCCGTTCGACGGCGGCGGCTGGAAGAACGTCTCGAAGGTCAGCTCGCTACAGGAGCTGTGGCGCGTTTACGACACGACGGGCACGCTCTGCATGACCCTCCAGGAGTTCATCGACTTCGACCAGTTCGTGCGCTGCTACTGCATCGGGCAGGAGGACGTGATGATCATGCCCTACGACCCGCGCAAGCCGTACCTGTCGGGCGAGCAGTACATCAACGACCCGAACTACCTCTCCACCGAGACGGCGCAGCGCGTCGCCAACGACGTGCTGACACTGAACCGCGCTCTCGGCTACGACCTCAACACCGTCGAGTTCGCGATCAAGGACGGCATCCCCTACGCCATCGATTTCATGAACCCCGCGCCCGACGCCGAGATGGCCTCGGTCGGCGATTTTTATCACAACTGGGTCGCCGAGAAGGTCGTCGCGCTCGTCTTCCGCAAGATCGGCGTGGAGCGCCCGGCCGGACGCTACCGATGGGACGCGCTGCTCAACCCGGAGCCGGCCGCGCCGCAGCGCGCGGCAGCCGCGGTCGCCTCGGCCGCGGAGCAGGCCGCGCGCACGATCTTCCCGCAGTCCGCGCGCGATATTCCCGCGGACATCGCGGCGGGCGTGACCGATCTGGTCGATACGGCCGCCGGCGCGCTCTCGAATCTGATAGGCGGGTCGGGCCAGGGAGCGAGCGCCGCCGCGGCGACGGCCCGCGCGGGCGCTTCGGAAGCGGCGCAGGGCGGCGGCGACGTGCAGGTCGGGCCGTCGGTCGAGCCGGGCACGGGCGGTATGGTGATGGACTCGGACGCGGAAGAGACTTCGGCCGCCAAGCCCCGACGCACGCGCTCGGCCGCGACGAAGGGCGCGACGAAGTCTTCAACGTCGTCTTCTAAAGCCCCCGCGAAGCGCGGCCGGAAGGGGACGTCAGACACGCGCGAATAGCCAAAATCGTTCGCCCGGCCGCCGCGATTAGCGGTCGGGCGCTGTCGCGCAGGAACGAGACGGCCGCCCCTAGCCGGGCGGTCGTTTCGTTTTCACCCGCCGGCCCGTCACGCACGTGGGCAGACACGAGAGGAGGCATGGAACGCCTTGAGTGAGATTTACGTCAGCACGGACATAGAGGCCGACGGCCCCATCCCCGGCCCGCACTCGATGCTCAGCTTCGCCTCGGCCGCCTTCCGCGGCGACGGGAAACTGCTCGACACATTCTCGGCCAACCTCGAAATGCTCCCCGGCGCTGCTGGGCACCCCGAGACGATGCGCTGGTGGGAGATGCAGCCCGAAGCCTGGGCCGCCTCGCGCGAGAACCTGCGCCGGCCCGAAGATGCGCTGCCCGAGTACGCCGCGTGGCTCAGGCGGCTGCCGGGCGAGCCTGTCTTCGTCGCCTACCCCGTCGTCTTCGACTACATGTTCGTCCAGTGGTACTTACACCGCTTCGCGGGCCACAGCCCATTCTCCTTCGTCGGCCTCGACGTGAAGACCTACGCGATGGCGATGCTGAAGATCGACTTCCACTCCGTCTATAAGTCCGCCATGCCCCGCCGCTGGTTCGACGAGACACTCCCGCACACGCACAAGGCGCTCGACGACGCCATCGAGCAGGGCGTCCTCTTCTGCCGAATGCTGGCCGAGAATTTAAAGAACGGTTAGCCGCCGAGGTGGCCCCGCTGACGAAAGTGTATTTGCGCGAAGGCTTCGGGCGCGGCCATTTCATGAAGTCGCCGCGCCCGAAGCCTTCTTCAGCCGACGAACGCCGGCCTTACTGATCGCGCCACTCGGGGATGCGGCCGGGCGTGTGCGGCGCGCCGGCATCCTCCATCGCCTTCTCAAGCCGCTTGAGATCGACTTCGACGAGGTTGCGCAAGGTGGCGAGCGCCTGCTCGAAGTCGCGCGCGGCCACGTCGTACTGGTTCATCTGAGTCTGAGTCGGCCGCGCCGTTGACATCCGCTGGTCGCCGACGATCTGGCCCACGCGCTCGCTGATCGAGGGCGGCGTGTTGTAGTTGCGCCCGCGCAGGACAACGTCGCCGCGGAGCATTATGAGCAGGGCGTTCGCGCGCTTGTCGAGCCGCGCCCACTCGTCCAGAAGGTTGTCGCCCGCGTTGGGGGTTTCGAGCAGCGCGCGGCGGATGAGGCCGAGGCGCGTCTTCAGGGTCGTGGCCGACTCCATCGCGCCCGAAACCGCGCGCTGCAAGCGCCCGACCTTCTGCTGGAAGGCGACAAGCGACTGCCTGTCCGAAGCGTTCATCCGCTCCTGCCCCTCGACGTAAACCGTGAACGACTGCGGCTGCGCGAGCTGCGTCATCACGCCGCCGACGCGCCTGGCGACCGTGACGCGGTACTCGCCGGGCATGACGAGCGCGCCCGCGGGCGGCTCGAAGAAGAAGTCCGCGTCCGCGTCGGGCGGGGCCGGGGCCGAGAGCGTCGGCGCGGGGTAGCGTAAGTCCCAGTTGACGCGGTGGATGCCCTGCGCCGTCGGCCCGAGCAGACGGCGGACGACGCGGCCCGAAGAGTCGGAGACGGTGATGATGACGGCCGGCGCTTCCTCCTCCTCCTCGGCGCGTAGCTGCTCGCCGGTCGGGTACGGGAACTGTGTCCTGTTGCGCTCGGCCGCGCGCTCGGACTCCTGCCTGATCGTGCGCTGCGTCTTCAGGGCGTCTTTGAGGTAGTAGGTGAACGTAGCGCCGAAGGGCGGGTTCTCGGCCGTGTAGAACGCCTCGCCCTGGAAGCCCTTGCCGCGCCCCCCCAGGGGCTGCGAGACGATGTACATCATCGCGTCCTTGACGGGCCAGAGGGCCGCCTCCTGCCTGAGCGTCTCGGGCTTGAGCGTGCGCAGCGGCGTGTAGTTGTCGAGGATGTAGATGCCGCGGCCGAAGGTTCCGACGACCAGGTCGTTCTCGCGCCGCTGGATGACGAGATCGCGGACGGCGATGACAGGGAAATTGCCGCGCAGTTGAACCCACCTCGCGCCGCCGTCGATTGAGAAGTAGAGGCCGAACTCCGTGCCGATAAACAGCAGGTTCGGGTTGACGTGATCCTCTGCGATGGCCCAGACGCCGCCGTTCGCCGGCAGGTCGCCCTTCACAGATGTCCACGTGCGGCCCGCGTCGGTGCTCTTCAGGGCGTAGGGCTTGAAGTCGGCGTTCAGGTGGTTCTCGAAAGTCGCATAGACGGTGTTCGCGTCGTGGACGGAAGCGAGGATGCGGCTGACGTAAGTTTGATCGGGCACGCCGGGGAACGAATCGATCCTGCGCCAGTTGCGCCCGCCGTCTTCGGTGATTTGGATAAGGCCGTCGTCCGTGCCGACGTAGATCAGACCTTCTTTCTTAGGCGACTCGGCGAGAGCCGTGGCGTTGCCGAAGAACGACGTGGAGGCGTGCTTCGCCACCGCGTCAGGCCCCCAGACGCGGCCCATTACTGGCAGCTTGTCGCGGTCGATCAGGCGCGAGAGTTCGCCGCTGACGGTCGTCCAACTGTCGCCCCGATCCTCGCTCTTGAACAGCTTGTTGGCGGCGAAGTAGAGGCGCGTGTGCTTGTGCGGGCTGATGATGAAGGGCGAGTCCCAGTTCCACCGCAAGGGTTCTTCGCCGCGCCCGACCTGCGGCTGGATGCCGTGGCGCTCGCCCGTCCGGCGGTCGAAGCGGATGAGGCCGCCGTACTGCAATTCGGAATAGACGATGTTCGGGTCCGTGGGATCGACCTGCGTGCGGAAGCCGTCGCCGCCCTGCGTGACGAACCAGTCGGCGTTCGTGATGCCCGAGGCCGAGCGCGTGCGCGAAGGGCCGCCGACCGAGAAGTTGTCCTGCGTGCCGCCGTACACGGTGTAGAACGGCGTCGCGTTGTCCACGGCCACGTCGTAGAACTGCGTGACGGGCAGGTTCTGTTTGAAGATCCACGTCGCGCCGCGGTCGTAGGATTCGTAGAGGCCGCCGTCCGAGCCGACGAAGTAGTGGTTCGTGTTCGCCGGGTTGATCCAGATGACGTGGTTATCGACGTGCTTCGACCGCTCGCCGAGCCGGCGTAAGGTTCGGCCGCCGTCGTCCGAGACCATCATGAAGACGTTCGGCAGGTAGACGCGATCCACGTCCTTCGGGTCTGCGAAGATTTCGCCGTAGTACATGGCCGTCGTGTCGAAGTCGTTGCGCCGCTCCCAACTGCCGCCCCGGTCGGACGAGCGGTAGATGCCGCCGCGACGATCTGCGGCCTCGATGGTCGCGTAGATGACGTTCGTATCGACGGGCGAGATCGCGAGGCCGATGCGGCCCATGTCAACCGTGGGCAGGCCCGCGCGCAGGCGCGTCCACGTCGCGCCGCCGTCGGTCGATTTGTGAATGGCGCTCTCGGGGCCGCCGTTGATCAGCGTCCAGACGTGGCGGCGGCGCATGTAGGAGGCGGCGTAGAGCGTGTCGGGGTTGTTCGGATCGAGAACCACGTCGGTCACACCCGTGTTCTCGCTGATCTCCAGAACCTTCTTCCAGGTCTTGCCGTTGTCGGTCGTCTTGTAGAGGCCGCGGTCGCCGCCCGGCCCCCAGAGCGGCCCCTGCGAGGCGACGTAAACCACGTTCGAGTCGCGCGGGTCGATGACGATCTTGCCGATGTGCTCCGAGTTCTTGAGGCCCAGGTTCTTCCAGGACTTCCCGCCGTCGTCCGAGCGATATACGCCGTCGCCGTAAGAGACCGAGCGCTGCGAGTTGTTCTCGCCCGTGCCGACCCAGACCGTCAGAGGGTTCTTCGGATCGAGGACGACGGTGCCGATTGAGTAAGAGCCTTCACGGTCGAAGACCGGCGTCCACGTCGCGCCGTTGTTGGTGGTCTTCCAGACGCCGCCCGAAGCGACGGCGACGTAGTAGTGCGACGGGTCGGTCGGGTGGACGGCGATGTCGCCGATGCGCCCGGAAGTGAAGGCCGGGCCGACGAGGCGCAGGCGCAGGCCCATGAAGGTGGGCGCGGACATCGGGTCAGCCGCCCGTTGCTGCTGACCGCGAGTCGCGTCGGGGCTTGGCGAGGCTGCCGGCGATGCGGTGGGCGACGGCTGCTGTTTGGCGGCGTCCTCCTTCGCCTTCTCGATCTGCTGTTTCTCTGCGTCCTTCTCCTCCTGCGCTAACGCCAGCGGCGCGGCGGCGCACAACAACAGGGCCGAAGCGAGCGCGGCGTCGCGCAGGCCCCTGCGGAACAGACTCGTTGCCATGAAACGGATTCTCCTCAAAGTGTGTGGACGGGCGCGTGCGCGACCCCGTGCGGAGAGCGCGCCGTTCGGCCTGGCGGAATGCAAAAGGAACTACGGGTAGGATCGAACAGTCAAAAGTTTGATGGCTGGGGACGGAATCGAACTGCCGACACCCTGATCTTCATTCAACCCGACGCGGTTCCGGCCGTCGCCCCTGAGTTTTGGCCGGCGCGATTCGCTAACTTATGCGGGCGCTGCCAGCCTTCCCCGGTCCAGATGAGTTGGGCTGAGACAGGCTCGGCCCGCGCAGTTGTTATACCAAAAGTGGGGCGACGGGGTGGGAGTATAGAGAAATGAGCGGCCGGCAGTCCAGTCGCTGGCAAGTCTCGCCCTCCCGTGTGAGGGTCTTTCCCGGTCAGACCGGGATGCGATCCCCGCGGCGCGCCGCTAAATGGAAAGGCTGCTCCGGCGGGGTGCCCTTTCCATTCGCTCTCGGTTGACCGCCGCGGCTCAACTCACTGCTTCCCGAAGCGGAGGCGGTATCCCTGCGAGTTCATGAAACCGTTTCATGCTCCCACATCTGCATGACGGTTCTCCTTTAGGCTAGAAGGTCGTTCGGTTCCCGGATGTGTCCCGTTATACCCGCTCCCATAGCGGGCGTGCAACGGATGCTCTTAGGCACGCGACAGAAGTTGTAATAGGCGAAATGAAGTGAAGCGCGAGCGCGCGGCCGGACGCCACGGCGTGATCCCTCTGCCCCCGGCTCAATGCACCGCCCTCTTCTCCGCCGCAGTAGCGCAGGATCGCGCCGGCGTACTCGCGCGAACTGACGAGTGCCCTTAGAACTTGGTAAAACATGGTATTTCGAGCACCCTCAGACCGTAACATTTCGCGCCCCCTATAAGCCCCGCAGCCCCGCACCGGCGCGTCCGTGCGCGCCTTCCCCTTCCCCGCCCGCAAAACTTCGCACAGAATCGCCCTCGGAGTGTTCCGGGGGTACCGCCGGGCTGTGCTGCGCTCTGCGCGCTGTCCTGGCTGGTGTGTGTGAACGTGACGGGGTCTTAGGGCAGTGAGCCAGAGGCGGCGGGGCTATGAGGCGGGGCGGATCGGCGGGCCTAAGGCGGGGTGTTCGCGGTCGGGGGCATGCCGATGTTAGGCCCGGCCCGGGTGAGCTACCTCTTGCGAAAAAGGTAATTGGGGTTTTTTATCACAAGTTCATACCTGTTTGACTTCAGCACCTCCGCCACGACTTCGCACACCTCCCACCCTGAGCCATCGGCCGAGTCGTCGAAGAGGACGAAGCCCCCACCCTCAAGGAACTCGTCACAATTCTCGAAGTCGCGTCTGGCGTATTCATAACTGTGATTGCCGTCGATGTAGCAGAAGCTTAACGGGCCGCCAAGCCGCAACGGCCTGCCGAGGATGTCCACCACCTCTGCCGAGCTACGCCACGCGTCGAAGAACTCATCCGAGAGCATCTCCACCGTGCACGGCAGGTCGTCGCGGCTGAACATCTGAATATTGCGCCCGTAAGTCTCTTTGACGAACGCTCGGTAGTCTGCGTGGAGGATGGAGGAATCGCCGAGGCTGCGCCCGTCCTGCGCCCCTTCGAACTGCCACTTGTCGCTCGTGATTAGCGGGTTACTCTTGCCGTGCCTCTGCTTATAGTAGGTCAAGAGGTTCGCGGAGAGACCACAGAAGGAGCCAATCTCGACTATCGGCGACTGGCTTGGCAAATTCCTGATGGCATAATCGAAGCAGTACAGGTTCCCCCTGTGCAACATCCCGGCGTTAGCGAAACATAGCCAGTTAACGTAATCATCAGATATATCGATAAACTGAGAATTACCGGCACGGGCCCTGAGTTTCCGCACAAGTTTGGTAGCAATATCCCTCATGAAGTCCTTATGTCCTTTATGTTCTCGAGCGCCTAACGCCCGGCATCACCCGCCCGCACACAACCTCGAAATCATTCAAGCTAACGATGAGAGGCACGCTGAATCGGGTCGGGTGGATGCCGTTGTTAGGCGTGCCCTGCAATCTACCACGCACCGTCGCTACTCCGTAATGGGTGGATACTTGGATTTGAGCTTCACCTTCAGTTTTTTGGTCTTCCCCGCTTCAATTCGCAGCTTCTTTCGCTTGTAAGGGTGGAAAGCCTCCAACTCTGCCGAAACTCGATACTCGCCAGCGGGCAGCACAAGCTCAAACTCGCCTGTACCTCCATTAGATTTCACTTCACGGCGCAAGCCCACGCTTTCAAAAACTACAGTTACGTTCGGGATTCTTGCGCCCCATTGATCCGTCGTCACACCCTTCACTTTGCCCTCAGCAGAACTCTGGGCATGACCCGAAAGTTGAGGAGGTAGGCAGGATAAGGCTGCGAGGACGATGGTAAGGGCAATGAATTTTATGCTGTGAATCAAGTACATAAATCAACCTCTAGCAAGCACAAGAAGAAACGCCTAACGCCTGGCATCACCCGCCGCGAGAAATCGCAGCAATAAAGCAAGTCTCGCGGATGAAATCAACGCTATTCGCGGTCGGGTGCATGCCGTTGTTATGCGGCCCTTTATTTGAAATCTAGCGAGTGAACAATACGCTCAGCCGCGGACAGATAGCGCCGATTCTTGTACCTGATCGTGAGGTTTAACATACCGTTCCTCACCCCCGCGCCATCATACACCTTCAGCTTTGGGAAGGTGACGTAGTAGACGTGAAAAGATCCGCGCCATTCATCCGAATCTGAGCACGTTTGGATTAAAGCCCTCCTCCCATCAATTCTCGTCCACGAGTTGCGAGGATGCCGCGCCTTCGAGGAGCAGGCAAGCAACGGCCCTTTCGGGTAACTGCCACCGGCGGTACGGAGAAAATTGGGCGTGTTCTCATACGCCCAATAATCATAATCAACCTCAAACTCTTCCATCCGGTAAAAACCGCCGTCAACGTCGGCATGACGCTCGACCTTGCCCATGCCGGACGGAACGAGCAAGGTGAACCACCCATCGGGGTTTTCTCGCCTCAATTTAACGTGCCCCTGTGTCGCCTGATGGCCTAAAGCACGAACGCCGAACGGCGGCGGGATAAGCAGCGCAGCAAGGCTAACAAGGAATGTTGTAACGATAAGGTTTTTCATAAATCGTAAGCAGGGCGAAGCCGCATAACGCATATTATGCCGAACCCTGCGGCATAACTCCGTAATAGAGCATGAAAAGCCGAATCATTCGGCCTAGCTCCGTAATGGGGCGGCAAAAGCCGCGCCCTGCGGCCTAACGCTCTCCATTATCCGGCCGCGTTTTCATTAACACAAGGGTTAAGTCGAGCGGGCGCAGCGCCGGGCCGCGTCCTGTGGAAGGATAATCAATCAGGCAAAGTAGAGGTTCTTCATTGTCTCAATTTCAAGCGAGACTAAGTACGCATAACGCCCGGCATCACCCGCCCGGGCACAACATCAAGCACCCAAGCTGTCGGATGCCACCCATGCTGAACCGGGTCGGGTGCATGCCGTTGTTAGAGGGCGCGTTGGCAGAGCGACGCATTTTATTTTAACTCTTTTGACCACGCGGCGAATCCCGGACTAATCTTCTCTAGCCTGCTCAGCGCGACTTCAAGCGAGACCGACTCCCTTTCAGATTTTGGGAAAGCTTTCCTCACTTCCTCGAGAAACCTCAGCCCCTTCGCTTTATGAATTTGCGCCCCTTTCAGCAAGAACTTCGCTTGATACCAGCCGTAATTATCCAGCCCTACCCGGAAGTACAGACGCTCGAAATCTTCAAGCCCCGTATGTTTCGGCTCGATACCGTCAAGGTATGCATGACTCACCCCTTCCCACAGCCGCGCCAACTTGGGATGTCTCTGCCTCAAATAAGCGTAAGCAAAGTATGTCGCAAGAAACTCATCAAGCCATTTGTTAGCAGCATTGATGCCATAGGCGGCACTGTAAACGTGCCCTAACTCGTGGAGACCGAGCAGGTCGACAGATTTACTTGCGCCTTCATCATACGTGAACCCACTCGACTCAATCATCTTTAAAGTCTGGCGAGACACTTTACTCTTGAGGCTGAGATTCGCTTCGGTAGTAGCATTATTGGTCATCGCCGGCAGGAATATCACGCGCGGCGGATTTGAAACATTCGGGACGCCATACGGCACTTGGAGACCTACCTGTCGCCACTGCTCCGGGGTTAATACAGCAAGGTTAATTTCTTCCTTAATCTGCAATTTTCGCTCATAGAATTGCATGGCATCTTCAATCATGGCGCGTAACTCTAAAGCCCTCTTTTCATAGCCGGGGCTGTAATAAACCCTAATCCTGTTTAAGGCAGAAGGATTGTTCAAGCCCTGCACTCTGTACAAAGCTGTCATCTCCTGGGCGCTCGCCGGGATGGCGGTAAGCGCCATTAAAACTGACAGGCACGAGGCAGCCATTTTTCTCATACTGGTAAGTATCTCATTGTTAGTTGCTTTTCAGGTAGGCAAAGCCATCTAACGCCCCGCGTCACCCGCCGCGCAGCCAACTGCGCCACGGCCAAGTTTACGATGAAAGACTCGCTGACTCGCTGTCGGGTGCATGCCGTTGTTAGGCCGCTTCATTCGATACCCATTCGACTATCGCTGGCGAGAAGCCAATGATAGCCGTTAGTTCATCGGGAATACACCACGGCACCAAATGATAAGCTGTAAGTCTCACATGACCTTCTAGCACTACCAACTCCGCTTCGGGGGCAGTACCAACCAAGATGAGTTCCGGGAACTTCGCCCCAACCTCCAGTGTACGGGCAACATCTAGGAAGCCCTTTGTACTCTGACCGAATACTTCTGCCCCGTCGCGGATATTCCTAGCCGCATCCACGGCCAGGCGGGAGCCACCAGATAGCTCATTCCAGTAGGAATAGTCAATGTACTTGACCCGCGCAAGTTCTACCCCGCTCAGGGAGTAGCGATGCCAACAGACATCTTCGGGGAAGGCGTGAAATAGCTCCCGATCTTGCCTATAGCCTCGGAAGTCGCCGAGCAACTTGGTGCGGTAAGCATTCTCCCTCTCGTTTCTGATATCCGGCTCATCAATAATGCTTCTGTTCTGCCCGTCGCGCCTGAGCAGTGTGAGGATATCACTCCCGAACCGCCCTGAGGCAATCTCAGCTTTGAGGAAGGCGGCGACCATTTCACGTTCGGATAAGGCTTCGATGTGGCGCATGAGAATGAATGAGGAATCAGGATTACAATAAAACGGCTGCGCTACCGGAGCGGCCTAACGCCGGGGATAACCGGCGCGCATCCAACGCACCAATCATCCGAGCTGCGGGTGAGAGCCGGTCTCCACCCGGACGAATCGAAACAAGCATCCAAGTCTCGCGAATGAAAAGCAAGCTGGCCCGCGTTCCGCTGCATGCCCATGTTAGATTCCGTCGTAAAAGTTTTTTGTAGGCTAAAACTTTGTTTTATCAGCCGGGCTCTTTAAACCGGTAAAATCTCAGCCCCGAGCTGCTGCCTCAGAATTGTCTCTAGAGCCGTATATTTTGTGCATAACCATTTTGCCTAACATCCGCCAGTGGGGCGCTCCCATTAACAGATAGGCAAAGACACTGCGGGCTTTTATCAATATTGACTGTTCATGTCTGAGAGTGTGGACCAGCCCGTAAGTGACATCGAGAATTGTACCTCTTGCGTCATCTTGCCTAAACGGGATTGGGCACTTATGACAGATTAGTTCGGTCCCTACCAGTGAGTGGTTTGTGCCCATAGCCATCCCGTCAATCCGCCTGCTTATCTCGCGTTTCTGCTCCTCGCTCAGCCCCCTATCCGATCGGCTTTTACTGAAACTTGTAAACAAACTCCTGGCCTGCCTGAACTTGCTGTTATTCCAGACCTTGAAAAAGTCACCGCCGGCTCGGTACTCACCGAAATCGTTCTGCTCCGCGGAGACCCCGCAGCAGGGAGAGACTTTGCCGTTCGGATTCATCACGAAGGTTCCGTAGAGCCATGAGCACGCACGCCCGCTGCTCATCTGATTTTCTATCTCCTTCATAAACGCGTTATCGTTGTGATACATGTTGTACTGTGGAAGTGTCGAGGGCTCGAATCCTTGATTGTGCGGCTCCACCGGCATCTCCGCCGGAGAGATTTTAATGCTGTCCGCGCCCCACTGCTTATAATCAGTCAGCACTTGGTCTATCTCATGTTCGTTATGACGAAAGACCAGGAACTGCCACAAGACGTGCGGCGTCGCCGAGCCCAAACGCGCTTTGGCGTCCTGGAGACGCCTCATGTTGTCGCGCACAAGGTCGAGTTGACCATTAACCCGGTATTTTTTATAAGTCTCTTCCGTAACTCCATCCAGGCCGACAATCAATGTATCCAAGCCGCTTCTCACCAGACGCTCGATGTAATCATCGCTCAGCTTAATACTGAGATTTGAGCTGAGAACGACCTTGAGGTCCTTAGTCTTTGCGTAACGAATCAACTCCGGCGTCTGTTTGTGCAGCAATGGCTCGCCCCAGTTGTACATCCACAACAGAAAAACATAGTCGCCAATCTCATCGATGGCAGCTTTAAATAGATTTTCATCAATGGATACTGAGGGCCTTTCGCCAAGCCTCAGCCCGGTGGGGCACGCGGGACAACGTAGATTACAGAAGGAGGTCGGCTCCAGATACGCCTCTACCGGGTAGTTGAGAACGACTTCCCGCTTCAGAGCCATATTCAACCTTAGTTTGAGAATGTTTGAATACGCCCGCATCTTTTTCATCGTGTTAACCCCACTAAAATCACAGTATCTTCAGCCATTGCTATTAATCAGCAATACCTATGTAACACATTATATGGCTATGACAATATAGCTTGCCACTGATATCAAGCAGAGCATACCCCGTATGGGTGTGAGGATAGGGAAAGAATCTAACGCCAGGCATCACCCGCGCCCCCGTTCAACGTGCATGAGAGGCACGCTGAAGGGGCGTCGGGTGCATGCCGTTGTTAGGCGTGCCTGTGGTAAACACTGACCTTAGATCATAAGCCTTTGAAAATATCGGTCTCGCCTCCGTTTTTGGCGGGCATTACAAGCCGCAGGAAGACCGTACCGCCGAGCGTCGTCGCCACCCTCTCAGACCACTTCCGCTGCCACACTTCATTATTTTCTTGCGTGGTGGTGAAGCAAGCTATCGCCTCCCGCGCCTGCTTCAAATAGCGGCTGCCGTCAACCCTCGTAGTAATAAAGGCGTCGCTCACTGTGCCGAATGGCCCGTCAACGTCCGCGATCTGCCCGAATGGCAAGCGCGTGTCGGGAAAGCGCGATTCGGGGAACGCGACGTAATAAAGTTTGCGCGGTTTATGCTTAAGAAGCGCCTGCTGCTGGAAAAGACGCGTGACGACATTGCCGACCATGATATGGCGGCCGTGCCCGGTCGAGCCGTCAGGCCCCCAGGTGACAATCACGTCCGGTTTAGTCTCGTTGATTATTTCAATCAAACGTTCGGCCACCGCCTTTATCACGGGGTTCTCGACGCCTGCCGGCCCGCGCATGACAAAGGTCTGTTTAACTCCCAGAGCCCGCGCCCCGCAGTTTAATTCTTTACCCGCCTCGTCGGCGGCTTGAACTCCCGGGAAAATGGCGTAATACACCGTGTGCCCCTCGGCCGAAGACTTGGCGAGAAGCGGGACGATTGATGCGATGTCGTCGCCGTGGGTGAAGACGACTAAAAGAGTGTGCTTCTTTGCAGCCAATGTGTTGACTGAGAGACAGCAGGCTGATAAGAGACTCAAAGCCAGTAGCCGTAACATCGTATGTAAGGACATATGTAACCTCATCCTTCCGTAAGAGCGAAACGCCTAACGCCCAGCATCAGCCGCCGCGCACACAACCACGCCACGGCTAAGTCTAGCGATGAGAGGCCCGCTGATTCGGGTCGGGCGCATGCCGTTGTTAGGCGTTCCGGCCAAGAGCCTTATACATCCGCGCCCTCTTTCAATGCCAGCCACTTTCCTGCTTCAAATGACGACGGCTTCTATGATTGAGTATTGGGAAGGCATCGTGATGATTCTTTCTAACCTAAATCCGGTACGCGAAAGCAGGGCTTCGTACTCCGAAGGTGTTCGTTCCCGCCCCCCTGTCACCGCCAGCATGATGACATCGAGCACCTTGCTGAAATCCGGGCCGGGGGCTTCCGAAACGATAGCCTCGAAAATCAGTAGACGAGCGTGCGAGGGAGCTGCTCGACGTATTGCCGCTAGAATCCTAGTTGAGTCCTCGTCATTCCAGTCGTGAACTACCTCCATTAGCAAGTAGGCGTCGGCGGTCGGAAGCGCATCAGCAAAGAAATCGCCCGGCTGAAGGCGCAGCCGTACCGATTCGTGGGCAGCCGCCTCCCGGATGACGTGGGGCAGATCAAAGAGGATGCCTGAGGCGGTTGGCGTTTGTTCCAGGATGTCGCGCAACAGGTGGCCGCGGCCACCACCAATGTCGGCAATTACACGGAAGGGGCTGAAATCATATGCGTCAAGCACGGCCGGAATAATGCTGCGGGACTTGTCGGCCATAGCCTGATTGAAGATGCTCGATTCTTCAGGTTGGGCGGCGAAGTATTCCATAAACCCCGCGAAATCCATCACCGGTCGGCCGGTTTTCGCGACCTGAGTGAGTCCCGCGAAGCTTTTCAGGAAGATGGGAAGGTTCATCATCCTGGCGAAGGATCGCATCGAATGCGGGTGATCGGTGCGCAGCAGCTCTGACACGGGCGTGTGTCGGTAAAGGCTGCCCTCCTGTGTAAACACCTCGTGAGCAACCAACAAGCGCAGAATTCGGCGCAGCGCACCTGCGTTCATACCAGTTTGCGCGGCTAGCTCCTCCGCCGTCATCGGGCGCTCCGCCAAAGCATCAGCCACGCCGTATTCGGCGACGACCTGTACACAACGCGCGAGCACATTGGAGTTGATCATCCCCCACAACACTTGAGCCGGCGGCATTTTATCCATAACTCGTCTCCTAGAATTTGATGTTGAGGTTTTGCTGGCACAAGAAAGCCTAACGCCGCCAATCACACGCCGCCCGTTCAACTATTATGAGAGGCCCGCTGGCGGGCGGTCGAGTGCATTGGCTTGTTCGGCGCGTGTGGATGACGTGCCCGGCGTGCGCCCTACTTACCGCGCTCTCTCAGGTACTGTTCGATGACGGCCGCCGCGTTGTCGCCAGGCATCACGCCGCGGTAGATCACTTCGCCGTCGAAGCCTATGACGTAGAGCGTAGGCAGCGTCCCGACGCGGTAGGCGGGGGCGACGGCCTCGCCGCGGAGAAGTAATTTGTAGGTATATCCCTTCTCCTTGAAGTACGCGGCCGGGTTGCTCTCCTCCCAACTGTTGACCCCTAAGACCTCCACGCCGCGCCCTTGGTATTTCGCGTGCAGCGCCTGCAACGCCGGCATCGCGCGCACGCACGGGCCACACCACGTCGCCCAGAAGTCCAGCACCACCAACTTGCCGCGGTAGTCCGACAGCGCATGGATTTTGCCCGACGGGTCGGCGAGCTTGAAGTCGGGCGCGCGCTCGCCGAGGGCCAAGAGCTGCGGGCGGCTGGGCGGCACGTAGGCAGTGACTCTGTAGCCTCTAGGGAGAGGGACGGCGAAAGCCGTGCCGCCGAGAGGCGAGTCGGCCCGCAGGTTCGAGAGCGTGAGGACGAACGCGCCGAACCTTCCCTTGTCGTCCGCCGACACCAACTCGAACTTGCGCGGGAGGCCATCCTTCACTCCCAGGAACCAGCGCTCCCTCCTCACGCGCCCGTCGGGGCGCCTGTCGTACTCCGCGTAAACGACATGACAGAGGACGCCGCCGACGGCCGTGCGCCCCTCGTACTCCAGCACGTCGCCCGCGTCCTGCCGCTTAAAAGGCTCCGCCAGCGTGAACTCGAACAGGATCAGTTGATTCGCGCCCGCGCCGAGCAGCGAGGTGACGAAACCGAAGTCGCGCTCTTTGGGATCGTTCTCATCGAGCGCCTTCCGCATCAGGGCCTTTTCGCCGGCGCGCAGCCGGAGGACGGTCTTGCCGTCAAAGGAGACGCGAAACGGCTCCGGGTCGGCTTTGCCCGCGGGGTAGTAATCGCCCTCGGCTGCCAGCCGCGCGGTCAACGGGTTACCCGCGCCGAGCTTGGCTATTTTCACCCGCCCGACCGAGAGCGAGGTGCGCGTCGCGAAGGCCCCGACGCCCTGATAGGCGGCCTCGTAAGTCACGCTGCGCAGGCCGCCGACGGCCCGGCCGGCCTCGGCCAACACCCGCCTCGGGTCTTCGGTGTTCGCGCCGACGCCCGGCGCGGTCTGCGACGCCCTCAGGCCGGCCGCCTCGCGGTTGAGTCGAGCCGCCTTTGCCTGAGAATCGGAACCGGGAGTTACGGGATGGGCGGCTAGAATGAAAACGCACAGGAGCGCCAACCCGAAACGAATTCTTCTGTCCATCCTTCTATACTATCCGTAAGTGTTAATTTCGGACTGCAATATATTACTACCTCTGAAGGCGCGTTGGTGATGGGGCGTCGGGTGCATGCCGTTGTTGGGCTGCGCGTAGGAGAAACAAGCCACCTTACCAGAGTCGCGTCACCGGGTAAGCATCGAAAACCGTATCAATGCTCACGACAGACATTTTCTCAACTACTGCCTGTGCTATCAGCAGACGATCAAATGGGTCGCGGTGATGAAACGGCAGCGTCGCCACCATCGCCGCATGCCCTATTTCGATGTTGAGCAACCCGAAGCCGTTCAAGCTGAGCTGTTACGGGATTAAGACATCAAAGGGCGCGGATAAAGTGAGCTTCCCGATGCTCAACTTGATCGCAATCTCCCACAAACTGGCTGCGCTCACGAACTTTTCGTTCGCCGCATCTTCAATTAGCGAGCGGGCAGCGGCGCTGAGGTTAGGGCTGCCAATGATGAACCAGAGGAAAGTATGAGTGTCGAGCAGGAGCTTCTCTCATGTATTCGTCAAAATCTTCCAGCGGCTCATCAAAATCTTCCGCCATCGTGATTAGCCCCCTCGCGCTACCAAATTGCGGGCGAGGCTTCGCGCGCGCAGCCGGCACGAGCTTAACAAGGCGCTGCTCGTCTTTGGCAATGATAATTTCCTCACAGTTAACGGCTGCGTCTATTAAGTCGGGTAAGTGTGTTTGTGCTTCCTCAACATTTACTTGATGCATATAGCTTTAACCTGACGGATGGAGGATAGCACACTCCGAAAGAGTTGTTTAGATTCGCCAGAGGAGGCCGCCCAACGCCGGGGATAACCGGCGCACTATCAACTTAGAAGATGAAAGGCTACTTGATTGCGCGTCCGGTTCATCCCCTTGTTAGGCCTCGCCCACCAGCCACGAGACACGCCCCTTCGCGAGCTAATCTGATTGCGTGCGCCGCTCGCGCGGTTGAGTGGCGGTGATGATTGTGCGGTGCGAGCCTCGCGGGTAGCATGTCGCTTGAGCAGGAGTGCGAGGCCCGGCGGCATGCGCCGCGCGCTCGCGGCGGGTGTGGGCGCAGCGCCTAACAAGTCGCTCAACCGGACGCGCACGCCACGCGGTCCGTTATCCTCCACGTTGATTGCGCGCCGGTTAGCTCCGGCGTTCGGCGGCGGAATGACAAAGGGGGCAATGCTCCGAGGAGCGCGGGTGGCGGATGACGTATTGCGCCTCATGCGGGTTTCTACGGGAGTTGGACGCCGCCTAACATGAGCATGCACGCGACCGCCGACACGACACCTGTTATTATCCGGCAGAGATGCGGGTCGGCGGGTGATGCCGGGCGTGAGGCCCTTCGTGTGAGGTAACAATGCCATTTGATAACGAGCGATTCCCACAACTGATTCAGGAACTTTACCGAATCGTCAGTGAATTGCAGGCTATGTTTCTGGGGCGTCCGTTCACACCCGACGGGCACATGGTTGGCAGCTTGGCTGAGTGCTTCGCTGAGTATTATTACGACCTAAAACTATTTGCTTGCTCCTATCCCGGCCACGACGCTTACACCTCTGATTGCAAGGTAGAAATCAAAGCCACTCAGGGTAACTCAGTGGCGCTTCGCAGCGGGCCGGATATGCTACTTGTTTTTAAACTTTTGCGGGATGGGTCTTTCGAGGAGATTTATAATGGGCCGGGCGCTCCGGTGTGGGCTTTGGTGGAATCCAAACCTAAGCCGAGTAACGGTCAATACAAAATTGGCCTCGCGCAGTTGCGAAAGCTAATGCAAAATGTCCCGCTTGAGCATCGGCTGCAACGCCGGGCCTAACAACGGCATACACCCGACGCCCCACCACGAAGTCTTTCATGCACGTTGTGTAGGGGCGCGGGTAATGCCGGGCGTGAGGCTGCTTCTTGTTGACTGATTCCTGAAACTCAAATATAAGCAGCTTGCAGTAAAGCTCTTAATCTTGAAGGATCGTCCATGAAAATTCTTGCCTTCGCTACCCTGTGCTTAATTCTCCTGTTGGCTGCACCTGCTTATTTACAAAAGAAGGCTCCCCGTAAAGAACTGCCCAAGGAGAGCTATGAGCCCCCCCCTGAGAAGCCGCCCACGCCTGATGACTACATCATTAAGCTTGAACAGATGAGAAGCTTCTACGACGTGCCCGGGGAGTTCGGCCACATGATGATAGGTAAAGATCACGGCTTCAAACAGCTATCGTTAATCCTAACGGAGACACATCCTGGAGGCGGGCCGCCCCTGCATACGCATGAGACCGAGGAGGCGCATGTCTTATTAAAAGGTAAGGCCACGTATTGGATTGAGAACCCAACCACCCGCGAACGGCGGGTCTTCACCGTCCAAGCGCCGTATGTAGCAAGAGTGCCGGCGGGTTTTCATCACACTTTCATCAAAGCCGGAGATAACATCTTCAATCTGGTTGCCATCTTCCCGGATGATAAATTCACCTATCAGGAGGTTGGGAGGAACCCGCTGGTGAAAAAGTAGTGGCGTGCGGCGCAGCCTAACAACGGCATGCACCCGACCCGGATCAGTATGGATGTCATTCGACAGCTTGGAAGCTGCTCGCAGTTGTGTGCGGGCGGGTTATCTCTGGCGTTATGCTGCCTCGTAGTCGCTGAGGTAATTAGACATGAGGATGTTGCTGCTCGTACCTATCTCGCTGATGCTCTATGGCGCTTCGTCTGGGACGGATACCCGGCCGGGCCCTTGCGCTTCCGGCCCACTGACCGAAGATGAAATTAGGGAGGTCGGGCGTGAGGTGGAAGCGCTAAGCGGCAGCATGTCGCATGTAGACACGCTTAAACGTCTCGGCGTTTGGAAGCATTACAGCAAGCTCGGAGGGCATGCCGGGGGCAACTGGATCAGTTACTACCTGGGCTCGTGTCATGTGCTCGTGTTGTACGGCAGCCTCGAATGTGTCGAGCGCGTTAAGCTAAGTCGTGAAGGGCGCCAGATAAGAGTCAAAGACCTGCCGGGATGCCCGGAGCAGCATAACAACGGCATGCACCCGACCCGCATCAGCGCGGCTGTTAACCTCAATCTTGCGGGCGGGCGGGTGATGCCGGGCGTTAGACAGCTTTCGCGTTATGAAGCAAAGGAAGTTCAGCGTCCATCAGATTTTATATGCGAGGGCCCCTCTCGGTTTAGCGGCCTGCGCCTCGGTGCTCATTCTCACTTTGTTCTTCGTACCTTACTCGGCGTTGTTCCTTCTAATTGCTGCGGCGGTCGGGCTGCTCCTCTCTGTCAGCTCGATTGACGAGTTGACGGGAGGGAAAGGGTTCTACGGATGGGATTTCGTTATCTTCGTCCTAGGAGCAGGTCTCGCGGACGCAGTATCCTTCGATGGGGCGGGGGGGCGCGGGGCGGGCGTTAATCATTCATGTCCTGTCTGTCATGCAATTCCTAGCGGCCGTCCTCTACGTCGAATTGGCGGTTATAATCACTTTCTCGTACAAGAGACGCTCGAAGAAGGCGAGTAGCACACCAGCAACGGTGCGCGCCAGAAGCGCCCAAATTGTCCATCGGCTTTCACGCATTCCTGTTCCGAATAGGGCTAGCACCTAACGCCCGAATTAACCCGCGCCGGGCGAGGAGCACACAAGATACATCGGGGGAAGAAGCATGAAAAGCACGCTATCGAGGCGTCGGGTTGAATGAGTTGTTCGGCGCGGCGTTAGAGGAAGCACGCCCGCACAACAAAAAGTGTTGACGAAAGATAGGGACATGCTAGATTAAGCAGCAACGGGCGTCCTTACCAATGGGTTACTGCGCGTTTAGCGGCCTTGCGCCGACTCCTCTTGTTAAATCAGACGCTCTACATTTTATTAATCTGAAATCTTAAGTAGTGGTTCACCGGCAACCCCTTACTCAAGACACCTGACCGTTAATGTTTGGGTAAATCAAAACAGGAGATAAGCAAATGGCTGAAAATATACCTCCCCCGGTAGACGGGGCCGACGACATCTATGCCGAGATGCAGAGGCTTTCCCGTGATACACAGCGGGTCAGAAGCGCGCATTTTATCGCGGCCCAGCGTAAGAATAGAAAGGCAAAGCTCATTGGCGTCCTTGTGATAGTGCTTAACGTCTTAATCGGTTCCGGCTTGATTGAGGCAGTCGTTACTGAGCAAAGCACAGTCACAACCGTAATTAAGGCGTTAGCCTTCTTGGCCGCTGCTTTAGCAGGCATCCAGACTTTCTTTAATTTCCAAAAAGAAGTCGAATGTCACACGAACGCCGGAGGCGTTTACGGCAGCATTAATCGCCGGCTCGGCCTGGTGATGGCTGAATATCAGGAAACGCCCGCGAACCGCAATGCCCTCATTACCGACTTCAGAGCATTAAGTGCTGAATATTTGCAAGCAAACGAAGATAGCGAAGGATGCGTCCCGACAGACAGTGACTACGACAAAGCCCGCGCTGGAATTGAGAGAAGAAGGGGCGGTGAGGGGACTTAGAGGGGGGGGTAGCTGAAATGGGGGAGAGCCGAACGCCCGGCATCACCCGCCGCGGCGAGACGTGATTAGCGGCAAGTTCTCGATGAGAGCCGCGCTATTCGCGGTCGGGTGCAGGCCGTTGTTAGATTGCGCCGCCGAGGGAATAAATACACTCTAGGAGCACCCTTTGACCAAATCATTATTGCGCTTCACCTTGAACGCCGTATGTGACTTGCCGCCCACATAAAACTCGATCCGACCGAGATCGCTCACTCGCTCCCCTTCTGCGGTAACTACCTTCTCTTTAGGGAAGTGCCGATTCTTCACCAAGTACGATCTTTGTGCCTCCAGACGCTGGCGATTAAGGCTTCGTGAGCTTTCGCCCCTTCCGAGGCGAGCGATAATAATGATCGTCTGGTCATCGCCCGCACCCATTGCGGCTATATGAATAAAGTCGAGGTACATTTTGATAGAGTTACACTCAACGCCACTGATGCCATCTGGTTCGCCGATGATACGAGCGCCCAAAGCTTGACTATCCTGTGCATAAGCACTGCCACTCACTAATGAGCTACAGATAAAAAGCATGAGAATTATCAATTCAGTTTTCAGGTGATAGAACATAATGCTTTCTCCGATACGAGACCTGTAGCAATCTAACGCCAGGCATCACCCGCGCCCCTGCACAAGCTGCATGAGAGGCAGCGTGATGGGGCGTC
>DATHBT010000272.1:0-19824 GCA_035295985.1 Pyrinomonadaceae bacterium | reverse complement strand
CTCCGTCATGGCGCGGGCGTTGCCGTCGATGAGGACGACCTCGTGGCCGGGCGGCGTCAGGGCCTGCAAAAGGAACATCCAGAGGTGCGGCATGAAGTTGCGCGTCACCCCGTTGTCCGGGTTGTAGAGCAGGATTTTCATGAGTCCTTAATTCGGGAAAGCGCCAACGCGCCCGCCGGGCCGGCGGGGTTGCCTGATGATCTCTTGTCAGATTTCCGAAGGGGGAGCGCTCTCCGCGCGCGGCCGATGCCGTGCCCGTGAGGGCGAGACTTGTGACGGGCCAGTCGTCGTCGCAGCAGAGTTTACCCCGGCCGGCCGGTTAAAGCTAGCAGGGGATTTTGGGAACGCGTTAGACGTCGCGGCCGGGGTTCCGGGTGAGCGTTGACTTTGTCTCGAATCTGTAATAATAAGGCGCTCCCGAGAACATCTCGCCGCGCCCCGACCCAGCTAACCCGAAAGGAACTGACCATGAAAAGATCACTCGCCCTCGCCGCCGCGCTAGTCTTCTCCGTGCTCGCCCTCGTGCTGCCTCCGCCCTTCGTCACACGCACGGCGAGGGCTGACGACTTAAAGAAAGACAAATGCCTTACGTGTCTTAGGAAAGTTCAAAGGGATTACGAGAAGTGCGAGGAACGGTACGGGGGGCCGAACAACGTCTGCGACGACCAGTTTAACAGCGACATCGTCGCGTGTTACGCCACGGTCTGCGAGCAGTAGCGCGCCCGGCAGCGCAAACTTTCGAGGCCCGGCGGCCGGGAGGTTTCGTCACTCCGGCCGCCGGGCCTCTTAGTGTCTGAACTCCCTCGGCCGCCGGCCGGGGCGTCGCGCCGCAGGCGCGCCTACTGCGTGCGCTCCGTGGGCACGAGTTTGTGTTTGAATGCGACGTTGCCGATGTCGCGCGGGCGATCCAGCACGGTCTTGTAAATCCACGTGTAATGATCGTGCGCCCAGAACTCCATCACCTGCCTGGCCCGCAGCTCGCCGAGCAGCTCCCGCAAGGCCCTGTATTCGAGGTAGATCACGACGAGGTGGAGGTAACTGCTCCGCTCGTCCCTCGCACCCTCCGGGCCGCCGGCGGGAACTTTGGGGAACATGACGCGCAGCTCTTTAATGGCCTCTTCCGTGTCCTTGTCCCTTTGCACGAGGAGCCAGTGGGCCTGCTCGTGAACGAAGGTCGAGAGCAGCAGCTCGTCGTCGAGCAGGTGGCGCGTGTTGAGCGTGAGCTTGGGGTGGCTGTGCGGGATGCGCGTCTTCTCGTCTATGACGACCGCGCGCGTGAAAATCCACTTGGAGAGATCGTAACGCGCGAGCAGCCGCCCCAACTGCTCTTTCGTCCGCGCCTCGTCCCTGCTGCCCTGCGCGAGCGTGATGGCAATCTTTTCCTGGGCGCGCGCCGCGCCGCACGCGAGCAGGGCGAACAGGGTTAGAAAAAGGAGTCTTCGCATCGGGGAATGCCTCCCGGATTTCGAGTGCCCGGCCCGTAAGCTCCTACCCGCCGCGACGCCGGAACGTTGACCCGATTCTCCGGCTCACGCCGCGGCGGGGCGCAGGGCGAGGGCTAACTCGACGGCGCGGCGGGGGGCGACGCCGCCCCAGCCCTGGCGGTCGATCTCGATGTCGGGCAGGCGCTCGGCCGTGTCGATGAGGATGCGCTTGATCTGCTGCGGCGACAATTCGGGGTTGGCCTCCAGCATGCACGCGATGATCGAGGAGACGATGGGCGCGGCGAAGGAGGTTCCGTCAACGTACTTGTAGTGCTCCGAGATCACGTCGCCCTCGTGCAGCTTGATCGTGATCAGGTGGCGCAGCAAGGGCGTGCGCAGGTCGCGCGCCTCGTAGAGGTCTGAGTCCACTTCGGCGTGCTCTTCGATGATGGCGCGCAGCTCCGCGTCGGGCGCGCGGTCGAGCGTGGCGTAGAGTTCGGCCTCGGCGGCGGTCGGCGTGTGCGGCAGGATCGGCGCGGGAACCCAGATGCCGGGGGCGATCAGTTCCGGCTTCTGTAAGCCGTCCACGGTCGGGCCGTAGGAGGAGCGGTACATGCCGCGCCGCGCGCGGTCGAGCGAGTTCTGATCGTCTAAGCCGCCGACGGCGATTGACGAAGGGGAGCTGGCGGGCGGCAGGACAGGGTGGCCCGGCTCGTGGCCCGCGTTGCCGGCGGCGCAGACGACAACCAGCCCCTCGCGCACGGCGCGCTCGACCGTCTGGCACAGCTCGTTAGTCAGGTAGGACGACTGGTGGTCGCCGCCCGCCGAGATGTTGACGACGCGGACGCCGTACTCCTCACGGTGTTCGAGCACCCACTCCAAGCCCTCCCGGATGTTCTCCTCCTTGATGCGGCCCGACTTGCTGATCTTGACGAGCACCACCTTTGCTTCGGGCGCGATGCTGCGGTAGAAGCCTTTAGAGAGCGAGCCGTTGCCGGCCGCGACGACCGAGGTCATCATCCCGTGCCAGCTCGCCGGGTCGGTCGTCTCCAGAAGCGACTGCCCGCCGGGGACGATGTTGTGGTAGGCGAGGATGCGGCTCTCCGGGGTGGTCAGATCGGGGTGCGCGTAGAAGCCCGAGTCGAGGAAGGCGATGGTCACGCCGCGGCCCGTGAAGCGGTGGTCGGCGTCTAGCCGCAGGGGGGTGGGCAGCACGCGCCCGCCCTGCTCGAAGACGACGGCGTCCGCTTCGAGCATGCGCTGCGCGCGCGCGAACAGTGCGACGCAGCGGGGGCAGACCACGGCGAGGACGTTGCCCACCGGCGCGTTGGCCGAGATGATCTGCTGCAAGCTCTCGGGCAGGCTCACGAGCGACCCCAGGCCCTCCTTCGACTCGCGCCCGCACACGGGGCAGACGGGGAAGCCGGCCACGCGCTCGACCGTGTGGTGGGTCTGCTCGAAAGGGATCGTTTCGGACACTTCTAGTAAACCCTCTTTCCGCGTGTGAATCGGTTGGAGACGATACCACAACGCGCGCGCGCGCCGCACCGCCCGCCCGCGCGCCAGCGGTTTGTGATTCGCGCGCGGGCGGGTGTAAGTTAGGGTGAAAAAGCTCGACCGAAACAGCAGCCGCAGACGAGAAAGGGCTTGCCCCAGTCATGGCAGAGAACCAGCCGACCGTCGCAGACATCTTCCGCCGCGCGCAAAGCTTGCGGCGCGAGAACCCGGAGCTATCGCTCGCCGAGTTGCAGAAGCGGATCGTGCGTGAGTACCGCGGCGGCCCCTTCCCGTCGATGGAGAAGCTGACCATCCCCGAACAGGACGCGCGCGCGCCCGAGGAGGACTGGTCGGCCGGCCTGTCGCTCGTCGGCCGCGGCATCCAGAACGGGGACTGGGCGGACGTGGCCCGCGGCGTCGCCCTCTCGCTCGATCAGACCGAGCGTTACGAGCGCGAGCGCGGAACGCTCGGCCAAGCCGACGAGTGGCACGACCGCTCGGTCGGCATCCGCGACCCGCTCACCAAGGGCCTCGGCAAATGGATGCCAGACGAGTTGAAGCAACTGGTGGAAAAGGCTAAAGACCGCGACAGGTGACAGGAGAAGAACATACACCGTAAACCGTGACACGTGACGAGTAAAACCCTTTCTTTCCTGTCACCAGTCACGGTTTACGGTTTACGGCTTTAATGGCGATGAGTTTCCTAAGTAGCCTAATCAACGATCCCTTCTACCAGCGGGAGGGGCCGCGCGCGGCCGAGGAGGTCGCGTCCTCGGAGCCGGACGTGATCACCAGTCCCGACACGCGGCGCGAGAACCGCCTGCCGCCGGGCCAGTCGCGCACGAAGAAGTGGCCCGTGCTCGACGCGCACGGCACGCCGGAGATCGACTTGGAGGCGTGGCGGTTTGAAGTCGGCGGCTTGGTCGAGCGCCCGCTCGCGTGGTCGCTCGACGAGTTCATGCGGTTGCCGGCCGTGCGCGTTTACGCCGACTTCCACTGCGTTACGCGCTGGTCGCGCCTCGACAACCTATGGGGCGGGGTGCCCACGCGCACGCTGGCCGAACTGGTCGGCGTCAAGCCCGAAGCCCGCTTCGTCCTCGCCTCGGCTTACGACTACGGCTGGACGACTAATCTCCCCATCGAATACTTCCTCGCCGAAGACTCGCTCCTCGCCTGGGCGCACGACGGCCGTCCCATCCCGCCGGAGCACGGCGGCCCGGTTCGTTTGATAGTGCCGCAGCTCTACGCCTGGAAGTCTGCCAAGTGGATCAAGGGGCTGACGTTCCTCGCCGAAGACCGCGCCGGCTTCTGGGAGGAGGGCGGCTACCACATGCGCGGCATCCCCTGGGAGGGGCGCGACGGCGAACGCTTCCGCTACCAGCAGGACGAGTAGCATGACGCGGAGCCGCACGAACACTTTCGCCCCCGCGCGGGCGCACCACCCCGCGGCCTCCGCGCGCCTGAGACACGCCGCCGACCGCGCGCCGCGCCGGGCCATCTTCCTCTTCCTGCTCGCGCTGATTCTGCTGTGGCCGCACGCCGACGCCGCGGCGCAGCGGAGTAGGCGCAACGCCCGACGGCCGGCCGTCGCCGTCCGCTTCCTTACGGATCAGAGTTCGGCGAGCGTGCCCTTCGATCTCGTCGGCAACCTAATCCTCGTCAGCGCCACGGTCAACGACTCCGCGCCGCTCTGGTTCATCTTCGACACGGGCGCGTCGAGCACGGTGCTCGACGCGAAACGGGCCGCGTCGCTGCGCCTCGGCTCGCGCGGACGCGTCTCCGGCGAGGGCGCGGCCGGGACGGCTGAAGCGACGCGGCTCGAACGCGCACGCCTGCGGCTCGGCGACGCGGAGGTGACGGGGCTGACCACCTACGCGCTCCCTCTGGACTTCCTCGCGTCGCCGCTCGGTCGCGAAGTCGGCGGCGTCATCGGCAACGACATCATCGGCCGCTTCGTCGCAGAGATAGACTACGCCGCGCGCACGCTCACGCTGCGCGACGCGCGCTCCTTCGTCTATGCGGGCGGCGGCTCTGCCGTGCCCGTCACGGTCGAGGGCGACGGGAACATCTTCGCGCGCGCCCAGGTCTCATTCGCGAACCGGCCGCCCCTCGCGGGCAAGTTCGAGGTGGACACGGGATCGACCGGCGCGCTCTCGCTCAACGCGCCCTTCGTCCGCCGCCACGGCCTTGAGCGGGCCGTGCGCGCGGGGCGCACGACGCGGATGGGCGGCGTCGGCGGGACGGCCGAGGCGCTGGTGGCTCGCGCCAATATGGTGAGGCTCGGCGGGCACGAGCTGCGCGCACCCGTCGTCCGCCTCTCGCGCGCCACGCGCGGCGCGCTCGCCGCCGCGGGCGCAGACGGCCTCCTCGGCGGCGAAATCTTCCGCCGCTTCCGTATGACCGTTGATCTCACGCGCCGCCGCATCTACCTGGAGCCGAACGCCGCCTTCGATGAGCCGTTCGAGGAGGACATGAGCGGCATCGAGCTGCTCGGCGACGGCCCCGACTTCAAGACCTACCTGATCGATGATGTCGAGGAGGGCAGCGCCGCCGCCGCCGCGGGCGTGGAGGGCGGCGACGTGCTCGTCGCAATCGACGGCCGCGCGGCTTCCGAATTCATGCTCGACGAAATCCGCCGCCTGTTCCGGCAGGACGGGCGCGAGTACACGCTCGATCTTAAGCGCGGCGAGCGCGCCGTCCGGGCCAGGCTCAAACTGCGAAGGGTCGTCTGACGACGCTAATGTTCCTCCAACAGCCAGCCGACACTCCGCCGCCGAGCTTGACTGGCGTGCTCGACGACTTTCTCGCGAAAGTCGTCGAGGCCGTGCCCGCGATCCTGACGGGCGCGGCCGTCCTCCTCGTCTTCTGGATCGTCGCGTCGGTCGGCCGCCGCCTGATCGCTCTGGCCGCGCCGCGCGTCAAGGCCGACACGGGCGTCGTGCTCCTGCTCTCGCGCCTCTACTACTACGGCGTCTTCGTCTTCGGGTTCATCACCGCGCTCGATACGGCGGGCATGGACGTCGGCGCGCTCATCGCCGGCCTCGGGCTGACGGGCTTCGCGCTCGGCTTCGCCCTGAAGGACGTGCTGTCGAACTTCGTCTCCGGCATCATGCTCCTCGCCTACCGCCCCTTCCACATCGGCGACGTGATCGAGATGGGACAGTTCCTCGGCCGCATCGAGACCATCCGCATACGCGACACGCTCATCCGCACCGCGGACGGCCGCCTCGTCATCATCCCCAACACGAAGCTGATCACGGAAGTCGTCGTCAACCACTCGGACGCGGGCGGCGAGACGCACGTCGAGCGGGACGCGTTGCGCCGCGCGGAGGCACGCCGCGTCGCGGCTCAGCCTGCGACGGCCGCCGCCGAGGACGACGACGAAGAGATGGAGCGCGCCCTCACGCCCGACCGCTCGACGGCCGAGCCGTGACGAACGGCGGACGCGAGACTTACAAAACCCCCTCCCTTTGATCGCCGCCGCGGCCCTCCGACTGACGAACCGCGCCACAGCCCCGCGCATCTTAAAAGCCACAAGCTTTTCCCGAACGTCGAACGCGTGCCGCGCGTGTTTTGCCGGCGTCGAGACGTGCCGCCTTGCGCGCCGCGCTCCGGCGTTCGTGTCGCGTTCGCGTTCGGATTTCGATTCTGGGCTCGCGTTAAAATTGACAAAAAACGCAGGTAAAATTGACTATCGGGAAATTTCGCAATCAAGAGGTGTGGAGATGATTAAAAACAGTCAAGACAGTTTCGCTCAACGCATGGGGCGCTTGTTCGGCCCGCGCCGCACGCTGCTCGCGTTCGTCGTCACGCTGTCGCTGGCGGGCTGCTCGCGCGGCGAGACGCCTAGCTCGCAGCAGGCGGCGCAGCAGCCGGCGCCCGTCGAGTCGGCCGGCGGCACGGCGGCAGCCGCGCAGAACTCTTACGCCGACGTGGTCGCGCGCGTCGCGCCGGCGGTCGTCACCGTCCGCGCGGAGCGCCGGGCGCGCGCCGCGCAGCAGCACCCGTTCATGGACGATCCCTTCTTCCGGGAATTTTTCGGCGAACGCCTCCCACGCCCGGATCAGACGCCGCGCCGCCAGGAGGGCTTAGGCTCCGGCGTCATCGTCTCGGCCGACGGCCACATCCTGACGAACCACCACGTCGTTGACGGGGCCGAACAGATCGAGGTCGAGCTGACCGACCGCCGCGTCTTCAGCGCCAAGATCGTAGGCAGCGATCAGCCGAGCGATCTGGCCGTGCTCAAGGTGGACACAGGCGGCCTGCCCGTGCTCCCGCTCGGCAACTCAGATCAGGTGAGGGTCGGCGACGTGGTGCTCGCCATCGGCAACCCCTTAGGGATCGGCCAGACCGTCACCTCTGGCATCGTCTCTGCCAAGGGGCGCTCGACGGGCCTCGGCGACGGCAGCTTCGCCGACTTCATCCAAACGGACGCCGCCATTAACCGCGGAAACTCCGGCGGCGCGCTCGTCAACACCGCCGGCCAGCTCGTCGGCATCAACTCGCAGATACTTTCGCCGACGGGTGGCAACATCGGCATCGGCTTCGCCATCCCCTCTAACATGGCGAAGAGCGTCATGGATCAACTGGTGAAGACCGGCAAGGTCAGGCGCGGCCAGTTGGGCGTCACCGTGCAGAGCGTCACGTCCGAAATCGCGCAGAGCTTGGAGCTCAAGGAGATTCGCGGCGCGCTCGTCAACTCGGTCGTGCCCGGCGGCGCGGCCGAGCGCGCGGGCCTCCGCCAAGGCGACGTGATCGTGGGCCTCGACGGCCAGCCCGTCACGGATCACAACGAGCTGCGCAACCGCATCGCCGGCACGCAGCCCGACACCGAGGTGACGCTCACGGTCATACGCGACGGGCGCGAGCAGCAGTTGCGCGCGCGCCTCGGCGAGTACCAGCCGCCCGCGGGCGAGGCCGCCGAAGGAGGCGGGAGCGGCGGGCAGGGCGGCGGCTCGACGGGCCGTCTCGGCGTCACCGTGCGACCGCTCACGCCTGAGATCGCGCAGCAGTTGAACCTGCGCGCGGGCACGCAGGGGCTTGTCGTCGAGCAGCTCGATCCGGCGGGGCCTGCGGCCGACGCCGGCCTCCGCGGCGGCGACGTGATCGAGCAGGTCAACCGCCAGCAGGTGCGGACGGCCGACGACCTCGCCGCCGCGCTCCAGCGCGCGGGCGCGCGGCCCGTCCTGCTCCTCGTCAACCGGCGCGGCACGACCTTCTTCGTCACCGTCCGCCCGCGGCAGTAGCCGGAAACGGTGAACTGATGAGTTGTCCGTTGTCCGTGGTCAGCTGTCTGTTGTTTGAGCCTTGAAAACTCGAACGCCTGCGACGTGGCGCGAAGGCTAATGCGGCACGTGCGACTAACAACTGACCACGGACAACGGACTTTTTTCAGTTCGCCGTTCATCGTTCCGCGCTCATTGTTTTCCCATTTCTCCTTTCGAGGCCCAACTCTTATACTGACCCCACTCCCGAGTTCGTCTTTCAACGAAACGCGCCGAATCGAACGAGAGCTTCTTTCGTCTTCCGAGTTGTCCGCAGGCGATGCCAATTAACGAAGCCACAGCCGCCCCGGCCGCCGCGCCCCGCGGATACGCCGTGCCGAAGGACGCCGCCGCCGTCGTCCTGGTGCGCGAGACGGGCGACGGCGGGGCGGAACTCTTCTGGGCGCGGCGCGGCGAGCGCCTCAGTTTCCAGGGCGGCTTCCACGCCTTCCCCGGCGGCCAGCGCGACGCCGAAGACGCGCAGACGCCGGTCGAGAATTGCGACGATCCGGAGCGCGCCGCGATGATCGCGTGCGCAGCGCGCGAGCTGTTCGAGGAGACCGGCGTGCTGGCCGCGCGCGGCGCGGACTCTCTGACGAAGGGGCAGCTCGCCTCCGTCCTCGACGACTTCACGTCGGGCCGCATGACTTTCACGCAACTGCTCGCGCACTACGACCTCCGACTCGACGCGCGCGACTTCCGGTTCGCAGGCCGCTGGGTGACTCCGCCCTTCAGCCCGCGCCGCTTCGACACCTGGTTCTTCATGGTGCGCTGCCCGCGCAAGCAGGAGCCGCGCCTGCTCACTACAGAGTTCGACGCGGGCGGCTGGACTTCGGCGCGCGCCGCGCTCGACCGCTGGCTCCGCTCCGAGATCGTCGCCGCCCCGCCCGTCATGCACGCGGTCAGAACGCTGGCAGCCGGTCTGAGCGACGACATCACGGAACGCTTCCTCTCCGTCCCGCAGGCGCGCCGCGAGCAGGTGCGGCGGATCGAGTTCACGCCCGGCTTCGTCTGCTTCCCCCTGCGAACCCCGACGAAGCCGCCCGCCACGCACACGAACTGCTACCTCGTCGGACACGGCGACTTCGTCGTCATCGATCCTGGCTCGCCCTACGACGAGGAGCGGGCCGCGCTCGCCGCTTGCGTTGACGAGCTGCTGGCTGAGGGCCGTCGCCTGCGCGAGATCGTCTTGACGCACCACCACCCCGATCACGTCGCGGGCGTCGAGCCCCTGCGCGCACACTTGGGCGGCGGCGCGCGGGTCGCCGCGCACCGTCTGACGGCCGACGCGCTCGGCGGCTCAGTCCGAGTTGATCGCTTCATCGAAGACGGCGACGTGATAGAGCTCGCCGGCGAGCCTTCCCTTTCTTTGCGCGCGATGCACACGCCCGGCCACGCGCGCGGCCACCTCAGCTTTTACGAGGAGCGCACCGAGACGCTGATTACGGGCGACAACATCGTCGGCCTCGGCTCCGTCCTCATCGATCCGCCCGAAGGCAACGTCCGCGACTACCTCGGCAGCCTCGAACGCTACCGCAGCCTCCTGCCGCGCGTCCGCGTCCTGCTCTGCGGCCACGGCGCGGCGGTCGCCAGCCCGGCGACGAAGATCGGCGAATACATCTCGCACCGACTTGAGCGCGAGGCCAACATCCTGCGGGCCGTGCGCGGGGGCGCGCAGACCGCGGAAGAGATCGTCGCGCGCGTTTACACGGACGTGAACCCGAAGGCGCACGCCTGGGCGACGCGCGCCGTGCTCGCGCACGTGGAGAAACTGGAAGAGGACGGGCTGGTGACGGACGCGGGCGACGGACATTTCGTAGCTGCGGCGGCGACTGAGTGACGATTTTCAGGCCCGGTGCAGAAGACATTTGTAGGGGCAGGGCTTGTCCCTGCCCGCTCGGCTTCGAGAGATTCAATTCGCGCTGTCGCGCTCAACGGGCCGCGGACTTGCCTTGCCCCTACAGTTCTATTAGGCGCTATGAGTTTTAAAACAAGGGACGGGTGGTTACAGGGATGACGAAGGCTAAAACGCTCGGCGAGTTGAAGCGGCAGAATTACCGCGTGCGCTCGGTCAAGGACGAGCTGCGCGCGAACCTCATCGCGAAGCTGCGCGCGGGCGAGCGCATCTTCCCCGGCATCGTCGGCTACGACGAGACGGTCGTGCCGCAGATCGTCAACGCGGTACTCGCGCGCCACAACATGATTCTTTTGGGCCTGCGCGGACAGGCCAAGAGCCGCATCATCCGTCAGCTCACGAACCTGCTCGACGAAGAGATTCCGGCCATCGCCGGCTCCGAGGTCAACGACGATCCCCTCCGCCCCATCTCGGCCTACGGACGCCAACTTATCGAAGAGATGGGCGACGAGACTCCCATCGCGTGGGTCGGCCGCGACGCGCGCTACGTCGAGAAGCTCGCCACGCCCGACGTGACCATCGCCGACATCATCGGCGACGTTGACCCCATCAAGGCGGCGAAGGGCGGCCACCTGTTGTCGGACGAGCTGACCATTCACTACGGCCTGCTCCCGCGCGCCAACCGCGGCCTCTTCGCCATCAACGAGCTGCCCGATCTGGCCGGCAAAATCCAGGTCGGCCTCTTCAACATCATGCAGGAGGGCGACGTGCAGATTAAGGGCTACCCCGTCCGCCTGCCCCTCGACGTGATGCTCGTCTTCTCCGCCAACCCCGAAGACTACACGGCCCGCGGCAAGATCATCACGCCCTTAAAAGATCGCATCGGCGCGGAGATCACAACGCACTACCCGGCCGACATCCAGCTCGGCGTCGAGATCACGCGGCAGGAGGCCTGGACGGAGCGCGAGGGACTCGGAGCCTCCTTGCGCGTCCCCGACTTCATCCGCGAGATCGTCGAGCAGATCGCCTTCGAGGCGCGCGACGATCAGCGCATCGACAAACGCTCCGGCGTCTCGCAACGCCTGCCGATCACCGTCACCGAGTCGGTCGTCTCGAACGCCGAGCGGCGCGCCATGCTCACGGGCGAGGAGGAGGTCGTCCCGCGCATCTCGGACATCTACGCCGCCGTCCCCTCGATGACCGGCAAGATGGAGCTGGAATACGAGGGCGAGCAGGTGGGCGCGGCGAAGATCGCGCGCGACCTCGTCAAGCGCGCGGCCGGCGAAATCTTCGATGGCTACTTCGTCGGCGTGGACTTCGGCCCGGCCGTCCGCTGGTTCGACGAGGGCAACACCCTGCGCCTCGCCGACACGGCCTCCGCGGACGAGTGCTCCTCACTCCTCGAAGCCGTCCCCGATCTCATCGACACGGTTCTGATCCCCTTCGACTTCGGCCGCGCTGATCAGGCGCAGCTCGTCTCCGCCTGCGAGTTCGCCCTCGAAGGCCTCTACGCACAGAACAAGATCAGCCGCAACGAGGAGGGCGGCTACACGGCCGCCACCCGCGCCAAGAAGGATCGCCGCGGCATGATCTACGACGACCTGACGGAGACCGGACGATACAGCTAAAGGAAGCGTGCGATGAAGTTGCGGGCGATGAGGCGTCATCACGAGGAACGGATCAAGCGCCGCGTGAGTGAGTATTACGGCGGCGCGTTCAAACACGACAAGAGGCGTCTCGGTATCATCGCGGGATCGCGCCAGCTTTGTTCGTGCTGGATGTGCGGCAACCCGCGGAAGTGGTTGGGAGAGAAGACCGTCCAAGAGCGTCGTCGAACGGACAGTAAGTTATGAAGTTCATCCGCTATTCCAAGTTCAACGGCTTCGACGTGTCGGGCGTCAACCTCGGCGACCTGATGGGCGCGTTGCAGGATAGCTTGTTGCAGTCGGGCTACGACGACGACTATTACTGGACGCGCCAGCGCCGGCCGCAGGACACGTCGTTAGACGCCCTGCGTCAGGCGTTGTTGCGGGCGCTCGTTGAGACGGGCGAGCTGACGGAGCGGCAGATCGAGCAGATGCTCGAAGAGAACGGCGGGCAGTTCAAGGGGTCGCAGTTGGAGGAGCTGCTGAACCAGTTGATCGAGCGGCTGGTCGAGGAGGGTTATCTGAATCTGCGCGAGGAGCCGCGCGAGCAGCGCAGGAGGCAGCGCGGGCGGGGGCAGGGGCGCGTTGAGGAGCCTATGCCGCGCGACGTGAAGTTCGAGGTGACGGAGAAGGGGCTGGATTTTCTGGGCTACAAGACGCTGCGAAACCTCTTGGGCAGTCTCGGCAAGTCTTCAATCGGCCGGCACGACACGGCGCACCTATCGACGGGCGTCGAGGCGGCGCAGGCGTCGAAGCCCTACGAGTTCGGCGACACCATCAACCTCGACGTGAACACCACCCTGATGTCGGCCATCAGGCGCGAGGGCCTGGGCGTGCCGCTGAATCTCGAATACGGCGACCTGCACGTCCACCAGCAGGACTACCAGTCTTCCTGCGCGACGGTCGTCATGCTCGACTGCTCGCACTCGATGATCCTCTACGGCGAGGATCGCTTCACGCCGGCCAAGAAGGTCGCGCTCGCGCTCGCGCACCTGATACGCACGCAGTTCCCCGGCGACTCCCTGAAGGTCGTGCTCTTCCACGACAGCGCGGAAGAGTTGCCGATGGCGAAGCTCGCCACCACGCAGGTCGGCCCGTACCACACGAACACGGCCGAGGGCTTGAGACTCGCGCGTCGGCTCCTCCAGGCGCAGCGCAAGGAGATGCGGCAGATCGTGATGGTGACGGACGGGAAGCCGACGGCCTGCTTCCTCGAAGACGCGGGCGTGGCGGCGGCGGGGGGGCGGCGCGGCGGGCGCGTGTCTCCGTCTTCCGCGCGCGGCGGGTGGGAGTTGAACGAGCGGCGCAGGCTCTACAAGAACTCGATGGGGATGGACCCGCTCGTGATGGAGGCCACGTTCCGCGAGGTGCAGGCGTGCCGCAAGGCCGGCGTCCAGATCAACACCTTCATGCTCGCCTCCGACTACTACCTCGTCGAGTTCGTCAAGCAGATGACCGCCATGACCACGGGGAAGGCCTACTTCGCCACGCCCGGCAACCTCTCGCAGTTCGTCCTGATAGACTTCCTCAGGCGGAAGAAGAGCCGCGTCAAGTAGGCCCGCGGGGCCGGGCCAAGCCCGCCGCCGGCCGCGTCGCGGGCCGCTGAGGTCGTCGGGTTCGCCCCTGCCGGTTCGCGCCCCGACGCCCGAACCTGCGTGTCGAATACAGATTCTTCGGTCGCGTCCGCTGCGCCCCCCCCGGCCAGCCCTCGCGGCCCCTCGCGGGCGGCCGGGGCGGTCAACTTAACAGTTGACACCCCCGCGCCAGTTGCTATACGCTCCGGCCTCTCCCGAGTAACTCAAAGGCAGAAGGCAGTCTGCGGGCTCTGCAAGAGCCCCGCAACTCGCGCGCGGCTATCGGGCGCGCCCCCCACGCTCGCTAGCTAGCCTCACTTCACAGACCGGAAGGTATCTATGTTGCGGCGCTCCGTCACGGTCGCACCCCTAGCGGCGGGAACACTCTCCCGCCACGGCCCGTCGTGCGGCCGGCTCTTGCACGCGAGCGCCCCGTCAGTCAGGTTCGGATAAACGCGGAAGCCCCCGACCACCTGCCAGTGGCCGAGGGCCTCTCGAAAACAACACAGCCTCCGCAACGCCGTTGCGCGCGAAAGATGTGTCGCCTCACGAGCCTCCATCATAGCGCGCGGCGCGGCGCAGGCTCAACCCGACGAGCCGCGAAGGCGCGCCGCCACTCCCGTCGCGCGCCCTCGCGCCTCCCACACAGAACGAGTCAGGAGGAACTATGATGAGAAGGCTTCTCACGCTTCTGCTGATCCTTACACTCGCCTTTACCCTGACCCCGCCGCCGCCGGCCAGCGCGCTCCCGCAGGAGGAGCGGGGCGGCGCGAAGGGGGCGCAAGACCGCGAGTTGCCGTCGGGCAAGCTCGTCGGCAGTTGGCGTCGCGGCCAATCCGGCGCGCGGCCCGCGTGGGTCGAGACCGCGCTCGCGCGCAGCCTCGCGCACCTGCGCTCGGAGGGCGCGCCGCACGACCTCGCCAACGCCGACGCCGAACTCGCGCTGCTCTCGGTGGTCGCCGACGACCTCGGCCAGACGCACGTCCGGCTCGAACAGGTGCACCGCGGCGTGCCCGTCTTCGGCGGCCAGTTGATCGCGCACCTCGACGCGCCCGACCCGGCGAGCGCGAAGGGGGCCAAGCGCACGTTCGCCAACGGCCGCGTCTTCAAGGACGCGCGGCAGGTCTCGACGAGGGCGCGCATCACGGCGGCCGACGCGCTCGCCGCCGCTAAGCGCGCGCTCGGCCGCGACGCGGGCTTCGCGCGCGAGGGGGCCGAGCTGGTCGTGCTGCCCGAGGCAGTCAGACGCGGCGACGACGCCTCCGGCGCAACGCTCGTCTACAAGGTCGAGCTGCTCGTCAACGACGGGCGCGAGGCCGCGCGCCACTTCTACTTCATCGACGCGCGCGACGGCTCGGTCGTCTGGCACTACGACAACCTCCAGAAGGGCCTCGGCCACGGCCTCTACTCCGGCCAGCGCGGCATCGGCACCGTCTTCAACGGCTGGACTTTCGAGATGCGCGATCCGGGCCGCACGAACGGGTCGCTGTGCGGCGCGGGCGGCATCATCACCTCCGACGCGCAGTTCGCCGGGCCTTGCAGCCCGTACACCGACCCGGACGACGTGTGGGGCAACAGCCAGCCCTTCGACATCCAGTCGGCCGCCGTTGACGCGCACCTCTTCGCCGCGCTCACCTTCGACTACTTCCTCGGCTACCACGGCCGCAACAGCATTGACGGCGCCGGGATGCAGATGTGCAACCGGATGCGCCACGACTTCTTCTTCGGCCCGGACAACGCCTTCTGGGACGGCCAGTGCACCAACTACGGCTCGGGCAGCAACGGCCGCCACCTGGCGACAGCCGACGTGGTCGGGCACGAGTACACGCACGGGGTGACGGAGTTCTCGGCCGGGCTGATCTACAGCGGCCAGTCGGGCGGATCGAACGAGTCGTTCTCCGACATCTTCGGCACGCGGGTCGAGTTCCTGTGGGGCGTCAACCCCGACTACCGGATCGCCGAGGACTGGAACGGCTTCGGCTTCCGCAACATGGCGAACCCGCGCGAGGACGGACACAGCATTGACCACCTGAGCCAGTATTTCAACGGCATGGGCGTGCACTCCAGCAGCGGGTTGCAGAACGTCGTCTTCTACCTGCTGTCGGAGAGCGGCCACCATCCGACGACCGGCGTCTTCGTCAAGAGGATCGGGCGCGACCGCGCGGCCGCCGTCTTCTACCGCGCGCTCGTCGTCTACCTCTTCCCGTCGGCGACCTTCGCCGACGTGCGGCAGGCGACGGAGCTGGCGACGCGCGATCTCTACAGCACGGGCAACCCGATCTGGAACGCCCTCCGCAAGGGCTGGTTCTCGGCCGGCGTCGGCGGCGACGTGCCCTTCAACGCCATCGACAACAGCACGGACTTCGTCGCCTGGCACTACCGCGACTTCCTCAACCGCGAGCCTGACGGCGGCCTCTGGTGGTGGGCCGGGCAGATTGACCAGTGCGGCCCGGACGCCGCCTGCGAGGACGGGATGCGCGTCAACGTCTCGCGCGCCTTCTGGGACTCGGGCGAGTTCCAGTCGCGGCCGGACGTGCAGGCGTCGGGGCTGCTCACCGGCAACCCGTCGCACCCGTACGACAACGCCCAGTTCGTCCGCTGGTGCTACCTCAACTACCTGCGGCGCGAGCCTGACCCGTGGGGCTGGCAGTTCTGGCTCAACGGCCTCAACAGCCACGGCGACTACAACGCCATCATCAGGGCGTTCCTCCTCTCCGGCGAGTACCGGCAGAGGTTCGGCACGCCCTGACGCATGCCTGGTCCTGACGGCTGCGGCCCGAAGTAGGGACGGCGCGCGGCGGTCGCACTCACGGCGCGACCGCCGCGCGCCGTCTTACCTTGTCGGCCGCCCAGAGGGGCTGACGAGGCCTGGAACCACGAAAGCGCACGAAAGGGCACTAAAGGTGTTCGTGCCCTTTCGTGCGCTTTCGTGGTTCAGCCACTCCGCCGCCTGTCTCGTCAGCCACTCTTAGCCGACCGCGGGGCCGGACGCGCCGCGTCAACCCCGCCTCTCCAACTTTACGCGGATGCCGTGCCTGGGCCGCAGCGTGATGCGCGGGTGCTCGACGACGGGGCGGCCGGCGACGAGTCGCATCCGCCAGCGGGCGGCGAGCGTGGCGATGAGGAGCGTGCCTTCCATCCAGGCGAAGCCCTCGCCGATGCAGCGGCGCGCGCCCGCGCCGAAGGGGAAGTAAGCGTACTGTGGGCGCGACTCTTTCGCCTCAGGCGTCCAGCGTTCGGGGTCGAAGCGCAGGGGGTCGGGCCAGAAGCGCGGGTCGCGGTGCAGGACGTACTGGCTGACGAGGACGAGCGAGCCGGCGGGGATGCGGTAGCCGCGCGCCGTGTAGTCACGGACGGCGAGGCGGCCGACCGTCCACGCGGGCGGGTAGAGGCGCATCGACTCGGACAAGACCATCTCGGTGTAGCGCAGCGCGGGCAGGTCTTCGACCGCTGGTAGGCGTGAGCCGCCGTCGAGCACGGCGTCGAGTTCGGCGTGGAGTTTCGCTTCGGCTTCGGGGTGCCGGGCGAGCAGATACCAGGTCCACGCGAGCGCGTTGGCGGTGGTCTCGTGGCCGGCCAGGAAGAGCGTCAGCAACTCGTCGCGCAGTTGCTGGTCGGTCATGCCGGTGCGGTCGCCCTCTTCGTCCGTGGCGAGGAGGAGCATGGAGAGCAGGTCGCCCGTGTCCCGGCCTGAGCGGCGGCGCTCTTCGATGATGCGGTAGATGACGGAGTCGAGCTTGGCGCGCGCGCGCAGGAAGCGGCGGTTGTGTGGGAGCGGGAGCTTTTCGAGGTACTCGGAGTAGGGCAGCAGGAGAAGCTGGAACATCTCCATGACTTCGTTCATCGCGTCGCCCACTTCGTCGGCCTCGCCCTCCACGTCGGCGTTGAAGAGCGTCTTGCCGACGATGGCGAGCGTGAGGCGCATCATCTCGTGGGCGATGTCAACTTCCGCGCCGTCCCGCCAGCGGGAGGCGTGGCGCGCGGCGTAGTCGGCCATGACCGCGCCGTATGACTCGACGCGCTTGCGGTGGAAGGCGGGCTGCGCGAGGCGGCGCTGGCGGCGGTGGTGCTCGCCTTCGCTCGTCAACAGTCCTTCGCCGAGCAGGCGCTTGGAGCGTTGCAGGGCGCGGCCCTTGTGGAAGTAGTCCTGATGCGTGACGAGCGCGTCGCGCACCAGATCGGGGTGGTTGAGCATGAAGACGGCTTGCGGCCCCATCTTGAAGTGGACGATGTCACCGTATGCTCGGGCCATGCGCGTGATGAACTTCAAGGGATCGCGGCGGAAGGCGAGGAAGCCGAGCAGTTGTCGGCCGCGGTTTGCACTGCCGGGGCCGGGTGGGAGCGCGGGGGTCGCCATAGTGTGTGAATTAGGTGCTGTTTACTCCTGGCCGTCGACCGAAAATCACCGCCCGCGTTGCGCCATCGAACCTTTGGTGCGCGCCTGACGTGCGGCCTCTCGCCCTGTTATTATAGGCCCGCGCCGACAGCGGCCAGAAGCGACGACGTTTCCGGCGGCGGTTGCCGCGGGTTTAACACAAGGATTTTAAGCAGTGTCTTTAGAGTTCACGGTCGAGTACGCCTGCCCTTTGCGGGCGCGTTACAGCGAGGAGCACCTGCGCGCGTGGGGGCGGCTGGGCCACATCCACACGCGCGTGACGACGGGCGAGCACTTCGCGCCGTCGGAGGAGAAGCTGCGCTTCGTCGAGCGCTCCTCGACCGAGATCGAGCGGATGAGGGACGAGACGCGCGTCTGCGAGTCGTGCCCGGCGCGCCTGCCGCAGGAGACGGCGGGCGAGGGCGAGGCGGTCGGCTGCCAGGGTCGGATCAACTACCCCGTCGAGGCGCAGTTCGAGAAGTTTCTGGCCGACCGCGTGCAACTCGCGCTCGACACCGTGCCCGAAGAGGATCAGCCGCGTCTGCTTCGCGTCCTCGTTGACGCCGACTCGCCCTTCGACGGCGAAGGCTCCAAGGCGCTGCGCGCGGTGACGACGCCCGACGGCCTGCGCTTCTTCGAGCTGCGCCTGCCCATACACCTCGCGCGCGAGGCCGCCAAGCTCACGACCGACAACCTCTTCGACGCGCTCTCAGGCTTCACCGCCGAGGACAACGACCAGACTTCTTACGCGCGCGAACTCCCGCACCAGGCCGCGGCCGACTACTACGACTTCCTCTCGCTCGTCCTCCTCAACGACCTCTCCGGCTCCGAGCGCGCCCGCATCGAATCCCGCTCGCGCAACTACAAACAGTTCCTCCGCCTCCTCGCCGCCCTCGACCGCGCCGAAGCCTTGCAGTCGCGCGTATTGCTCGACTAAAGGTCGTGAATCGTGAATCGTGAATAGTTAGAAGTTCGTTGAGCCTGAAGCGTTAACCGCGGGCAGACTCAACCCGTTCCATCTATTTACGATTCACGATTCACGATTTTTGCTTCTCTTCGTCCAGCTCGCGCAGTGCGTCGAGGAGGAGGCTGGTGTTGCTACCGGCCTGAATAGTAATGGGGAAGGGCTGCGGGATGCGCTCGAAGTCGAACTCGCCGCCGGTCTGCTCCAGCACGCGGCGCAGGGCCGCTTCCGCAGTTTGACCGGCGGCTTCGGCCCCGACGATGCGGCCGTCGTTGAAGAGGACGCGCGCCGTCTCAGAGTCGGACACGGTGATGTTGAGCGAGCCGGTGAGGCGTGCGTTTTCGACGACCTGCACGGCGTCGAAGACGCTGACGACGGAGAGGTCGCCCGCGAAGACGACGCCGCGGCGAGAAGGGGCGGCGGGGGCGGGCGGCGCGGCGGCGAGGTCGGGCCGGCGGGCGCGGCGGATGGCTTCGAGTCCGCGCGTGACGTTGATGCGCGGGTCGAGAGCGCGCGCCTCGATCAGGCGCTCCTGCGCCGTGTCGAAGTCCTCGCGTTCGAGGTAAATCTGGACGAGCGCGAGGCACTGGCGCGCGGCCTCCTGCGGGTCGCCGCCCGCCGCCGCGATCTCCCTCAGACTCTCGCGCAGCCGAACCGAGTGGGGCTTGAGGCGGACGGCCTCCAGCAGCCGCTCGACGGCCTTGCGCGGCGAGCGGTATTTGAGAAACAGCTCCGCGTCGAGCAGCGCCGCCTCCACGTCGTCCTGCCGTTCGTTCTCAGTCATCCTCCAGGCCTTTCGGGCGCGCAGTGTAGCACACGCCCCGCGCGCACGTTCCACTGCCCCCCGGCCGACACGTTTTCGTGCGAGCGCGCCGAAAACGTGCCGCGTCGCGTGTACAAATATGTACTGGCGTTGCCGGGCAAACAGTGTATAATGCCGGCCTCTCTCCGCTCCTTTAGCACCCTCTCCCCGAGTCCGACACCGTTTAGCTATAGGTTTTGTGTGCCCGCGCAGGGCCGCGTGTCCCCGCCGCAGAAGGGTGTTGCACGCGGGAAACATGGCACGGCGCGTGCACCCAGTTCCGGCGTCTGAAACCCCCCAAATTCGACCCGGAAAACTTCTCGCGCGTGCGGACGCGACGAACGGACTGTTGCCGTGAAAGGGATGCTCTGACATCCCGACTTGAGGAGTAAGCCCTACCATGCACGACGGATTGTCCGTACC
>DATHBT010000271.1:0-25216 GCA_035295985.1 Pyrinomonadaceae bacterium | reverse complement strand
AGCGCGACGACGAGGTCAACTGCCCGCGGCCAGTACCAGAGGCCGAGCAGGCTGACGGCGTGGACGCCGACGACCAGCGTGGTGTTAGCAGGATTGAGCCGCAGTTTGCGGCCCGAAAATCGCTCCGCCGCGCGGAGGCGGTTCTGGGAAATAACGCTTCGTCGCAAATCTTCCCCCGGTTAAAACGCGAAAGCCCCTTGTAGAGAGAAAAAGCCCCGGGCGGAGTGTCGGACTCGCCCGGGGCTTCTCCTGAAGAATCACCGGATGGCGTTACCGGCCTACCAGCGGTTGCCGCCGCCGCCGCCGCCGCCGTAGCCGCCGCGACCGCCACCACCGCCGCCGCGGTTACCGCCGCCGCCGAAGCCGCCTCGGCCGCCGCCGCGATCCTCGCGGGGCTTGGCCTCGTTGACCGTCAGGCTGCGGCCGTTGACCTCCTGGCCGTTGAACTGTGAGATGGCCGCCTGGGCCTCTTCCTTGGAAGACATCTCGACGAAGCCGAAGCCGCGCGAGCGGCCCGTGTCGCGATCCTCGACCACCGTGGCTGATTCGACCGTTCCCGCCTGCGCGAACAGTTGGCGCAGGTCTTCGCTCGAAGTCTGGAAGGCCAGGTTGCCGACGTAAAGTTTATTGGACATGTAGTTGTACCTCTCCCCTCAAGGGAGTATCTGGAGAAGCGGGCGAATCAAGTGTGCTTCGGCGGAGCGGTGGCGTCGAAGGGCCTCTGGTTCGTGTGCTCTTTAGCGGAGCGGCTTCTGCGGTTGAAAGTGAGCCTGCTCTCGAACGATCCAGAACGCCGCGGCCATCGTGGCGCGGGGCGCATCACCGTCGATGCGCGAGAGAAGGAAGGACGAAAGTAGGATGCACCACGCACACCCCCTGTTGCAACGGCCGGGGAAGTTTCTACGCCCCGCGAGATGTCATCTTTGTGTGTCGGCCGTGCCGCCGTTCGCGTACTCGGCGAGCCGCGCCTCCATCTCGCGGCGCACGTCCTCGCGATCCTCTTCCGACTCGTCCGGCTCGAACAGCTCGAAGAGCGCGTAGGGCGGATCACTGATGAGCCGCAGCTCCCAAGCCTCGCGCCCGCCGGCCGAGGGGCGACTGAGCCACATCGCGTCAACGTCCGCCTCGCGCGCCGCGACGCCCTCGAAGGCGGGCTGCGCGGCGGCGGGGTCGCCGGCGTTGGCGGCGTCCGCCCCGCCCGCGCGCGCAAGCTCGGCGAGCGTGGCGGGCGTCATCAGGACGCGCGCGAGCGACCAGCCGTGGCGGCGGTAGAGCGCGAGCGCGTCGCGGAACTGGCCCAATCGATCCGGCAAAAAATTCCCCTCCCGGCGTCTGGCTTCTTCCGTCCGGCCGGCTTCTCAGGTTAGCATACGCTCGAAGCCGACGCGCGGCGCGCTTCCGCCCCGCCGCGCGCCCCGGCGAGTCCCCCGAAAACGATCCCGCATGGCAGAGACTTCGCAGCAGGCGAACCAGACCGACCCGACGGCCGAAGGGGCCGCGCCCGCGAATCGGCCCGAGGCGGGGGCAAGCCCTTCGTCCGACGGCAGCGGGTCGGGTGGGGCCGCGCGCTTCGAGTCGTCGCCCTTCTACGTCGCGTTCGCGCGCGCGCTCAGGCGTCGCGGGATGCGGCCCGAGTTGCTGTGTGACCCGGCCGACCCGTGCGCGCGCCGCCTGCTCTCGGAGTACGGCGCGATGTTCGTCGCCTCGGACGCGGTCGCCGTCCCGCCCGTCTGCGTCTTCCGCGACGAAGGCGAGGTCTCGCGCTTCCAGCAGCAGGCCGGCATGCGCGCGGCCGACTTCGGCGGCGTGACGATAGAGCTACAGCCCGCCGCGCTCGACGCCCTGCTCGCAGCCCGCAAAGACGCACGCCGCGCCGGCCTCGACATCACGCCGCGCGACGGCGCGGAGGCCGCGCGCCGCGACTTCGCAGACACCGTCCGCCTCTGGGAGTCGCGCGTCCGTCCCGCGCTCGCCTACTGGCTCGACGCCGGCCGCGTCTCGGCCGAGGAGGCCGCGCACCTGCGCTCGCTCGCGCTCAAGGATCAGTTGGCCCGCGTGCTCGAACTCGAATCGTGCGGCTGCTACTTCAGCAAGGACTTCTCGAAGTCGATTTTGCAATCGGTGGCCGCGCCCGGCGCGTCGCAGCACCTCGCCCTGCTCGCCTTCGACATCGTCGAGTTCACTGACGCGAGCGTGCGCTCGATCCTCGCCGGGCGCGGCTGGTTCCAGACCGTCCGCAACGACCTGCCGCACTTCACCTACCTCGGCGTCAGCGAGGACGAACTCCCCGGCCTCGGACTCCGCCGCGTCGCCCACGGCGAACAGCTCTTCTGGGTCCCGGACCTGGGCGATGAAACGGACTAAACCCGCAACCGCCCGGGCCGACAGGCGGGGGCGAACCCGCTAAGACTGAAAATCAACTTGAAACCGCGAAGGAGACCTTAAGCGATGGCTGTGTGCGCCAACTGCGGAACGAACAACATCGAGGGCACGAAGTTTTGCGTCGGCTGCGGCTCGCAGCTCGGCGATGCCCCGCCGCCCGAGTCGTGGCGCGCGTCGAGCGAGCTGGGCGCTCCGCCCGCCGGCGCGACCGAAGCCCCGCGCCCGCAAACGGACGCGGGCGGCTACGTCCCGCAAGTCCCGCCGAGCTACCCGGCTTACAACCAGTCGCAGACGCCCGCGCCGGGATACGGGCAGCCCGCCATCGGCGGCGGCTCTCAGCCGATGCACCCGGCCGTGGCCGCCGTCGTCAGCTTCTTCCTGCCCGGCATCGGGCTGCTCTTCGTGCCGAATAAGCAGGGGCTGGGCATCGGCATCTTCGCCGCGACCGTCGGCTACGCAATCGTCGCGACGATCCTGACCTTCGTCGTCGTCGGCATCTGCCTCTTCATCGCGATGCCGCTCATCAACATCGCCGCGGCCATCCACAGTTGGGACGAGGCGGCGAAGGCTTCGGGCGGGCAGTTCCAGCCGATCCTCTTCAAGTAGTTCGGGCCGCGGGGCGGTTCGGAGTTGCGGAGTCGTGATCGTGACGGGTTCGATCATTTACGACGCGCTGATGCGGGCGGCGGGGCTGTTCTGCCACCAGTTGCCGGAGCGCTCGCCCTACCTGTGGGGAGCGCAACTGCCGCTGTGCTGGCGCTGCACCGGAATAGCCCTCGGCGCGTGCGCGCTCCTCGCGTGGCTGCTCGCCCGGAAGCGGCTGCCGCCGCTCTCCCTGAGCCTGCTGCTCGCGCTCGCCCTCCCGCTCGACGTGCTCTACTCCGCGCTCGCCGCGGGCGCGAACTCCCGGAGACTTTCGACCGGCCTCATCTGGGGCTTCTTCGCCGCCGCCGCCTCGCTCCACTTCCTGTTACGCCTCGCCGCGCGACGCGGCAGGCGGGCGTCCTTTGAACTTTCGCCATGATTAAGGCCGCGCGACAACTCGGCTGGGCGGGCGACGCGCCGGGCGCGGGCGGCGCGCTGCTACTAGTCGCCCTCTTCGCCGCGCGCGCGTTCGCCTCGGCCACGCCGGAGCGCGTTTACGTCCTCGGCTACGAGGCCCACTGGGCCTGCCTCTTCAGCCAGCTCTTCGCGCTGCCCTGCCCGGGCTGCGGGTTGACGCGCGGCTCGCTGCTCGCGCTCGACGGCCGCCTCGCCGAAGCCTTCGCGCTCAACCCGGCCGCGCCGCTCGTCGTCTTAGGCACGGCTTTGCTCGCCGCCGCGCTCGTCGCGCTCGCGCTCATGCGCCGCGCGCGCGCGCCCTCGGCCGCCGCGCGACTCAGACAACACCTCCGCGCGGGCGTCCGGCTCTACGGCGCGCTCCTCGGCGCGGTGCTCCTCGTCAACTGGCTCGCCCAGCTCCTGCGCGCCTAGCCGGCCGCGGCGGGCGCGGGATTTTCCGCCCCCGGCGCGAACTTTTTCTCTTAACTTTTCGCCCGTCCGGGTGCTAAACTCCGCGCTGCCCGGTGTCCGTCCCCGGACGGCTTTCCCCGTTACCGTAAAAGACAACTGAACTCCTCGCCGCACGGTCTTTCTCGCGCGCGCCACGCCCCCAGCCCCGGTGGCCGACGCTAACCGAACCTGACCGTCGCTTAAACGTCTCTCCTCTTTCTCAGAGAGGTTCTTTCGCCATGGATGTCCCCCAGGTCATCGCCAACCGCTTCCGCGTCGAGTGTGAGATCGGCAAGGGCGGGATGGGCACCGTTTACAGGGCCACGCACCTCGGCCTCGACCGCACGGTCGCCGTCAAAGTCTTAAAGCGCGAGTTCGCCGCCGACCCGGAGGTGGCCGAGCGCTTCATGCGCGAGGCCCGCACGATGGCGCGCCTGCGCCACCCGCGCGCCGCGATCATCTTCGACGCCGGCCGACTCCCGGACGGCCGCCCCTTCATCGTCATGGAGCACGTCGAGGGCGCGACGCTCGCCGAGACGCTCGCGCGCGACGGGTGCTTCGCGCCCGAACGGGCCGTCCGCGTTGCCGCCGAAATCTGCGACGTGCTGGCGGAGGCGCACCAGTTGGGGATCGTCCACCGCGACCTCAAGCCGTCGAACATCATGCTGAACGCGCGCGGCGTCTGCGTGCTCGACTTCGGCATCGCGAAGGTGCTGGCGAGTTCGGCCGACACGACGAAGACGTGCGCCACGACCGAGTCGGGCATCATCATCGGCACGCCGCGCTACATGTCGCCCGAGCAGTGCGTCGGCCAGTCGGTCGGCCCGGCGAGCGATCTCTACAGCGTCGGCGTGCTGCTTTACGAGATGCTGACCGGGCGTCCGCCCTTCACGGACGAGTTGCACTCGGCCGTGCTCGTCAAGCAGGCGACCGCGCCGCCGCCGCCGCTCGTCGCGCGCCGTCCGGACGTTCCGCGCCCCCTGGCGCAGGCCGTCCACTCGCTGCTCGCCAAGAACCCACAGGATCGCCCGCGCTCGGCGCGCGACGCACGCTCCCTGCTCGAACGCTCACTCGCCTCCGCGGAAGAGGCGTTCGATCTGCCGGCCGAGCCGACGCACGCGCCTTTCGCTTCGACGCTCTCCGCGCTCGACTCGCCCGCCTCGCGCGCCGGCCGCCTCTTCGCCGCCGCGCTCGTCCTCGCCGCACTCGGCGGCACGGCCTACGTCTGGTCGCAGACGACCGCCGACACGATTGAGCGGGCGGGCCTTGCCGCGACCGCGCGGCCCGGCGAGGCGGGCCGCCCAATGTCGTCCGCGAAGGGCGCGACCGCCGGGCACGGGCTGACGCCGGGCGCGGCGCGGCAGATCGCCGCCTCGCTCGTCTCGCGCGGGACGGTCACTGAGGCGCACGCGGTGCGCGTCGTCGGCGGCGCGGCCATCGTCGCCGTGCGCGAGCAGCGCCAGGAGGGGCAGACGCAGTTGCTGCTGTTTGAGTCGCGCGGCCCGCTCGGCGGCTACAAGCTCTCGGCCGCCGTCGCGCTCGACAAGGAAGACTTCAGCGGCGCGAACTGGTCAACCGACGTGGTGGACGCCGACGGCGACGGCTACGACGAAGTGATCTGCACCGGCTCCGACGCCGCCAACGACTCCTTCACGCGCCGCCTAGTCATCTACGTCCCGCGCACGCGTCAGACTTACGCGGCGCGCGCCGGGCTGGACTCGCGCGAGGCCCGCGCCGTCCGCCTCAAGTGGTCTTCCAACGCGGGCGGCGAGCGCGCCGCGCCCTTCCGCCGGGCGCTTCGCGAGCGCGCCCTCGCGGACGTCCCGCGCGTCAACTCCTGAGCGGGCGTGCCGCGCGGTAACGCCCCGGCGGAGACGGCTGTGATCAACCCTTAAGCTGCGCGAGTCCGCGCCGGACATCTTCCGGCGCGGACTCGCCGCGTGATGAACTTCTGTTGTGATGAACTTCGGCGAAGGCAATTAACGACGAACTTTGAAACGGGCATCGACGACGAGCTTTGAAGCGGACGAGGACGGCGGCGTGTGGCCGCGCGGCTGGCGGCTGACCGCTGTTGCGGCGCTGTGCGTCTGTCTGATGACCGCCGCGCTCCTGCTCTTCTACGGCGCGGGCGAGGCGGGCCTGCGCTCCGCCATACGCAACACGGCGCGCACCTCCTTCGTCCTCTTCCTCGCGGGCTTCACAGGCCCCGCGCTCGCCGCGCTCCGGCCCGCGCTCGCTGCGCGGCGGCTCGCCGCGCGCCAGTCGCACCTCTTCGCGGCCTTCGCCGCCTCGCACCTCGTCCACGCCGCCGCCATCTTTGCGCTCGCGTGGCAGACGCGCGGCGCGTCGATGGAGGGGCGCGGCGCGCACGAACTCGCCGCGGGCGGCCTCGTCTATCTCTGCATCCTGGCCTCGGCCGCCCCGGCCTTCCCGCGCGCCGCGCGCTGGCTCGCCTCGCACGCGAAGGCGCGAGTCGCGCGCACCGCCGGCCTCTACCTCGTCTGGCTCACCTTCGCCGACTCTTACGGCGGCCGGGCCGCGCGCTCGATCTTCTACGCGCCCTTCGCACTGGCCCTCCTCGCCGCGCTCGCACTCCGCCTGCTGGCCGCGACCGCCCGACGCGCCGCCGATCCGTCGCGGCCCGGCGCACCCCACGATCTGAAGCACCATGAGAGTCGGGCGGGCTTATGAATGAACCGACGAGTCCGTGGGGAAAACTGCGACGCCCGGCGGGCCGTAAATAATCGCGTGGCCGGCGGCAGCCTCTGGTTTAAGATAGGCCGAAAGCCTCGTTTGAGGAGGGACACTCACTTTGCGGGCACGTTTCTGGGGCACCAGAGGCTCAATCGCCACGCCTGGCCCCGCGACCAATCGCTTCGGCGGCAACACCTCCTGCGTGGAGCTGACGACCGGGGCCGGCGAGATCATCATCCTCGACTGCGGCACGGGGGCGCGCACGCTCGGCGCAGACCTGCTGGGCCGCGGGCGCAAGCCCTTACAGCTTTCGATCCTGCTCGGGCACATGCACTGGGATCACATCCAGGGCTTCCCCTTCTTCGCTCCAGCCTTCATCCCCGGAAACCAGATCGACGTTTACGCCCCGTACGGGGGGAGCCGCCCGCTCCGGCAGGTGATGGGCGGGCAGATGGAATTCACCTACTTCCCCGTGGAACTCGATCAGTTGCTTGCGCGGATCGACTACCACGAGCTGGGCGAGGGCGAGTTCGACATCGCCGGCGCGAGGGTGTCCACGCAGTTCCTGAATCACACGTCCGTGACCATCGGCTACCGCTTCGAGTGCGACGGGGCGACGCTCGTTTACCTGACGGATCACGAACCCTTCGCGGAGGCGCTGTGGCGCTCCGACGCGGAGCCGGGCCGCGTCGAGTCGATCCTGCACGAGGGCGACCGCCGCCACGCCGCCTTCATGGCCGGCGCCGACCTGGTGATTCACGACGCGCAGTACACGCCCGAGGAGTACGCGAGCAAGAAGACCTGGGGGCACAGCCACTACGAGTACGTGACTGAGGTGGCGGCGGCGGCCGGCGTGCGACGGCTGGCGCTGACCCACCACGATCCCACGCACGACGACGCGTTCGTCGAAAGCGTCGAGCGGAAGGCGCGCGAGGTGGCCGAGCGCCGCCAGTCAGACATGGAAGTGTTCTGCGCCTACGAAGGCTGCGTGGTTGACGTGAAGCGAAGCGACCCGCCGCCCCCGCGGCCCGCCGAACCGCCGCGCGCGCGAGTCGCCGCCTCCTCAAACGCGCCGGCGCTGCTCCTCGTCGGCGGCAACGGCGAGCTGGGGCGTCTGACGAAGTCGTTCCTCGAGCGCGAAGGCTTCCTTGTGAGCGAGGCGGCCGACGGGGCCGAGGCGCGGGAGTCCATGCAGGCAGCGGCGCCCGACCTCGTGTTGCTCGACACCGACGCGCCCGGCGCGGACGGGGCGGATGTGCTCAGGGCGATGCGCGAAGTTCCCGCACTGTCGTGCGTCCCCGTCTTCGTCGTGACCGGCTCTAACGACGAGGGGGGACTCCGCCGGGTGTTCGACGCCGGGGCGTGCGACTACATCTCGAAGCCCTTCTCGACGCCGCAACTCGTCTCGCGCGTGCGCGCCTGCCTGTCGCGGGCCGCCAGACAGGGCGTCTCAAGTTTTGAGCCGTCCTTTCCACCGAAGGGGTAAAAATGAACGGTCTAACCGTGATCGACGACAAGCGGATCAGGCTGATGGAAGAGCTGCTGGGCCTGAGCCCCACGGAGAAGGCTTTCATCGAGGTCAGCAACCTGCTCGCCACCACGCCCATCCCCGAATTAACGGGCGAGGCGCTGCTGAAGCCCTTGCGGGAGAACCAGGTCGATCCCGAGGCCGCCCGCCCGCGCCTGCGCATCCTCTACGCGCGCGTGCTGCAACACTTCGTCCTCGACCGCGCTCTGACGGATCAAGAGGCGGCCGAGCTGGATCGCCTCAGAGGCCTGCTGAGCCTGACGCAGAAAGACGTTGAAGAGGTGTTCACGTCCGTGGTGCAGCGCACCTACGAACAACTGGCCCTCATGTCCTCCGTGGGCGAGGGGGGCGTCGGCGGGGTCGAGAAGCTGTTGGAACTCGCCAAGTCCCTGAGAATACCCGAGTCCGAGGCCCGCAGGGTGTTAAGTAAGCTCTGAGCGGCCGAACAGTGGTTGGCGACGCCGGGAAGACCCTGTTTCGAGAAAAGAGCGGAGCGGCGGGGACAGGACTTAAACCCGGCATCACAATCAGACGGGGGCGGCGGGCCGAAGCTCGCCGCCCCCTTATATGTAACGCCGCGGCTCACCGCGCTACCTCGTCTCCCGCACAGAGCAACTGGTCGTCGGCGTCGCCGTCATGGATATGGAAGGCCGCCCGCGCTCGCTCACGGGACGCGTGCGCGACATCAGCGGGACGGGCCTGTCCATACTGCTGCCGAAGGGCGAGACCTGCGCCGAGCTGACCGAGCGCGGCCTCCCGCTGGCCGTCGTCCTCGCGCTCCCCTCCGGCGTCATCAGGCTGCGGGCCGAGGTCGCGCACTGCGCGGCGCGGCGCGGGCGGCGCGGCGGCTACGTGGTCGGCGTCCGCATCAGCGAGATCAGCGCCGCGGATCACGATCTGCTGACCGAGTACATCGCCGGCGGAGTTAGATAGGCCGGCTCACACATCCCCGCCCGCGGTGGCGGAGTCCGCGCCGCTCTCCTCCCCCAAAGGAAAGTTTGCGAGAGGGGCGGCCGGCGCGGGCGCGCAGATGGAACTCGGGTAAAGTTTGTGCGAAGAAGGGCGGAAGACGATCCGCCTCCACGACGGCGCCTCTCCTGCGTGATGCTGCCTGCGTTTATGGCTCTCCCGCACTTTTGATGATGCGTTTATAAGGCTCTCGCCCTGCTTTTCGGATTTAACCTTCACCTTACTGCATGTAATACTCGGGTCCGCAGCAAGTCGAACTTCGCCCGCCCGTACATCTCACGCTTGATCAGCTTCAGCCTGACACTCCCCGATTAATTGCCGGCCCGACCAGTCGGGCGAAGGGCGGTCTCCACGGCGGCCCTGACGCCTTCGGGCGTCATCGCCTCCGGGGGCAGCTCGCGGCCGTTGAGGAAGAGGGTCGGCGTGGCGGAGATGTTTACCGAATCGCCCCGCCTTTCGTCGGCCGAGACGCGCGCCCTGACGTGCTCCGCGTTCACGTCCCGCCGGAACCGCTCAACGTCCAGCCCGAGCGACTGCGCGTACCCCGTGAAGAGGGGCGCGGCGTCCTGCGCCGCCTCCCACTCGCCCTGCCGCTCGTAGAGCAGGTCATGCATCTCCCAGAATTTGCCCTGAAGCGCAGCCGCCTCGGCCGCCAGCGCGGCCCCGCGCGCGTGCTCGTGCGAGTCGAGGGGAAAGTGGCGGTAGACGAAGCGCACTCGCGCGCCGTAGTCCTTCTCAATCTCCTTGAGTAGGGCGTGTAGGCGGGCGCAGGGCGGGCACTGGAAGTCGCCGAACTCTTCGAGCGTGACCTGCGCGCCCTCACTCCCCCGCGCGTGCGGCGGCTGCGCCCCTTCGGACGCGGCCGACAACTCCCTCAGCGGCACGGGCGCCGGCTGGCGCGCGACCGTGCCGCGGCGCGCCAACCAAAGCCCCGCCGCCGTCCCGCCGATGAGCCCCACGAGGACGATGATCAGAGTCAGGTGGCGTTTCATCTTTGTGCCGTCGCTTTCGGTTTGTGAGCCTCAGTACCTGAACAGGTAGCTCAGTTTGACGAATAGGCGGTGCCCGGTCGAGGTGGCCGGGTCGAGGTGGCCGGCGGGCCGCCCCTCCTCGGAGAAGCGATCTCGGACGGGGCGATCACCCTGGGGCGAGGGGCTTGTCCCAGCGCCGGGCAGTATGCGGGGTACAGCAGGGAGAGTAAGAGCAGTCCGGTGGCAAGGGAGCGTGACATGCGGAAGGTGTGGAGGGGGCGGCAACCGACAGGGCCGCCCCCTCCGTCTTGAAGGCAGGCGGCCCTACTTACAGCTGGAGATGCAGCCCTGGTAGGCCGCGTTGCAGCTGGGCGGCGTGTTGCCGGCGTTCAGGCAGGCCTGCTTCGCGCGGTTGCACTTGCCCTGGCAGGACTGGACGGCCGCGTTCGTCGGCGCGTAGAAGGAGGCCGAGAAGGCTATCCCCATGGCGAGCGCGAACGAGGAAGCGAAGTAAGCGATTTTCCTTTTCATCTGAACCCTCCGAATCTGAGTAAACGCGCCGGGCTGACCACAGTCGTGCCCAAGGCAGAGCACGCCGGGCGGGCCTTCGCGGCGCGGGGACAAGAGTTATGGGGGTACTTGGCCGCCCGAGGCCACCGCACGCCCCCCGATGACGGTTGCGAGATATCTCCTGGGACAACCGCGGGCTTTTCGATACAGTTATACCTTGTGAAAAGTGGTAATGAACGGCTTATTCCACCTCACAGGGCGCCGGCGTCTGAAGTGTCACCAAAAGTGCGGGTGAACCGCGTTTACAGCCAATTATCTGACTCCCCCTCACTGTGTGGTGAGCAACGCGGCGTGCTACCATCAACTCTAAAGACAGGTCTCCGGCGCAGAAAGTGAGGGGGGCGCAGGACGGTTGCGGCCGACGACGCCCGCGCAAGCGACCCCGCGGCGGGGCATCGAACTTTCGGCGCGGCGGGGCCGTTTTTCGGCCTTAAGTCAATTTTCCACACGTGACGGAGCAGACTCTTTTGAGACGCTATTCAATCCTCTTCGCGCTCATCCTCGCGCTCTCGCCGTTCGCGCGCACGGCGGCGCAGGCCGAAAACGTAACGCCGGCCGCGCAGCTTCGCCGCGTCACGGCCTACAGCCGGCAGGGCGCGGCGGCCACCAGGCCCGCTCCCGCCGCGCAGGCGTTCCAGCCGGCGCAGCTCGTCAGCCGCGTGCTCAAGAACGGGCTGGAAGTGATTGTGCTGGAGGATCGCTCGATCCCGCTCGTCACGCTCGAACTCGCCGTCAAGAACGGCTCCTACACGGAGCCGCCGGAGCTGAACGGGCTGTCGCACCTCTACGAGCACATGTTCTTCAAGGCCAACCGCGAGGCCCTCAACCCCAAGTCTTACATCCACGACATCGACAAGATCGGCCTGCTGATGAACGCCTCCACCCGCGAGGAGATCGTCAACTACTACTTCCACACCACCAGCCCGCACCTGCGCGCCGCCATGAACTTCATGCGCGACTCGGCGCGCTACCCGCTCTTCGACGAGCGGCAGTTCGAGCAGGAGCGGCAGGCCGTGCTCGGCGAGATCGACCGGCACGAGTCGAACCCCGGCTTCTACCTCCAGCAGGAGATGACCAACCGCCTCTTCTACAAGCACCCCAGCCGCAAGAACCCCGGCGGCAACCGCAAGACCGTCTCGGAGGCGACGACCGCCACGATGCGCCTCATCCAGCAGCGCTACTACGTGCCGAACAACTCGGCGCTCGTCGTCACCGGCGACGCGCGCCCCGAAGAGGTCTTCCGACTCGCCGAGGAGTTCTTCGGCGACTGGCCGCGCCGCGAGAAAGACCCGTTCGCCGAGTTCCCGCTGGTCGAGCACCCGCCGCTCCCGCGTAGCTCCGGCACGGTCATCGAGCAGCCGGTCAACAACATCATCCTCGCCATCGGCTGGCACGGCCCCTCAATCGGCAAGGACGACGCGGCGACCTACGCGGCCGACGTCTTCTCCTTCATCCTCCGCCAGCCCGACTCGCGCTTCCAGCGCGCGCTCGTTGACACCGGCCTCGTCACCGGCGTCGATCTCTCCTATTACACGCAGCGCAACGTCGGCCCCATACAGATCTTCGCGCAGACCACGCCCGACAAGGCGAAGGCCGCCCTGCGCGCCATCTACAAGGAGATCGACGGCTTCGACGACCCCGACTACTACACCGACGCGCAGCTCGAAGCCGCCAAGAGCCTGCTCGAAGCCGACGACCTCTACGGCCGCGAGAAGCCCTCCGAGTACGCGCACACCATCGGCTTCTGGTGGTCTTCGACCGGCCTCGAATACTTCCGCGGCTACCTGGGCCAGCTCCGCCGCACTTCGCGCGCAGACATCAACCGCTACGTCAAGACCTACATCCAGGGCAAGCCGCGCGTCGGCATCGCCCTGCTCTCGGCCGAGACGCAGCGGCAGGCGCAGTTGACCGAGAAGGACTTGACCGGCGAGTGAAAGCGACCGGGCCGAAGAGCGACCATTTCATGACGAACAGATCGAACGTGTCCATGCTGAACGGATCGGACGTGCTGCAAAAACTACTGGGCTTAAGCTTCGCCCTCCTCCTCTTCGCTTCGGGCGCGGCCATCGCGCCCGCGCTCGCGCAGGCTGCGCCGACGCCGCAGGCCGCGGCCTCGCCGGCCGTCGCGCCCGACGAGCGCAAGGCCAAAGAGGTCGTGGCGGCGGCTGAGTCGCTCGTCACCGAGTTCGAGGTCAACGGCCTCAAGGTGCTCGTCAAGCGGCGCGCGGGCAGCCAGACGGTCGCGGCCGGCCTCTTCGTGCGCGGCGGCGCGAGCAACGTCACGGCGCAGACGGCCGGCGTCGAGGCGCTGATGTGGGACGTGGCGACCGAGGCGAGCGCCGGCTTCCCGCGCGACCTGCTCCGCAAGGAGACCTCGCGCATGGGGACGACGATCAGCTACGGCGTCAACTACGACTACTCGGCGCTCTCCATGATCTCGACGCGGCCCAACTTCGACCGCTCGTGGGAGATCTTCGCCGACGTGGCGCTCCGCCCCGCCTTCGCGGCCGACGACTTCAGGCGCGTCCAGTCGCGCATGGTCATCTCGCGCCAGGGCGAGACCGACACGCCGGACGCCTACCTGCAAGTCCTCCAGTCGCGCGCGGCCTACGCCGGCCACCCCTACACGAACGACCCTTCGGGCACGGCCGAATCAATCGCGCGCTTTACCATCGAAGACCTGCGCCGCCACCACCAGCGCGTGATGCAGACCTCGCGGCTGCTCCTCGTCGTCGTCGGAGACCTCGACGCCGCCGCCCTGCGCGAGCGCATCGGCGCGTCCTTCGGCAAGCTCCCGCGCGGCGAATACAAGCCGGCGCCGGCCCCGCAGCTCGCCTTCGCGACGCCCACGGTCGAGTTCACCGCGCCGCGAAGCCCCATCCCGACCAACTACATCCAGGGCGTCTTCGCCGCGCCCGCGCTGACCGACGCGGACATCCACGCGATGCGCGTCGCCTCGCAGGTCTTAAACGACCGCGTGCTCCTCGAAGTCCGCTTCCGCCGCAACCTCTCCTACGCGCCGAGCGCCTTCCTGCGCGATCAGGGCGCGTCCCTCGGCGGCGTCTATGTCACGGCCGACGACCAGAAGGCCAACGAGGCGGTCGCCGTGATGCTCTCCGAGATCAACAAACTCCAGCGCGAGCCAGTCGCGGCAGACGACCTCGCCGCCCAGATCAACGGCTACCTGACGCGCTACTACATCGATCAGGAGACCAACGCCGCGCAGGCCGGCGAGCTGGCACGCTACGAACTCATCGGCGGCGGCTGGCGCAACTCCCTGCGCCTCTTCGAGAGCCTGCGCGCCGTCACGCCCGCCGACATCCAGCGCGTCGCGCGCAAGTACATGCGCAACCTCCGCTTCGTCGTCATCGGCGATCCCGCGCGCGTTGATAAGAACCTGTTCACGACGCAGAGCAGCGGTTAGCTGTTAGCTGTTAGCAAAACGGCCGGCAGCAAGTTGAAAGTAGAAGGCGGGGGGCGGCCACGATCAGGCTGCCCCCCGCCTTTGGTTTTAGCTAAAAGCTAACAGCTAACAGCTAACCGCTTCTCTCAGTCTGTCGCTATGCCGAGCCGGTCGGACGACTTGTAGAGCGCGAGGCCGAGCAGGGCGGCGATGACGAGGCTGGTGTAGAAGTTGATGCCGCCCTCGACGAAGCGAGCCGGGACGTTGCCGACGAACGGCATGTCGAAGGCCGAGAGCGCGTAAGAGACGACGAGGCCGGCGATGACGGCGAAGAGCTGCACGGCGGCGTACATCAGAAACACCTTGACGTAGTCCCGGCCCATGCGCCGGATCGTGTCGAAGCCGACCGCCGGGTTGACGACCGCCCAGAAGTCCTCCGTGTAGCCCGCCACGCTCAGAGCCATCGGGTAGTAGAAGAACGCCCACGCGAGCGCGACAATCAGCAGCGGGACGAGGATGAGCGAGCCGGCGAGGCCGGCGGTGACGGTGCCCACGAGGCCCGCGTCCGCGCCGCGCGGGGCTGCGACGCCCGGCAGAGATTTGGCGCGCTGCCTCGCGATGTTCGCGCGCGCACGCTCTATCTCCTCGTCCGCGGCGTCCGGGTTCATCAGCGTCGCCGAGTCGTCCGCGAGCTGACTCTGCTCCTGCTGCCAAGCGCCGCCGGCCGGCTGCGTCGCCTTCGCCGGCCCGCCGTTGACGATGCCGAAGAGGAGCGCGAGCAGGAGGACGATGGCCGGGCCGAGTGTGACGACGGTGATGCCGAAGCCGAGGAAGCACGGCACGGCCACGTCGTCCCACAAAGACATCGAGGTGAAGTCGGGCAGGAAGCCCCGATCCATGCGGCCCCAGGCGAGCTGCTTGATGACAAGCGACATGCACCCGAAGATGACGACGTAGGCGATGATCTGTCCCTTGATGCCGCCGAGCGAGAGCAGCGAGTAGAGGATCGAAATCGCGACGAGGCCGAGCAGGTTGCGGAACGGGTAGCCTACCGCCTCGCCGAAGTCGCCGAGGCCGAAGCCGCTCGCCTTGCGCATCTGGTTGCGCGCCTGCTGGTAAACCTGCTGGTAGTCGTTGCAGAAGTCGCCGCACAGCGGGCAGAGCGCCGTGCGGCTGTCGCCCGCCATGAACTTCGCGCAGGACTGGCACATCGGCGTCTGGCAGACGCGGCAGACGTAGCGGGGCGGCTGTTGCGGGTGCGCGTAGCAGGCGCGGCCCAGCGCCCGGAGCGACGGCGCTGCCGCCGCGCGTTCCGCGAACTCGCGACGGTCGGGTACGTGCGTGTACTGCGGCGTCGCGGCGGGCGCGACTTCAGGCTGATCCGTCTGCGGCACGTAGAACGGGTCGGCCGCGCGAGGAGCGTGGGCCGACCGCGCGCCGTCGTGCGCAGCGAACTGCGGCGCGGGCGCGTCGAGCAGCGACGCGGCGGGCGCGTGGGACTGCGGCCGGGCGGGCGCGTAGTCCGCGGCCTCCGGCGTGAAGGCGGACGTGACGACGGCGTAGTGCGAAGTCTCAGGCGCGTAGCGCGAGGGGTCTGCGTCGTAGCGCGGCGCGTCGAAGGCGTCGGGGGCTGGGTCGGGCGTCACAAAGACAGCGCCGGAGTATTGCTCGGCGGGCGGCGCGAAGGGTGCGGCGAAAGTGTCCGGCGCGTAGTGCTGCGGCGGCGCGGGCTGCGGCGGGTGCGGGTGCGCTGTGTGCGTGAAGTTCGCAGGCTCTGGCGGGCCTGCGTGATAGGCGGGCAGATCGTGCGCGGCCTGTTGGAGGCCGGCGTGTGCGGGCTGCGCGTGCGACTCGGGCGCGGCCGTCGGCTCGCCGTGCTGCTCCTCGCCTGTGAAGACGCGGCGGAGCGTCGGCACGCGGCCGGCTTCGAGCCAGCGCAGGCTACCTTTCCGCACCTGATCGGTCTGCTGGACGAGGCCCTCGGCGACCCACTGCTTGAGCGTCGCGAGATCGGCCTGGTAGATGTCTTCGCCGCACATGACTTGCCAGATATCGGCGTCCGCGATCATGGTCGAGACTCCTCACTTGGTTTTGGTGAGAGGTAGGGCGGGGCTGACAAACGCGGGGGTGAGGGCGGGAGAACGACTGTCCGTGGTCAGTTGTCAGTTGTTCGTGGCCGGTAGGCTTTTGTGTTCCACTTTGCCGGTCGAGCCGCTGAAGTTCAAACAACGGACAACTGACAACTGACCACGGACATTTTTACCGCCGCAGCTCGGGGGCGAGCTTGTTGTAGAGTTCGGCGTCGAGCGGCTGGAGGTGGCGGGCGTAAGCCTGGGCCGCGGCGCGGTCGCCGATCTCAAGATGGGTGATCGCGAGGTTGTAGAAGGCTTCCGGCAGGTCGGGGCGCAGGCGCGCGGCCTGCTCGTAGGACTTAATGGCCTCCCGAAAATTCGAGAGGTAGTAGTAGGCGTCGCCGAGCTTGTTGTGGGCCTCGACGGAGTTGGGCCGAAGTTTCAGGGCCTGACGGTAGGCGCGCACGGCCTCGGCCGTCTTGCCCTGCTTGACCTTGCAGTAGCCGACCTGAATCCACGCCTCGGCGCGGTCGGGGTTCTTGTTGACGGCGTTCTCGAAGGAGGCGAGCGCGCCCTCGTAGTTGCCGAGCCAGAGCGAGTTCAGGCCGTTGCGATACCACCAGTCGGCGGAGGAGTCGGAGTCGCCCCTGTTCTTGGCGACCAGCTCGTCGAACGTGAGGGCGCGGCCCTCCTTGAGCGCGGAGAGGCGCGCGGAGGCGAGCGCGAGGTTGATGTTCTGCCCGTTCGTCACCTTGATGGTGACGACGCCGACGACCTGACCGCGCATGTTGAAGAGCGGGCTTCCCGAGTTGCCGTGCGAGATGGGCGCGGTGATCTGGATGATGCGGCCGAGGCTTGGGACTTCGCGCACGGCCGAGACGATCCCGTCCGAGACCGAGCCTTCGAGGCGGAGCGGGTTGCCGATGACGAAAATCCTCTCGCCCTCTTCGGGCACGGCCTGCGAGAGTTCCGCCGCACGCGCGCGCTCGGCCGGCACGGGCACGCTGAGCACGGCGATGTCGCCCTCCTCGTCCGTAGCGATGACGCCCTCGACCGGATAGACGCGCCCCTTGCCTTCTAAAGTCTTTACCTCGGCGCGGCGCGCGCCCTCCACGACGTGCAAATTTGTAACGACCTGTCCGGGCCGGACGAAGAAGCCGGAGCCGGAGAGCAGCGTGTTGCCCTTCGCGTCGTAGGTGATGACGGCGACGACCGCGGGCTTGACGCGGCGGATCAGTTCGGGGAGCGACTCGGCCGCGGCCTCCGTCGCGGGCGGCGCGGGTGGCGACACTTGCGCGCGGGCGTGCGGCGCGGCGGAGAAAGCCGCGGCCGTGAGGCAGAGGAGCGCGAGCGCGTGGAGACGGCGCAGGGGGTTGGGGGATGTCGGCATCGCTAACAGAAACGCCTCGGCCGGCGCGCTGTGCGGGGCGTGCATCGAGCGCGCGGGTCTCAAAGGGCTTTCAAATGTGCGCGGGGAAAACTCTGGCGCGTGGGCTGTGCGGCAGGCGGCGCGTGCCTGCCGTCGTGCGCGGGATGGTTCGCGTCCCTTCGCCGCAGCTTTTCGTCAGGGCAGGGTATCCCTGACGTTGCGTCGGGCCGGGGCGCTACCCGTCAAAAAGTTTAACGGCAGGGGCGGGGCTGGGTCAATGTAATTTTGCCGAAAGTGTGTCGGCGCGCCGCACAGACAAAAAGGCTGGCCCCGTCTGGGTGGGGCCAGCCTTCGACCGCCGGCACCCGCCGGAACGCGAGGGCGGCAGGCGCGGGCGAAAGCATCAGAGGGGCTACTTCCTCGGCTCGAAATAGACCGTGCCGACGACAGCGCCCTTCGGCATAGGCGATTCGGTCGCGTCCTCGGTCGTGATCAGCAGGCCGAAGTCCCGCATCGCCACCTCGCCGCGAATCTCCGCCTCGTTGCGGTTGCCGGTGTTGATGATCTGGCCGACGCGCGTGAACTTCTGGTCGGGGCTGACGGCCCACAGCACGTAGCGCTTGCCGGCCGGCGCCTCCTTCAGCTCGTGGAAGCGGGCCTTGATCGTCACGGGGCCGTCCTTGCGCGGCTCGATCACGAAGTTGACGCGCGAGCCGGTCATCTCGCCCGCGAGGTTGACCTTGACCATCGTGTCCTCGCCGCGCTCGAACGAGGGGACGCCGAGCATCGGCACGTTGTAGCTGGCCGCGGTCGTGGTCGTCACGTTGCCCGCCGGGGTGACGGCCGTGGCCGTGGTGGCCGTGCCGGCGGCCACCTCTTCGCCGACGGCCTGCATCGACTCGTCTCCCGTCTGCCGGACGGGGATCACCGCCAGCCCTTCGGGCGCGGTGCTGCGGAAGAAGACCGGCGTGTTCTCGGCGAGCGTCGTCAGGTTGGCTTCGGGCGAGACGACGAGCATGAACTTGTCCAGCGGCGTCGTGAACGTGTGCGTCGCCGCGCCGTTAGTGGCCGTCACGGGGCCGAGCAGCGTGAACTTGCCCGCCGGATCGAGGGCGAAGACGTTGAAGTTGCCGACGGTGTTCGGCAGGCTCGCGAGATCGAGGTTGATCGTCGTCACGTCGCCGCGGCGCAGCACCTTCGCCACGCCGCGCGCGCCGTGAACAGCGTGCGCGGGCGCGAGTTCGACCGTCACCTCGCGGTCGGCCGGGTACTCGATGACGGTGTAAGAGCCGTCGGCGTGCTGGATGGTCTTGGTGGTCTGCGTGGTGGTGGTCGTAGTGGTTTTCGTCTCCTGGGCTGCGACGAAGTTGGCCGAGGCGCACACGAGCGCGGCACAGCCCAGCACCCCAAGCAAACGTCTGGTCATTGCTTTGATTCTCCTCCTTAAAAGTTGATCGCCGTCTGTGGGGCGGGCCGAGGGTTTCAGCCCGGACGGGCATGCAGGAGATTTCGGCAACCGCCGTGCCGGTCGCCGGGCCGGCACAAGTTGAAGGAAGGCGGAGACTTAAACCCAACGGCGGGGGCCGCGGCGGCGGAGCGATCCCGTACATCGTGTACTGCAAATTGCCGCCGCGCGGGCCGGGCCTTCGGGACTTCGCGGCGCGGCGTATATCACGCGCGCCCACGCCGTTCGCGCGGGCGGACATTTGCCGCGCCAGCCGCTATAATCTTCAGTTAATCAAACGAACTCATAAACCAGAGGAGTCATTAATGTCTGCCGCCGAGAAGACGAACAAGCGCCCGGAGCGGATCAAATTCGACGGGCGCGTGCTGTTTCTGACCGAAGACACCTCGCTCATCCGCCGCCAACTCGAAGGCGGCGAACAGCTTGAGCACGACCCGTCGCGCCCGCTGATGAACAACATCTCGACCGACGAGATCACGCCCGGATGGGTCTGCTTCTACTACGACGAGACGTTGGGCGAGTACGTTTACGTCGGGATGCGCGAGCAGGCGGTAAGGAAGGACGAAGTTAAAAACGGCGGCTTCGCCGTCGTCGTCTCCGGGCTGTCCAAGGGCTGCGGCTCGTCGCGCGAGACCGCGCCGTTCGCGGAGAAGTCGGCCGGGCTGCAACTCGTCATCGCGAAGACCATCGAGAAGATTTACGGCCAGAACTGCCAGAACATCGGGCTGCTCACCTCGACCGACTTCGGCCTCATCGAGCGCATCAGGAAGGGCGAAGAGATTCCGCTCGAAGAGTTCACGCGCGGCCTCGATCCGATCTCGCGGCAGATCGTCGAGTACGGCGGCCTCTTCAACTACAACAAGGCGCGGCTCGCCGGCCACGTCTCGCCGCCCGCTCTGGAGACGCAGCGGCGGCCGATGAACATCGTCGAGAAGATCATCGCGCGCCACGCCTTCGTGAGCGCCGGACGGGTCGGCGTCGAGTCGGTGAAGCCCGGCGACGCCTTGTTCGCCGTCGCAGACGTGCGCTTCTCGCACGAGTACGTCACGCCGATGGCCGAATCACTCTTCAAGCAGGCTCTGGGTAAAGAGGCGCGCGTGACCGAGCCTGAGTCGGTTTACGCCTTCCGCGATCACCTCACCTTCCTCGGCCGCGTGATGTCGGACGACAAGAAGAAGATGGGGCTGCTGGATCGCGCGAACGGACTCGCCACCACGCAGGAGTCTTTCACCGAAGAGCAGGGCATCAGGCTTTACGGCGGCACGGAGGAGCGCGGGAGCGAGGCCATCTGCCACAACGCCGTCGTCGAAGACATCGCGCTGCCCGGCCAGCTCGTCATCGGCACGGACTCGCACACCTGCATGGCCGGCGTCCTGGGCTGCTTCGCCTTCGGGGTGGGTTCGACCGACATGGCGAACGCCTGGTACACCAAAGACATCCGCGTCAAAGTCCCCGAAACGGTCAAGTTCGTTTTGACGGGACAGAAGCGCGCCGACGTTTCGGCCAAAGACGTGATGCTCAAAATCCTCGCCACCGACTACATGAAGGAGGGCAAGGGGATCGGGCAGGTCTTGGAGTTCGCGGGCGACGGCCTGCGCGACTGGTCGATTGACGAGCGCGCGACTCTGACGAACATGGCCGTCGAGGCCGGCGGGTTCACCGGCATCATCGAGCCGGACGAAGTCGTCCTCGAATACCTCACGAGCGCGCGCGGCCTCGACGCGGAAGAAGTCCGCAAAGGGTTTTTGAAGAGCGACGAAGACGCCGAGTACGCCGCCGTCTTTGAGATTGACTTGGGCGAGATTCGCCCGATGGTCGCGCTGCCGGGCGACCCGCGCAACGGCCTCGACATCGCCGATCTCGCCGAGGACGTGAAGATCGACGCGGCCTACGGCGGCTCCTGCACCGGCGGCAAGATGGCCGACATGGACATGTACGCCGCGGTGCTGAAGCGCGCCGTCGAGCGCGGCCAACGGGTCGCGCCCGGCGTGCGACTCTACCTGCAATTCGGCTCGCAGAAGATTAAAGAGTACGCGCGCTCGCAAGGCTACATCGAGATTTTCGAGCGCGCGGGCGCGGAGCTGATCGACCCCAGTTGCGGCGCTTGCATCAACGCCGGGCCGGGCGCGTCGAAGACTGCGGAGACCGTGACCGTCAGCGCGCAGAACCGCAACTTCCCCGGCCGCAGCGGCCCCGGCAAGGTCTATCTGGCGTCTCCCTACGTCGTCGCGGCATCGGCCATCGCCGGCCGCATCGTCGAGCCGGAGGAATTTCTCAAAGAGCGCGAAGAGGAGTTGGTCGCGGTCTGATGGGCGGCACATACCTCGGCACGGCGGCGGACGTTTCCGAACGGCGCATGAAGTACGCCCGCGTCGAGCGCGAGCGCCGCTACCTCCTGCGCGAGCTGCCGCCGGGCCTTCGCGTCAACGACCCGCACATCCAAATCTTCGACAACTACATCACGGGCACGCGCCTGCGGCTGCGAAAAGTGCGCGTGCCCGAGCGGCGCGAGTGGACTTGGAAGCTCACACAAAAATTCGCGCCCGATGCGGGTGACTTTTCGCGCACCGTCATCGCGAACATCTACCTCTCGCAGGCCGAGTACGAAGTGCTCTCAGTCTTCGAGGGCAACGAGGTACGCAAGAACCGCTACCCCTACGAGCACGACGGCCGTAAGTTCTCTGTTGACGTTTTCCTCGGCGCGCTCCACGGCCTCGTCCTCGCCGAGACAGAGTTCCACACGGATGAGGAGCTGCGCGACTTCCCCGTCCCGGCCTTCGCCGCGCGCGAGGTGACGAACGACGAACTGTTCACCGGCGGTCGACTTGTCAGCCTCACTGCCGACGACGTCCGCACCGAACTCGCGCGGCGCGGAGGATCGGGGGCGTGACGCGCCCGCGAGGCGTGCTGCACGCGATCGCTCGTCGTTCACCGCGCCAGAAAATTGTGTTGACCTTTGGGCGGCGCGGCGATACATTTGGCACGCTATAAAACCCGCGGTCTTACAAAGCTGACGCCTCTTGACGCACCCGAAGTTCACGACCGCCTGCGAGGCCCGCGGGCGGCCCCCTAGCCCGAACTCATATACCCTGAGACGCGCCACACCCGTGAAAGGGGACACCGGCCACAAGCTGACGGATAAGCTGTCGGTAACGGCAGCGGCGGCCGCCGCCGCGCCTGCCCCGCGCCCCGCCTCGCTCACGCCTGCGGCCTAACTCCCCGATCACGCGCTTAACCAACACGCGAGCAGGCGCTCGCCCACTCCTCATGTCCTCCACACAGACAGGAGAAAACCATGTCCCGAAAGATCGACCCTTCTTACGAAGACTTCAACAGCCTCTTCCAACGGTGCCGCCACGAGTACGACCTGTGCCGGGTGGCACCCAGCCCGCAGCTACAGGAAAAGATCACGGCGGCCCTCGAACGGATGGGCCTCAAGACCCCGGCCCCGGCCGACGCCCTCGCGGCCGACTCGGCCGCTGTCAGGGGCTCGCGCAAGGGCGGCGCTAAGAAGGCCGCCAAGAAGGGCGCTGCCAAGGCGGCTGCGGCGGCCGGCGGCGGCCGTGACGTCGAGGAGTTCATCACCAGCATGCTCCGCTTGCGGCAGCGTAACCCGGCGGGCTTCAACGACGGCCTGATCGTGCCTGGCACTGAGTTCCCCGCCGGCACGCCCCTGCGGATCGTCCGCAACGCGGCGCTGGAGCGCGCCCCCCTGACCGGCACGGTGCGCGTCATCATCGTGCTCGTCAACTTCAGCGACAAGAGCATGTCGAAGACCAAGGCGCACTTCGAGAACCTGTTCTTCTCGACCGGCTCGATTGCGACGGGCAGCGTCAAGGAGTACTTTAAGGAGGCGAGCGGCGGCCTCATCAACCTCGAAGGCCAGGTGGTCGGCCCCTTCAACCTCGGCAACACGATGGCCCACTATGCCCACGGCGATTCGGGCACGGGTAACATCGAGCCGAACGCCCGTACGATGGCGCGCGAGGCGGCCGTCGCGGCCAACCCCACCGTCAACTACGCCCCCTTCGACAACGACGGCAACGGTTTCGTCGACGCCTTCGTCGTCATCCACGCCGGCCCTGGCGCGGAGGTGACCGGCAACGTCAACCACATCTGGTCGCACAAGTGGGTGCTCTCGGGCGGCGCCCTCAACGCCGACGGCACGAAGATCTTCTCCTACCTGACCGTCCCCGAAGACTCGCGCATCGGCGTCTGCGCGCACGAGCTCGGCCACCTGCTCTTCGGCTGGCCCGACCTCTACGATACGGACGGCTCAAGCGAGGGCATCGGCAACTGGTGCCTGATGGCTGGCGGCAGTTGGAACAACAACGGCGACACGCCTGCTCACCCCTCGGCTTGGTGCAAGCTCAACCAGGGCTGGGCCACGGCCGTCGTGCAGACAACGAACGCCGCCTCCGTCAGCATCCCCGACGTGAAAACGAGCAAGAAGGTTCACCGCCTCTGGAAGGACGGGACGGGCGGCAGCGAGTACTTCCTTGTCGAGAACCGGCAGAAGACGAAGTTCGATAAGTTCCTGCCCGGCGGCGGGCTCCTCATCTGGCACATCGACGAGTCGATAGCCACGAACTCGAACGAGACGCACCCGAAGGTCGCGCTCAAGCAGGCCGACGGGCTCAAGCAGTTGGAGGCGGCCGTCAACCGCGGCGACGCCGGCGACTGCTACCCAGGCACGGCCAACAACAAGACCTTCAACAAGTCGTCGAACCCAAGTTCTAAGTCTTACGCCGGCGTGGACACGTGCGTTGCGGTGACGAACATCAGCGCCCCCGCCGCGACGATGACGGCGTCGCTCGCCGTCAAGTGCACCAGCAAGTCGCTGGTCAAGGAGATCACCGACAAGAGCAACGTCAAGGACTTCACCAAGGACTTCACCAAGGAGTTCGAGAAGCTGCCCAACGAGAAGTCGTTCCAGATCGACAAGCAGCCCGAGAAGCCAATCATCGACAAGTCAACGGGGTTCGATAAGAACCCGGTCGAGGGAAAGAACTTCATGGAGAAGTTCACCGAGGGCGGATTCCCCGGCGGCGGCGGATTCCCCGGCGCCATCCCGCAACCATTCATCGGTGGCGAGTTGCGCCCCGATCTCTCCGGCGGCGCTCTCTCCGGCGAGGAGGAGTCGCAGGAGGGCAGCGATCAGCCGCAGATCAACTCGCCGCAGGGCAAGCGCTTCTTCGACGCCAAGCCGCGCGAGTTCTAGGCGCGCACGCCTCGGCCCCGCCCGTTAACTGCTCTTCCGCGCCCATGTTCCTCGTCCTCGCACACCATGGCGATCCGCTCGCCGCGCGCGTCTACGAGCGCCTGCGCGCGCGCCACGGCGCGACCCGCGCGCGCTTGCTCACCGCAGACGATCTGGCCCTCAGCACGCGCTGGGCTCTGCGGCAGGACGGCGAGCGCGTCGAGACGCTGATGAGCTTCCCCGACGGCACGCGGATAAGCTCCGCCGAGATCGCGGCCGTCTTTAACCGCCTCTGCCACGCCGTCGCCCCGCACTTCGCCGCCGCGCCGGAGGCTGACCGCGACTATGCGCTCATGGAGACGCATGCCTTCCTGCTGAGCTGGATGGCGGCCCTGCCGCGCGTCATCAACCCCGCGCGGCCGCGCGGCCTCGGCGGCGACGTGCGGGGCGTGGCCGAGTGGCTGCTGCTCGCGGGCCGAGCCGGCCTGCCCGCGCGCGGGATGCGCTTCGCCACCAGCGCGCGCCTCTTCCCGAAGCCGGCCTACGAGGCGCACGTCCCGCTCGAAGGCGCGGGGCTCGCGCTCGGCTCGCCCGTGCGGCCTGCCTCGCGCGCGACGCTCGGCAGCGCGCCGGCACACTTTCTGGAGCCCGTCGGCGAAGAGCGCCGGCGCATCGTGGTCGTCGGGTCGCGCGCCTACGGCGATGGACTGCCGCCCAAGCTCGCCGACAAGTGCCTGCGGCTCGCGCGTGAGGTCGGGTGCGAGTTGGCCGAGTTCTCGTTCGCGCGCGCGACAGAGGGCAGCGGCTGGCGGTTCTGCGGCGGCGGCTCGTTCCCCTTCGACCTCCCGGAGCCGGAGACCGGCGCGCTCGTCGAACTGCTCGAAGCCGGGGGCGAAGGATGATCCTGTTCTGCGGCATCCCCTCCGAGCCGCCGCTCCGGCTCGCTGTCGAGGCCGCCCGCGCAGCCGGCACGCCGCACCTCGTCTTCAACCAGCGGGAAGCCCACTTCTGCGATTTCTCCTTCGACATCGCGGGCGGCCGTGCGCGCGGCGCGCTCCACCACCGCGGGGCCGATTACCCGCTCGAAAATTTTTCGGGCGTC
>DATHBT010000270.1:0-5326 GCA_035295985.1 Pyrinomonadaceae bacterium | reverse complement strand
GTTGACGCTTCGGGCGCGGACTCGGCCGTCGCGCGGCAATTGAACGGCGGGCGCGCGGCCACGCACGTCCGCCCGTCGGTAGGGACAATCGCGCGCGGGTTCGCGCGCGGCGGCGGCGCGGACTCGGTTGACTTCGGCGTGGGCGAGATGCTCGTGAGCACCGAGGACGCGAGCGCGCACCGCCAGCTCCTCTGGGAGGGCTTCGGGCGCGACGAGCGCGCCGGCGAGTTCTCGACCCGCCTCTTCTTCTACGACTCGACGGACTCGCCCGCGGACAAGTCGCTGCTCGCGCTCTTCGAGCAGTACTTCGAGAAGCTGCCGCGCTACAAGCGCGCGGGCGCGCACTGGCAGGTGGTGCGCCCGCTCTACGGCCACGCCGCCGCGTCGCGCCCCGCCGCGGGCTGGAAGTCGCGCCGCGCGGGAGCGGCGGCGGCTGAGCGCGTGCTGGTGGCGTGCGACGCGGCCGACCGCGCGAACCCGCTCGCCGTCTCCGGCTTCGGCGCGCAACTGCGGGGCCTGGGCGAGTCGGCGCAGCTCGTCGAACTCGCCCTCGCGGCCGATCTTCTGGACGGGCGCTCGCTCTCGGAGATCGGCAAGCAGGACGTGCCGCGCTCCGCGCAGGCCGCGGGGCTGGCGGAGTTTCTGCGCCCCGCGCCGCAGGGCGATCCGTCGAACGTTAACGAGACCCTGAACGCCGTGATGGCCGCGCTCCACGACCTGGACGAGCGCGTGCGCCGCGAGCTGTTCCGCGACAGCCTGAGCTTCGCGGCCTTGAAGAGCCTGCTCGCGCGCACGCTCAAACTCTACCCGCGGCTCATCCAGCGCGTGCGCGAACACCTCGGCGCGCGCGGCACGCTCTGGTGGCTCGCCCACGCTGGCGAGGCCGCCTTCGCCGAGCGACGCGCACGACGCGCGAACGGCCGCGACCCCGAAGGCGCGTCGCTCGGCGAAGGCGAGCCGGCCCGCGAGTTCGCGCGCCTCGTCCGCCTCTACGAAAAAGGGCGCGGCGCAGGCGACCACGAGTGATCGCCTGCGCCGCGGCAGTCCGCTCCGAACGCGAAGTCCAGGCTAATACTTCGACCGCCCCTAGCTCCGCGTGCCGTACGTGATCTCGATCCTCGAATTAGCCTGCAACGCGATCGGCTCGCCGCCGTCGATGGTGAGGCTGATGAGGTTTTGATTGGGGTTCCTGAACTTGCCCCCCTGCTTGCCCGATCCGTTCTCTTTGAACTTGCTGGGCACCTCCACGTCAACCGAATTGCCGCCCTGGATGATGATCGGCACTTCGCCGGGATTTCCGTTGCTCATCTCGCTTCCTCCTTCTCGGTGTCTGTGACGGACAAATGTGAGGCTCAGGCGGCACGATCCGCGGGCGACAGCTCTGCGAGCTGCTTGCGGAAAAGTTGCACGTCCGGTCTCGCTTGGTAGGTGTCAAAGAACTCCGCCCCCCACGCCTGCTGAACCTCGGCGAGCGCGCGGGCCGAACGCCCGGCCATCTCGCGCGCGGCGTCGGCGTCACCCAAACGCTGGCTGGCGCGCGCCGCGACGAGCCAGGCCCGCCACTCCGATTCGCGGTCGCCCGCGCGCTCGAAGCCGGGCTGCGCCTCGCGCGCCGCCGCGAGTGCCCCCGCCGCGTCGCCTGCTTCGAGGAGCACCTGCGCCGCGGCGAGCTGCGCGTTCAGGATGAGCCACGGGTCGCCCGTCTCGCGCGCCGCGGCGAGCGCCGCCTCGCAGAGCGCCCTCGCCGCGCCCCCCCCGCCCGCGTAAGCCGCGGCGAGCGCCGCGACGATCTTCACCCGCGCCATGAGTTTCTTGTTCGCCTCGCCGACGAGCGACAGCGAGCGCCCGGCTTCCGCCTTCGCGTCGGGGAAGCGGCGTTCACTCAGCGCGATCACGGCGGCGATCAGGTGCTTCTCGGCCGCGAGGTCTTGGCCGAGGGAGTCGAGAGACAGTTCGCCGAGCAGGGCGCGGGCGCCGTCCTGGCGGCCGAGCTGGGCGAGCATGTCGGCGCGGCTGAGCAGCGTGTGGGGGAGTCGCAGGCGGTTGCCGAGCGACCGGTCGATCTCGTAGCTCTTCTCGTAGCGGCGCAGCGCCTCGACGTAGCGCCCCTGGCGGCTGAGGGTGACGGCCATCTCGTTGTGGAGGAGTGCCGCATGCGACGGGTCGTTGACCTGCTCCGCTATCTGGAGTTGCTGCTCGTAGGCGGCGAGGGATTCGTTGTAGCTACCCTTCTGGCGCTTGGCCCGCGCCAGGGCCAAGAGCGCACCCGAGGTCTCGGAGCGGTAGCCGCGCGACTGGTAGAAGGTGAGGGCCTGCTCGACGAGGCGCACGCCCTCGTCCGTCTTACCCGTGTGGATGAGCATGCTGCCCCAGTTGCCTAGCGCCTTCGCCTCGGTGCGTTGGGCGCGGCTGCGCCGCGCGAATTCGAGGCCGAGACTGAAGTACTTCTGGGCCTCGGCGTACTTGCCCGCTCCGTAATAGGTGATGCCGAGATCGACGGAGCCGAGCGCGACGAGGTTGACCAGCCCGTTGGCCTGCGCCAGCTCGACCGCTTCCCTGGCGTAGGCCGCGGCGCGCTCCGGGTCATCCTCGTTCGTCGCGACGGCGCTCAGTTGCAGCAGCACGCTGATCTGCTTGGCGTCGTAGTCGTTCGTGCGCGCGATCTCAAGCGCCTGCTGGAGCTGCGCGCGGGCATCGGCCGGCAGGCTGCGGTTGCGGAGCATGATGCCGCGGCGGTAGAGGACTTCGGCCCGGCCCTCGGCCAAGCCGCGCGCGCGGTAGATTGCCTCGGCCCGATCGAATGCGGCGGCAGCGCTGTCATACTCATGCTGGCGCGCGTAGAGGTTGGCGACCCGCAGGTAGGCCGTGGCGTACTGCTGCTCGCGGCGCGTCGCTTCGAGGTAGGCTGCGGTCGCGCGCTTGAGGTCGCCCGTCAGCTCGCGCCGCTCGTAGGCCCGGCCGAGATCGACGTGGGCCGCGGCCGCCTCGGGCCAGCGGCGCGCGATCTGCTCGTAGGCGGCGACGGCCGCCGAGAAGTCGCGCGTGGCCGTAGAAGTCACGGCGTCGAGGTAGAGGCGGTCGCGCTCGGGCAGGACGGACGGGTCGGGCACGAGTTGGCGGACGCGCAGCAGCACCTCGGTGGCGCGGTCGGTGTAGTCCTGCTCCATCAGCGCCTCGGCCAGGCGCGCGTGCGCGAGCGCGTAGCGGTCGTCCGCCTCGACGGCGCGCTGGAGCGTCTTGCCGGCGTGCCAGAACGCGCCCTCGCGCAGGTAGTCGGCGCCCGTCTCGGCCAGCCGCTCGGCCTCGGGCGAGGGCTTGTGCGCGGTCGGCCGCAGCATCTTGGCGGCGACCCAGACCCCCCCGAGGACGACGGCGACGACGGCGACGACGGCGGCTACCGACAGGCGCGGCCGGCGCAGGTTCTCCGAGAGCGTCAGGAGCGCGGAGGCGCGCGCCTGCGTCGAGGGCTGCGGGGCCATCACCTGCGTGCGCGCCGCGTGCGGCGCGGCGGCGGGCGCGCTCCCGTTCGCGGGGAGCAGCGCGCGGACGCGGCGCAACTCTTCGACCATCTCGCGGGCCGACTGGTAGCGATCCTCCGGGCGCTTGGCGAGCGCCTTCGAAGCGACGCGATCAAGCTCGGCGGGCACGGCCGGGTTGAGGGACGAGGGCGGCGGCGGGTTGACGTGGATGATCTGCGCGGCGATCTCCATCACGGTCGCGCCGGAGAAGGCGGGCTGCCCGGTCAGGCACTCGTAGAGCACCGCGCCGAGCGCGAACAGGTCGCTGCGCGGATCCACGTCGCCGCCCTTCGCCTGCTCGGGCGAGAGGTAGAGCGGCGTGCCGACCATCACGTCGCTGCGCGTCTGGAACTTCATCAGCGTCTGGGCCTCGGGCGTGGAGGCCGCGTGCTGCCCCTCGGACATGAGCTTTGCCAGCCCGAAGTCCAAGACCTTGACCGCGCCGCGCGAGTTGACGACGACGTTCGACGGCTTGATGTCGCGGTGGACGACGCCGCACAGGTGCGCCTCCGCGAGGGCGTCGCCGACCTCGCAGACGATCTCGACGGCGCGCGCCAGGGTCAGCCCGCCCTCAAGCAGCAGGTCGCCCAGCTCGCGCCCCTCGACCAGCTCCATGACGATGAAGGGGTGGCCGTCCTCGGTCTCGCCGTAGTCGTGGAGGGTGGCGATGTTCGGGTGCGAGAGCTGCGAGATGGAGCGGGCCTCGCGCAGGAAGCGCGCGTGGAAGGAGTTGTCGGCGCCGGCGCGCTCGCGCGGGATTTTGATGGCAACTTTGCGGCCGAGCCTCGTGTCTTCGGCCGCGTAAACCGCGCCCATGCCGCCCTCGCCGAGCCGGGATATGATGCGGTAATGGGAGATGGTGTGGCCGATCATGTTCGGGGGCGGTGGCCTTTGCGACCTCGGAAGACTTACGTCGCGCCGTCGCGGGGACGAGGTTCGTGGGAAATGTCAGCGACCGCGCCCGAAGCCCTCGGCGCGGCCGGCCGGGTGTGTCGTCGTGGCTCTCGATCTCTAACGCGCGTATTCTGCGCCAAAAGGTGGCGCTTTTCAAGGGCAATCCGCGCCCGCGCCGCGCGCAACAAAGTCCTTGCGTTCGCCCCCTGTTTGCGGGCATACTTTTCGCCGTTCAGGCTCCCTGCTCTCGCGCGTCAGCGCCTGACGCGCCTGCCCGTGACGCGAAGGCTCGGCGACCCGGTTCGGCTGAAGAGAGAGCGAGGTCGGTTAGGTCAGGTCAGGAGACGCTCTCGCCAGTTAGTTGAGACTGTTAGAGCACCGGGCGCAAGTCGCCGAAGAAGGCTTCCAGAGAACAGCCCCACCAGACTGCCTCCCTGTAAGCAGCAACACGCCCGCGCTTCCTCCTCAGAGAAAAGGAACTTAGGAAATGGCAACGAGACTTTACGTTGGGAACCTGCCCTTCCGCGTGACGGGCGAGGATTTGCAGGAACTGTTTTCGGCGGCCGGCGAGGTCGAGAACGCCTCGGTCGTGACCGACCGCGAGACGGGCCGCTCGCGCGGCTTCGGCTTCGTCGAGATGGCGACGCAGGAGGGCGCGACGGCCGCCGTCGAGCAGTTCAACGGCAAGGACTACCAGGGCCGGCCGCTGACCGTTAACGAGGCGCGTCCGCGCGCCGAGGGCGGCGGTGGCGGAGGCCGCGGCGGTTACGGCGGCGGCGGTGGAGGCCGTGGCGGCTACGGCGGTGGCGGCGGCTACGGCGGCGGCGGCGGTGGACGTGACCGCGAGCCGCGCTGGTAACTGAAGAGCCGTAAACAGTAAACCGTGGCGGGTGGCGGGAAAGAAACCGAAATCT
>DATHBT010000269.1:0-5901 GCA_035295985.1 Pyrinomonadaceae bacterium | reverse complement strand
CGCCGCTTCTACGATCTCGAACGGCTGTGGCGCGACGCCGCGCGCGTCGAGCTGCCCGCCGAGCTGGCGGGCGAGCCGGCCGGCGGCACTCAGCCCGCGGCCGAAGCGTGAGGGCCGGGCCAGCAAGCTGGCGAGGAGCGGCGGCCGCCACGCCACTCGCCGCGGCGACGGTCGCGCCCTTTCACGTCGCCCGCGGGTCTCTGCCTGCTCTCGCTCTGAGTGTCGGAGCGGTGGCTGCCGCTCTCACCGCCCTCCCGGAGAACTTTCGTCGTCAAACGCGGGCGGCCCGCGGATGCCCGGCAACTTCCGCGGGCGATTTCACGTCTTAGAGCGATGCGTCTGCGTCTCATCTGGGTGGGGAAGACGCGGAGCGAGCCGCTGCGGCTGTTGATTGACGACTATTTGCGCCGCCTGTCACGGTTCGCGCGGTGCGAGGCGACGGAGCTGCGCGAGGGCGCGGGCGACCGCGCGGTGCTGGCCGAGGAAGGGAAGCGGATCACAGACTCGCTCACGGCCGGCTCTTACGTCGTCCTGCTCGACGTGGAGGGGCGGCAGTGGAGTTCGCCGGAACTGGCAGCGGAGATTGAACGCTGGCAGAACGAGGGGCGCAAGGAGGTTGCCTTCGTCGTCGGCGGGCACCTCGGCGTCTCCGATGAGGTGAGGGCGCGCGCCGACGTTCGCTGGTCGCTGTCGCGCCTGACGCTGACGCACGAGATGGCCCGCGTCGTACTCGCCGAACAGTTGTATCGCGGGTTCACGATTTTGCGCGGGCTGCCGTACCAGAAGTGACGAAAAATTTTCCGCCGGGAGTGTTTTTCAGTTTCGCTTCTACGTGGCAATCGTTTAAACTCGGCGGCTTTAGGCCGGCTCGTCCTGCCGGGCGGCCTCAAAAGATGGGGGGTTGAAATTTTGAGCGCGATCAAGGGGGAGAAGAGGGGAGAGTTGATGGACAAGAGGAAGCTGAAATCTTACCGCGACCTGCTGCTCGCGCGCCGCGAGGGCCTGTTCCGGCAGGTGACGGAGGCCGAGATGTCGAGCCGCGAGCGCGACGCCGAGGCGACGCAGGACCCGGCCGACATGGCCGCCAACGCCTACACGAAGGAGCTGCTCATCTCGATGTCGGCCAACGACCGGCGGATGCTGGAGATGATCGACGAGGCCCTGAAGCGCGTCGAGGCGGGCGACTACGGCGAGTGCGTCAACTGCGGCGAGGATGTCTCGGAGAAGCGGCTCGCGGCCGTGCCGTGGGCGCGCTACTGCGTCAAGTGCCAGGACTTGCAGGAGCGCGGCCTGCTCAACCAGGACGAAGACTGATCGGCTGAGACTTAACGGAGCCTGTAATTTTGACGGCCCCGCGGTTCGATTCGGACGAGCCGCGGGGCCGTTTTTCGTGTATGCTCGCGCCCGTCCGGCTAAAACGTGTCCCCGCGAACCCTCACACGGAATGACAATACCTTTCATAAAACAGTTCAACGCCGTCGCCGACGCGGCGCTCTCGCTCTTCTACCCGCTGAGATGCGCGGCCTGCGGCTTCGCCGAAGTCGGGCGGCGCGCCGACGCGCCTGCCTGCGCCGCCTGCTGGGAGGCGACGACCGTCTTCAGCGGCGACGAAACCCTGTGCTGGAAGTGCGGCACGCCCGCGCACGTCGAACTCCCGCCCGAAGTGCGCGAGCGCGTGCGCTGCCGCCGCTGCGACGCGGACGACTACACGGCCGCGCGAGCCGTGGGCGTTTACGAAGGCGCTCTGCGCGCGGCCGTCCTGCGCCTCAAGCACGAGCCGCACGTCGGCGCGCGCCTCGCACGCCTGCTCGCCCAGGCGCAGAAGCGTCCGCCGCTCGACGGCGCGACGCTCGTCGTGCCCGTCCCGCTACACGCAGAGCGACGGCGCGAGCGCGGCTTCAACCAGGCCGCTCTGCTCGCCCGCGGCGTGGCCTCGCGCAACCGGCTGAAACTCGACGAGCGGAGTCTCACGCGCCAGCGCCACTCCGAGCGCCACCGCGCCGGCATGGACGTGCGCGCCCGCCGCGAGACGGTCGAAGACGCCTTCCGCGTCACCCGCCCCCGCCTCGTCGCGGGCCACGTAGTCCTGCTCGTTGACGACGTGCTCACAACTGGCGCGACCGTCTCTTCCTGCGCCCGCGCCCTCCGCGAAGCCGGCGCGCCCGAAGTCTTCGTCCTCACTGTCGCAAGAGCGTGAGGACGAACTGTTAGCCTCGCACTCTCGCTGGTAAGACGAAACCTCCGACGGCGGCGAGGCCCCGGAGGGGCGGAATAAATTCTTCATTAGATTTATTCCGCCCCTCCGGGGCCTCGCATGTTTTTCCGGTACGCAATCGGGGGCGTTGACCCAGGCTATTTTATTGTCGCCCTTTCTGGGCTGCATGAAGCTAACAGCTAGCGGGAGTGACTAAATCAGACATGAGACGAAATCGATGGCGTTGCTCGGATAGCGCGGGTGTTGTTGCTTGCAGGTCCGGCGCTCGTTCCAGCACCAGATGAACAACTCGACCGCCCGAAGCAGGGCGCGGATGCACTTCGAGAAGCAGCGCGTGCGGCGCGGAATCTATGACGGCCTGAACCACCTCCTGCGTCCGCTCCCCGCAGACCGCGTGCGCGACGACGCGCCGCGACACCCTTTCGACGATGGCGACGATATACGCGGGCTTTTTTTGAGCCGACGAAGGTGAACGGTTCGTCCATCTCCAGCGTGCCCGCGGCCGGGGGCGGCGGGGAGTCGGACTGCTTGGCCCGGAGCTGGGCGTGGGCCGAGTTGACCCGGTTGGTGACCGACTGGTGGTTAACCGAGAGCAGCCGCCCGATGCGGCGCAGCCCGTTGCCTTCGAGGTAGAGCTTGAGCGCGGTCGCCCTTGTCCGGTCGTCGTAGCCGGGCGGGTTCGGGCGCGGCGTGTACCGGCGGCGGCACGCCTGACACTGAAGGCGCTGGCTGCCGGTGCGGTTAAACCCTGACTTCACTTGGCGTTCGGCGCTGTGGCAATACGGACATCGATGCATGTCAAGCCTCATACCACCATCAGGTCTGATTTAGGCAATCCCGGCAGCAAAATCATCTTGACAACACCCATTGTAGTAAATAAGCTCACGCTGCTTTTTTCATACTGCGTCTGTGTTTGATCGTCGAGGCGCATACCTGCCGAAGCAGCCCCTGACCTCCTTATCATCGATCAGTGCATGCCGCTCGACGGGTTGCGGGACTGGATACTTGAGAACCACACCACGGTCGCGCACCCCTTCCACATCCACATCAACCCGTTCCAGGTGATCCGGATCGACACCCCGACCGGGCCGGATAAGTATTCGACCTACGCGCCGGCGGACAACTACATCTGGCAGGATGTGATCGCCATACCGAAAGCGAACATCACCTCCGACGGCAAGATCACACCCGGCCGGATCACGTTCCGGCAGACCTACCAGGACTTCGTCGGGACATTCGTGCTCCACTGCCACGTCCTCGCCCACGAGGATCGGGGAATGATGCAGCTCGTCCGCATCGTGCCGGCCGCCATCTACCCGAAGGGCTGCAAGGGGACCGTCCCCGCGCACCACTGATCTTCACGCGCGCTCGCCGCGGTGCGGGCGAATGGCCCGCACCGCGCGAGAAGGGAATCGTAGTCGGCTACGACGCCTTCGCCCGCGCGGGCGCGCGCCGCGCGGTCTCTCTCTCCGTCCGCGGCCTCGCCGCCTTGAACGCCATGAGACTTTCAGCCCCCACAACTGGCGTGGCCGCGCTCGCCCGCCGCTCGATGATCTCCTTCTGCGCGGCCGCCGCGCTCTTCAGCCCTCACGCGCTCGCGTGGGCGCAGACCTCCGCGACGGGCGCGATGGCCGGGAGGGTGGTTGATCGCAACGGGGCCGCCGTGCCGGGGGCCGAGGTCGAGTTGCGCAGCGCGGCGACGGGCGAGAGCCAGAAGCAGGTGAGCGGCGGGACGGGCCAGTACGCGTTCCCGCGCGTGACGCCCGGCGAGTACGATCTCCGGGTGCGCGCGCGCGGCTTCCGGCTGGCGCGCGTCTCCCGTTTGCGGGTGGAGGTCGCGAAGTCTTACAGCCTCGACGTGGCGCTTGAGATCGGTGACGTGGCCGAGACCGTTAACGTCGTCGCCGGCGAGGGGGCGGGTCTTCAGAAGGTGGACGCGACGGTCGGCAGCGTCGTGGCGGCCCACTCTCTGCTCTACCTTCCTTCGCTCGAAAGAAGCGCCGTCGAGTTCCTGACCCTCCAGCCGGGCACCAGTCCCGAGGCCGGCGACGCAGACCCCGGCAACCGCGGCGGCGCGGTCGCGGGGGCGCGCACAGACCAGAGCACCTTCACGCTCGACGGCATCGACATCACCGAGACTTCCACGGGCGGCGGCGCGGGCTTCCGCACGATGATCCCCGTGCCCGTCGAGAGCGTGGAAGAGTTCCGCGTCGCAGTGGCGAACCCGAACGCGTCGTTCGGGCGCGCGGCGGGCGGGCAGGTGGCGCTCCTCGGCCGGCGCGGCTCGAACGAGTTCAAAGGGGCCGCCTACTGGTATCACCAGAACCACAACCTGAACGCCAACAGCTGGACGAACAACCGCAGCGGCGTGGCGGAGGCCGAGCAGAAGGATAACCGCTACGGCTTCCGCCTCGGCGGCCCCGCAGCGCGCGACCGTTCGTTCTTCTTCGTCAACTACGAGGCGCGCGATTTCTCACGCGCCTTCGATGTCGTGCGCGTCGTGCCGACGGACACGCTGCGCCGCGGCGTCGTCCGCCTCCGCGATAACGGCGGCAACGTCGTCTCTTACGACCTCGCAACCTCGACGCTGTGCGGCGCGAGCGGCAACGCGCGTTGCGATCCGCGGCGGCTCGGCCTCAGCCCCGCGGTCGCCGCGCTCTGGTCGCTGCTGCCGCCGGGGAATGATCCCTCCGCGGGCGACGGCCTCAACACCGTCGGCTGGCGCTCGACCGCCGTCGCCCCGCTGGAGAACGACTACGTCGTCGCGCGCTACGATCACGCGCTCGCGCGCGGCTGGTGGCTGAACCTCTCCGGCACTTACGCGCGCCGGCTCTCGACCCTCGGGGGCGCGGGCGGCCTGCGCCAGCAACTCGACATCCGCGGCGGCAGTGCCCGTTTCACCGCCGCCGCCCCGCTGCGCGGGCAGAACCTCACGCTCGGTCTCGCCGGCTCGCCCGCGCCGGCCTCGACCTTCAGTCTCAAACTCGGCTGGACTAGGGATCGTCAGTCGAGCGAGCCAATCGACCCTTCGGCCGTGTCGGGCCTTCTCGCCATTCCGGGGACGGAGTCGGCCGCCGGCCGCGTCGCGCTCAACGTCGGCGGCGGCAACCTCGATCAACTGGTGAGCGAACCCGTCGACGTGGACGGCCAGCGCGCTCGCACGCAGCGCAACGACAACGAGTCGTTCCAACTCGTCTACGACGGCACCTGGACGAGGGGCGGCCATTCCGCGCAGTTCGGCCTCAACGCCCGCCGCGTCCTCACGCGGCACACGCGCAACGACAAGGTCGCCGGCTCGCTGGCCTCGCTCGTGGCCGATGTTTCTCGCGGCAGCAACATCCTCATCCCGGCCTCGTCGCGCCCGCCGACCTGCTCGACGCCGAGTCAGATCAACTGTCTGCGCGCGAACGAGGTCGGCCAGTGGGACGCGCTCTTCGCCGCCGCGACCGGGATGGTTGACACGCTGAGCGCCCTCACCGTCCGCGACTCCGCCCTGAACCCTCTGCCCTTCGGCACGCCTTTGACGGCCGACGCCGCGCACAACGTCTACGAGTTCTACTTACAAGACGCGTGGCAGTTGCGCCCGTCACTCACCCTGTCGCTCGGCCTCTCCTACGGCTGGCAGCGGCCCGCGCGCGACAGGCTGGGGCGGCAGACGCGCATGATCTACGCCGCGACGGGCGGGC
>DATHBT010000268.1:0-2183 GCA_035295985.1 Pyrinomonadaceae bacterium | reverse complement strand
TGCTCGGCGGCGGCGCGCCGACCGAGACGAAGGGCGTGGCGGAGTACGCGGCCGCGGCCCAAGCGCTCTACCGCTCGGCCGTCGCCCCGGCGGCAGCCGCCTTCGGCGCGCGCCGCCTGCTCGTCGTCCCCGACGGCGCGCTCAACTACGTGCCCTTCGAGGCGCTCGTCACCGCGCCGGGGGGCACGGACTACTCCGCGCTGCCTTATCTCGTGAAGACGAACGAGATCGTTTACGCGCCGTCGGCCTCCGTTCTGGCGGCCGTGCGGCAGCGGCAGCGCGCCACGGCGGGCGGCGTGCTCGTCGTCGCCGACCCCGTCTTCGACGCGACGGACTTGCGCGCGCGCGGCAAGGCCGCCGCGTCGAAGGACGCCCCGGCGCAGCGCGCGGCCCTCCAGAGCGCGCTCAAGGACGTGACCGGCTCGAAGCTCATGACGCTGCGGCTCGCGCGGCTCGTGGGGACGCGCGCCGAGGCCGAGCGCATCGCGGACTTGGCGCGCGATGGCGGCCCCGGCGCAGACGTGTGGCTCGACTTCGACGCCTCCGAAGGCAACGTCCGCGGGCGCAATCTCGGCGGCTACCGCGTGCTACACTTCGCCACGCACGGGCTGCTCGACGCGGAGCGGCCGCAGTTCACGGGCCTCGCGCTCACGCTCGTCGGCGACCCGGAGGCCGACGGCTTCCTCCGCGTCGAAGAGGTCTTCAACCTCCGCCTCGGCTCGCCGCTCGTCGTCCTCTCCGCGTGCGAGACGGGGCTGGGCAAGGAGAAGCGGGGCGAGGGCGTCATCGGACTGACGCGCGCCTTCATGTACGCGGGCGCGCCCACCGTGGGCGTCAGCCTGTGGTCTGTCGCCGACCGCTCGACGGCCGAGCTGATGCCGGAGTTTTACAAGCGGCTGCTGGCCTCCGGCGGGAACGAACCCGTGGCGGCCATGCGCGCCGCGCAGCAGCAGATGATCGCGAACAAACGCTACAGCGCGCCCTTCTACTGGGCGCCCTTCGTCCTCGTCGGCGACTGGCGTTAAAAACTTGTCCGTTGTCCGTGGTCAGTTGTCAGTTGTTCGAGCCTCACCGGCTGGACGCCTGCGACAACGCGGCTGCTCACCTGGCACGGACGACGGGCGACTGACCACGGACAAAGAACAAACTTCTTTGAAGGAAGGAAAGATGATGGCCGAAGCTATAAGGAAGTCGAGCCGGATCGCCCTGCTCGCCACGGTGTGCGCTGCCGCGCTGTCGGCGGGCTTGTTCGTCGGCGCGCCGCCGAGCGCCGCCGCGCAGAACCAGCAGCAGCCGCCGCCGAAAAAGAAGAAGCTGCCGCCGGGGGCGAAGGGCTTCGAGCAGTATGAGAAGCGCGACGCCTCCGACAAGCTGGCGACCGGCGGGGCGACGCGCGCCGGGGAGTTGGACGACTTCAAGCTCGCCATGAAGCAGGGCGACGAACTCTACGAGGCAGGCAAGTACAAAGAGGCAGCCGTGCATTACGCCCGCGCCTCGAAGATGAAGCCGGACGTCTTCCGCGCCCTCTACGCGCTCGGCTCGGCGCACGAGGCGGCCGGGCAGTTCAAGGAGGCCGCCGCCGCCTACAAGACGGCCGTCGCGCTCAAGCCCGACCCCGTCAGCGACGACCCGAACGACCCCATCAAGTTGCAGTACGCCCTCGCCAACTCGCAGGCGTCCGCGGGGCAGCACGCCGAGGCGGTCAACTCGTACCGGCAGGTCATCGATCAGATCGAGCGGGCCGGCGCGAAGGCGGCGAACCCCTACTACAACCTCGCGCTCTCGCTCGACGCGCTGGGCCGCCAGCAGGAGGCCGTCACGGCCCTCCAGAAGGCCGTTGAGATTAACCCCGAATACGCCGAGGCGCACTACAACCTCGGCGTCATCCACAGCCGCGCCGAGCGCTACGCCGAGGCGGTCGAGTCGTTCAAGAAGGCGCTCGCCGCGCGGGCCGACTACCCCGAGGCGAACTACAACCTGGGCCTCGCCTACTACCTGATGGACGATAACGCCGGCCTCGCCGCACAGCAGAAGAAGCTGCAGGCGATGAATTCGCCGCTCGCCGCCGAGCTGGCGAAGCTCGCGGGCGGCCGGTAATCAAGTCGGTGGAAGACGCGGAGCGCGTGCGCGGCCGAACTAAGCGGCCGCGCACGCGCTCTCTTCGTGTCCCCCGATCTTCCGCC
>DATHBT010000267.1:0-4281 GCA_035295985.1 Pyrinomonadaceae bacterium | reverse complement strand
CGCCCTCTCCGAGGTCTCGGTGCTGCTCTACCGCCCGCCGCCCCGCGTCGTCCCGACGCCGACGCCGCAGCAGAGGAACGAGAGCAAGGGGGGCAGCAGGTGACAAGTGACGAGTGATAAGTGACAAGCAGAACCATTCTTGATAACTGTTCTTACTTGTCACTTATCACGGTTTACTTGGCACGGGCTTTATGAAGTTCAAGATCGCCATCGTCGTCGCGCTCGCGGTGGTGTTGCAGACGACGCTGAGGAACCTGCCGGGCGTCGGCCACCTCCTCGTCCACGTCGATCTGCCTCTGGTCGTCGCGACCTACTTCGCGCTGCGGCGCGACGTGGTCGGCGCGATGCTCGCGGGCTTCGCGGCCGGTCTCGCCACTGACGTTTTCAGCAGCGGGTTGTTGGGGGCGAACGCCTTCTCGAAGACGCTTGTAGCCTACCTGATCGCGGCGCTCGCCACGCGCGTGGCGCTCGACAACCCGGTGGTCAGGATTCCGGTCATCGCCGGCTCCGCGGCGCTCGACGCCGTGGTCTTCGTCCTGCTCCACCGCGTGCTCGGCCAGCCGTCGCTCGTCCCCTTCGCCGAGGCGACGGCCTACAAGCTGATCGGCACGACCGTCGCAGGCACGCTCATCTTCTACGTGCTCGACGTCTTCTTCAGCGACCGCGCGCGCCAGCGCAGGCACTTCGCCTTCCGCCGCCGCGCCGCGCGCCGCAGCACACTGGTGAGGAGGTAGGCGTAGCTGTTAGCTGTTAGCTCTTGGCTTTTAGCCGGAAGAAGACGGTTGGCAGCTTCCGCGTAGGTTTTTGGTTTTGCTAACAGCTAATCGCTAACAGCTATACGCCATGAAATTCGAGGACGAATCGCAAAACCTGCGGCTGCGGCTGAGGGTCATCCAGGTCATCGCGCTGGCGATGCTGGCGGTGCTCGGCACGCGGCTCTACTTCCTGCAGGTCGTCAACGGCGCTTACTACGCAGAGCGGGCCGAGAACCAGCGGGTGCGGCTGCTGCCGATCCCCGCGCCGCGCGGCGTCATCCTCGACCGCCACGGCAAAATCCTCGTTGACTCGCGCCCCATCCACAACGTCATCCTCTCGCGCGAGGAGATGAAGGGGCGCGACTACGCGGCGCTGGTCGAGCCGCTCTCGCGGGAGTTGGGCGTCGATCCGGAAATTTTGCGCGAGCGGTTCGAGGAGCTGAAGTCGCAGCCGGCCTTCGAGTCGATCATCATCAAGCAGAACGCCAGCCCCGCTGACATCGCCTGGGTCGAGACGCATCAGGGGATCGATCACCCGGAGCTGCGCATCGAGCAGCAGCCGCAGCGCCGCTACCCGGAGGGCGGCGTCCTCGCGCACGTGCTCGGCTACGTCGGCGAGGTCAGCCCGAAGCAGTTGGAGAAGTTCAGGGAGCAGGGCCGCTTCAAGGTGCGCCCCGATGACGGGCGGACGGGCGAAGAGTTCCGTGCGGGCGACATCGTCGGGCAGGAGGGTTTGGAGGCCGTTTACGACTACCACCTCCGGGGCCGCGACGGCTACCGCAAGGTGATCGTGGACAGCCGCGGCCGGATTCAGGAGACGGTCGAGGTGGTCGATCCGCAGCCGGGCCAGGACATGGTGACGACCATCGACCTCGACATGCAGCTACAGGCCGAGGATCAGTTGAGGAATTCGCCGTCCAAGCGCGGCGTGCTCGTCGCGATGGACCCGAACAGCGGCGAAATCTTCGCGCTCGCCTCCGCGCCGACATTCGACCCGAATATCTTCTCGCAGAACGTCGTCTCGCGCGAGACGCGCAGGGAGATAGTGGCGCTCTTCCGCGATCCCAAGACGCCGATGGTCAACCGCGCGATTTCGGGCCGCTACCCGCCCGGCTCGACGTGGAAGATACCGATGGCGATTGCGGGCCTCGAGCAGGGGCAGATCACGATCAAGAACTCGAACCTCGTGTGCGGCGGCGGCATCACCATCGGCAACAAGTTCACGCGCTGCATGGGCCACCACGGCTCGCCCGAACTGCGCTACGCCATCCAGAAGTCGTGTGACGGCTACTTCTACCGCCTCGGCCTCAAGATGGAGCTGGAAGGCATCCAGAAGATGGTCTCGGACTACGATCTGAACCGCCGCACTGGTGTCGATCTTCCGCACGAGCTGATCAGTTGGACGCCCTCGCGCGAGATGAAGCGGCGCTTCAACCCGCGCGACCCGGAGTGGCGTGACATCGACACCGTCTATGCCTCGTTCGGTCAGGTGCACGACTTCGTCACGCCCATCGCCTTGGTGCGCACCATCGCCGGCATCGCCAACGGCGGCAAGTTCTACGTCCCGCACCTGATGAAGGAGGTCAGGGAGACGGCCGCGGTCGGCGACCCCGCCCGGCCGGACATCTACCGCCCGGCCCGCCCGGCCATGAACTACAATCAGGTGCGCGCCGCAGACCCCGTCCTCCAGAAGCAGGACAGGCCGAACCCGAAGGTCGTGGAGTTCAAGCCGGAGAATCACCACTTCGTCGTCGAGGGGATGTGGAAGGTGGTCAACGACGCGGGCACGGGCACGGCCGTGCGGATAGACGGCTTCGACGTGGCCGGGAAGACCGGCACGGCGCAGGTCGTCTCGCTGGGCAAGGACGTGGGCGAGAACAAGGATCACTCGTGGTTCGTCTCCTTCGCGCCGGCCTACAAGCCGGAGATCGCGATGGTCGCGCTCATCGAGAACGTCGGCTTCGGCGGCAAGTTCGCCGCGCCCGCCTCGCGCATGGTGATCGAGGAGTTTTACCTCAAGACGCGCGGCGAGTACCCGCCCGGCTCGCAACTGCTCGCCAAGCGGCAGGGGCAGCAGGGCGACGGAACAGTCGCGCGCGGCCGGCAGACCGCCGCCCCGACGGGCGCGACCGTTGATGACTGACGTGGGAGGCCCGGCGGCCGAGTGCGCGCGGCCGGCGCGCTCTTGCCGTCCCGCACCGACTTTTGCTGGCGGCTGATTGCTGACCGCCGAAGGCTGATTTTCATGCCCGCGATTTTAGAGTCCCGCCGCTTCCGCGACTTCGACTGGCTGCTGACTTTGCTCGCGGTCGGCATCGTCGTGTTCGGCACGTGGCAGATCTACAACGCGGCGCCCGGCGAGGGCTACTGGCGCAAGCAGATCATCGGCCTGGGCATCTCGCTCGGCGCGATGTTCGCCGTGGCGTTCACGGACTACCGCAAGCTCGTCCACCTCGCGCCCGTCTTCTACGCCTTCGGCCTCTTCCTACTCATCATCGTGCTGATCCCCGGCATCGGGCTGAAGCTCAACGGCCAGCGCGCGTGGATCAAGACGCCGGTCGTCGGGCAGTTCCAGCCCTCGGAGTTCGTCAAAATCCCGACGGTGCTGATGCTCGCCTACTACTTCGGCCGCGTCCGCCAGCGCACGCTCGCGTGGCGCGAGATGGCGGTGGGCGTCGGCATCCTCGCGCTGCCCGTCGGCCTCATCCTGTTAGAGCCGGACGCGGGGCAGGCCATCACGTACCTGCCGCTGCTCGCCGTCGTCGTGTTCCTCTCTTCGATCAGGATGTGGCTCGTCCTCGCGTCGCTCGCGCTCTCGGTCGTGCTCATCCCCGCGGCCTACGTGGTCGGGGTCAAGACCGGCAAGATCAAGAACTACCAGCAGCAGCGCATACAGGTCATCCTCGACCCGGAGAACGCCGACCGGCGCGGCTACGGCTACCACACCTGGCAGTCAATCGTGACCGTGGGCAAGGGGGGCGTGATGGGCGCGGGCGTGGCGACGGACGAGTTCTCGCAGAGCCGCCTGAAGTTCCTGCCCGAGCCGCACTCCGACTTCATCTTCGCCGTGACGGCCGAGACGACCGGCTTCGTCGGCTCGATCCTGCTGCTGCTGGCCTACGCCGTCTTACTCTCGCGGCTGCTCTCCGGGGCGAGGCGCGCGCCCGACCGGACGGGGATGCTCGTCATCATGGCGATAGTCGGCGGCCTCGCCTTCCAGATTTTCATCAACGTCGGGATGACGCTCGGCCTGCTGCCCGTCATCGGCGTGCCGCTCCCGCTGATGAGCGCGGGCCTCTCCTCGGTGCTCGCCACTTTCATCGCCATCGGCTTCGCCGTCAGCGTCCAGCTCCGACGGTTCGTCAACTGACGCCGTACTGAGAGCAGATTTGTAGGGGCGGGGCAAGTCCGCGGCCCGTAGCGACTGAAAGTCGCTCAAACGAGACGCCGGCACTCGACACAGTCTGTGTCGAGTGCCGGCCTTAACGTTGTTCGCGTTCTCGCGCCCGAACGGGCCGCGGACTTG
>DATHBT010000266.1:0-1950 GCA_035295985.1 Pyrinomonadaceae bacterium | reverse complement strand
AGGCGAGCGCGGCGAAAATTTTTCTGCACATAAAAACTTCCTTTCGCGACTGAGGCGGCGCGGCCTTATCGCGCCTCATCGGGTACAGACCTTTACAGCCCGTGCCAAAACTCAACGCGTGCCATGTTCGCGGGGGCGGGGCTTGTCCCTGCCCGGTGTGGCGAAGCCGCTCATCAACGAGCGCGTTCTTTCGAGGTCGGATCAATCTTTCATCTTGAGTCCCCACTGGCGCGCGACGGGCAGAGGACAAGTCCTCTGCCCCTACAAATTTGTGAAGACCTCTTAGACGAGCCGGGCTGCGTCGCGCAGCCGCCTGGCCGAGCGCTCGCGGCCGACGGTGTCGAACACGTCGAACATGGAGGGGCCGACCGACTGGCCCGTGAGCGCGGTGCGCGCGGCGTTGATCAGGAGGCCGGCCTTGACGCCCGCTTCGTCGGCGAAGGCGCGGAGCGCCGCCTCGGCCGTCTCGACGTTGAAGTCCTCGACCTGCTCGATGCGATCCGCGAGCGCGGGCAGCAGCTCGCGCAGCCGCGGCTCCTTCCGCAGGTTCTTGGCGACGGCCGCGTCGTCGAACTCGAAGTCGTCGGCGAAGTAGGCGCGCCCCTGCGTGGAAAAATCTTTGAGCGTGTGGAAACGCTGGCGGATGAGATCGACCGTGCGGGCGAACCACCCGCGACGCTCGCCTTCGTACTCGTCGCGCCACAGCCCGGTGGCTTCCAGTTCGGCGCGCACCATCGGCAGCAGCTCTTCGAGCGGGAGCGTGCGGACGTACTCGGCGTTCATCCAGAGCGCCTTCTGATCCGTCCAGTGGCGCGCGTCGCCCTCCGTGAAGTTGAAGACGGCGGGCGAGCGGTGGATGCCTTCGAGCGAGAATTTTTCGACCAGCTCTCCGAGCGTGAAGATTTCGCGATCCTCGCCCGCGGGCGACCAGCCGAGCAGCGCGAGGAAGTTGCGGAAGGCGGCGGGGATGAAGCCGCGGTCGCGGTATGTCGTTAAACTTACGACCTCGCCGTGCTTACGCTTCGAGAGCTTCGCCTTGTTGGGGGCGAGTATGAGCGGCAGGTGCGCGAAGCGGGGGACGGGCGCGCCGAGCGCCTCGTAGATGAGAATCTGCTTGTGCGTGTTCGTCAGGTGATCCTGCCCGCGTATCACGTCCGTGATGCCCATCTCGATGTCGTCGCAGACGACGGACAGGTTGTAGAGCGGGTGGCCGTCCGATCTCAGCAGGACGAGGTCTTCGATCTCCGCATAGTCGCGCTCCTGCGCGCCGTAAACCGCGTCCTCGAAGCGGGAGCGCCCCTCGCGCGCGACCTTCAGACGAACCGCGAAAGGCTCGCCCGACTCGGCGCGGCGGGCCGACTCTTCGGCCGGCAGATCGCGGAACGGGTTGGCGCGGTGATCCGTCCCCACGGTCGCCGCGTGGCGCGCCCGCTCGGCGATCTCCTGCTTGACGTTCTTATCCGAACGCTCCTCCTTCGGCGTGAAGTCGCGGTAAGCGCGCCCCGTCTCAATTAACTTCAACGCGGCGGCGCGGTGCTGGTCGGCGCTCTGCGACTGGAAGACAATCTCCTCGTCGTAGTCGGCGATGCCGAGCCAAGCTAAGCCTTCGAGGATCGAGCGGGTGGACTCGTCGGTCGAGCGTTGCAGATCCGTGTCCTCGATGCGGAGCAGGAACTTGCCGCCGACCTTCCGGGCGTAGAGCCAGTTGAAGAGGGCCGTGCGCGCGGCCCCGATGTGCAGGTAGCCGGTCGGCGACGGTGCGAAGCGGACTCGAATCATAAAAGCAAGTGGTCAGTGGTCGGTGGTCAGTTGTCAGTAGGATTTCTGATCGTCCACTGACCACCGACCACTGACCACTGACCACCGCAATGTCTGGCGGAGATGGCAGGATTCGAACCTGCGATAGGCTTTTGACCTATAACGGTTTAGCAAACCGCCGCCTTAAGCCAC
>DATHBT010000265.1:0-17556 GCA_035295985.1 Pyrinomonadaceae bacterium | reverse complement strand
GGTGAGCGGTAAGCAGAAGGTAAAAAAATAAGAAGTCAGGATGGAGCACGATCAAGCTCTATTCCTTACTGCTTACCACTCACTTGTCTTACGGCGTGGCGAGCGCGCCCACGTCGATGTTGTACTTCCTGATCTTGCTGTAGAGGCGCGGGCGGTAGATGCCCAGCAGGTTGGCGGCGGCCTGCTTATTGCCGCCGGTGCGTTGCAGAGTCTTCTCGATGACGAGCTTTTCGATCTCTTCGAGCGTCATGTTGGGCGGCACGTCCCAGCCCGCGCCGGCCGCGGCCTTCTCCGGGAGCGAGCCGTTGTCGAAGGGCAGATCGACCGGCTCGATCTTGTTCGACTTGGCGAGCAGCACCGCGCGCTCGATGACGTTCTGCAACTCGCGGACGTTCCCCGGCCACGTGTGCGAGAAGAGGCGCTGGTAGGCGGACTGCGAGATGCCGCCGATCTGGCGGTGGTATTTTTTGGCGAAGTCACGCAGGAAGTGCTCGGTCAGGAGCTGGATGTCGTCCGTGCGCTCGCGAAGCGGCGGGACGTGGATCGTGATCGTCGAGATGCGGTAGAAGAGGTCGTCGCGCAGCAGCCCGTCGCGGATGGCGTCGGCCGGCGGGCGGTTGGTCGAGGAGATGAGGCGGAAATCGACCGCGTAGGTCCTCTCCGATCCGATCTTGCGGTAGCTGCGCTCCTGGAGGACGCGCAAAAGTTTCGGCTGCAGCTCGACGGGCATCTCGGCGATCTCGTCGAGGAGGAGCGAGCCGCCCGCCGCGTGCTGGATCAGCCCGTCCTTGTCGGCGTGCGCGCCGGTGAACGCGCCCTTCGTGTGGCCGAACAATTCTGATTCGATCAGCTCCTTCGGGAGCGCCGCGCAGTTGACCTTGACGAAGGGCTTCTTGGCGCGAAGGCTGTTGTAATGGATGGCGTTGGCGATCAGCTCCTTGCCCGTCCCCGACTCGCCGACGATGAGGACGTTGGCGTCCGACTTGGCGACCGACTCGATGGTCTCGTAGATCGTCTGCATCGACTTCGACGAGCCGATGATGTTGAAATACTCGGTGCGCGTCGAGAGCTGGCGGCGCATCGTCTCGGCCTCCGTGACCAGCTCCACCTGCTTGACGGCGTTGCGGACGACGACGGCGATCTTCTCGAACTCGAAGGGCTTCTCGACGAAGTCGTAAGCGCCCGCCTTGGTGGCCTCGACGGCGCGGGCGGTCGTGCCGTGGCCGGTGACGACGATGACCTCGGTCGAGGGGCGCGTGTCCTTGACGTGGCGCAGCACATCGATGCCGTCCACGTCCGGGAGCTGTAGGTCGCAGATGACGACGCGGTGGCCGCTGCCGTCGAACAGCTCGATGGCCTCGGCCCCGTTCGAGGCTGTATCGACCGTGTAGCCCTCCTCCGAAAGGTTCTGCTTGAGCGAGTCGGCCATCATCGGCTCGTCGTCAACGACCAGAATGCGTACCTCTTTACGATCCACCTGTGTTCTTCTCCTGAAAGTGAAAAGCTATTAGCTGTTAGCGGTCAGCTATCAGCAGAACCAGCCGTTCCCGAACCAGTCGCCGGTTGCCGAAAGCCGGTTGATGATTGCTATTCGGTCAGCGGCAGCCGGGCGCGGAGCGCGCCGGTGGCGTGTTCGAGTCGGCCGCCGTGCGCGCGTACGACCTTCTGGGCGAGGGCGACGCGCAGGCCGTCGCTGCCGGAGAGCGAGGAGGCCGCGGCGAGGAGATGTGCGCCCTGCATCGTCTCCCACTCGACGAGGGCCGCGGGCGCGCCCGCGTCGTCGTCGCGCAACAGCCTGACGGACGGCCGGGCCGCGCCGTCTCTGCCGCCGACGGCCGCGCCGACGAGCTGAAACGCTTCGGTCAGGGCCTGCGCGTCGAAGTCGCCGCGGAAAACCTGGCCCGGCGGGAGGGACGTATCTGCCCCGGCGGCCGTCAAAATTTGCGCTAGGTCGGAGCCGGGCCGCGCGTGCAACTCCAGGGGGCGGCCGAAGCGCACGAGCGCGTGCGTGTCCGCGGCGGCCCGTTCGAGTCCGGCGATGATCTTGTCGATGGTCTCAAGCTCGTCGGCCGGCCGTTCTTCGCGCGCGGCGCGCTTGCGGAGGAACGTGGCATAGAGTTTGAGACCGTTCAACTGATTCTTGAGGTCGTGGACGACCTGCACGGAGGCCCGCCCCAACTCTTCGAGTGCGGCCGAGTCTGCGGCGGGCTGTTGCAGCGGCTTCATTTTCAGTTGACTGACCTCGCGCGCCGGCCGGACGCTTTACCCGTGCTCCACGTCATGGGGGTGTCCGTCTGTACGGATTGAACCCGAACTATGCTGTCATTGTGTTGCGTTTCGATGCGTATCCTAGCAAAAAAAGTTAGTGTTTGCTAGTGATACGTCTCGGCCGGCTGCGACAAGGGCGGGCCGGGATGCGGGGCTTGGGGGTTGTTGATGACGAAGCGAAACGGGGCCGAGCCGACTGTCCTGGTGGTCGAAGATTTCGAGGATAACCGCTTCATGATGAGGCGTTTACTCGAGATGAGCGGCTACCGCGTGGTCGAGGCCGTCAACGGCGAGCAGGCCGTGGAGACGGCGCAAACGGAGCGCCCAGACCTGATCCTGATGGACTTGAGCCTTCCCAAGCTCGACGGGCTGGCCGCCACACGCCGCATACGCCAATCGGACGGGCTGGCGGAAGTCCCCATCGTCGCCGTCTCGGCCCACGACACCTCGGATTTTCACGCCGACGCCCTCGCCGCCGGCTGCGACGAGTACGTCACCAAACCGATCGACTTCGATCAGCTCGAAAGTCTCTTGAAGAAGCTGCTGGGAAAATAGAGGTTAGAGGGTAGAGGTCAGAGGCTAGTGAAAGGCAAACTCGTTTTCACTAGCCTCTGACCTCTACCCTCTAACCCCTGTTCTGCCATGAACACTTTCGTTTCACTCTTCCGTGAGCACGAGGACGCGCTGGTCGTGGCGTGGGTGGACGAGGTCTATACGGAGCGGCGGACTGACCTGCCGTCGCTGCTCTCGTACAGGCAGTTGGTGGACAGCGTGCCGGAGGTTTTGGAGGAACTGGGGCGTCTGCTGGACGAGCGGGCCGTCGGGCGAGAGGTCGAGGAGGCGGCGCTCTCTTTGCGTTCGCACGCGCAGGTGCGTTTTCAACAGGGTTGTCTGATCGACGAAGTGGCACGCGAGTTGATGCTCTTGCGCAGAGTTCTGACGGATTTCCTGTGGCGCGAAGGCGTTCGCGTGATGGAAGGAGACCTGTGGGAACTGCGCGACGCGGTGCGGCGCACGGACGCATTCCTCGACGAGTTGATCGCGCAGGCGATCATCGTCTATGCCGCCTCCATGCGACCGCCGGTGCGGACGCGGACGCCTAGCTGGCCGCCCGCACGCAGCCGCCGCGCGGGGACTACGGCCGGCGAGCGGTGATGGCGAGGAGCGATGCCAAAAGACACGGCTCACTCGACGTGCGGACGAAGCTGCTGGTGATGCTCGCCGTGCTCTCACTGCCCCTGCTCATCGTCAGCCTCCTGCAACTCAACAACTACCGCAAGAACATCACCGAGCAGGCGACGACCATCGCGCGCGTCAAGTCCGTCGCCGCCGAGGGCGCGCTCGATGCGTGGCTCGAAGCCCGCCCACACCTCGTCAACGACCCCGAAGCGCTCGATCCGGCGCAGGCCGCCGATCTTTACGCGCGCCTGCAACAGCACGCCTCGCCGGACTCAGACGCGGCCATCCTCGTGCTCGATTCTGCGGGCCGCGTCGTGCCGAACCCGAACGACGCGGCGACGGCGGGCGCGCCGCAGAGCCTGGCGCGAGAGGGCGTCGCGGGGCAGCACTGGCCCGACGGCGCGATGCGTTTGACCTCGGGCCGGCGCAACCAGCGCACGGGCTGGACAGCCGCGGTCGGCGTGCCGCTCCCGGAGTACACGCCCGCGGGCCGCTCCGTCCTGATCGTCGCCGCAACGTGGGCCGTCGCGCTGCTCGCCTCGATCCTGCTCTCCGTGTGGGCGGTGGGGCGCTTCACGAAGCCGCTCCGAAAACTCGCAACGTCGGCCTCCACGTTCGGCGAAGGGCAACTGCGCGAGCGCGTCGCCGTCGAGACTGACGACGAGGTAGGCACGCTCGCCGCCGGCTTCAACGCGATGGCCGCGCGCCTCGAAGGCAAGTTCAACGAGCTGCGAGCGCAGGGGCTGTTCATCTCCGAGGTGCTCGACAGCCTGCCGCTCGGCGTCGTCGTGCTCGACTCGAAGCTCGTCGTGCGGCGCGCCAACGCCGCCTTCGCCGAGTTCGTCGGGCGCGACGCGAAGGAACTCGCCGGGCGCGGGCTGTACGAAGCTGCGGCCGGCGTCGCGGCCCTGAGCGAGGTGGTCGAGGACGTGCGCCGCACGCGCCGCGCCTTCGTCAACTACGGCCTGCCGTTGGAGCTGGTCGCGCGCGGGGGCGAGGGCGGGCAGAAGTTCTGGGACGTGATCCTCTGGCCGACGACCGAGACCGACGGCGTAGGCGGCGACCTGATCCTGATCTTCTCCGAAGTCTCGAAGCGCGTGCGGGCGGAGAAGCTGGCGACCGCCGCGTTCGCCTCGGAGAAGGCGCGCGCCGCCGAGCTTGAGAGCATCATCAACCAGATGGACGAGGGCGTGCTCCTGGTGGACGAGCGCGGGCGCTACCGCCTCAACCCCGCCGCCGCGCGCATCCTCAACCGCAAGCCGGGCGAATCGCGCGAGCCGCTCGAAGTGCTCTCCGCCGAGATGAAGCTGCGCGACGCGCAGGGGCGCGAACTCGCGCTCTCGGAGTCGCCGCTCGGCCGCGCTTTGGAGAGGGGCGAGCACGTCTCCGGCGAGCACGTGCAGATCACGCGGCCCGACGGCGAGGAGGGGATTCTGGAGGTGAGCGCCACGCCGCTCGCGGGCGAGGGCAGCCGCGGCGTGGTCGCAGTCTTCCGCGACATCACGAACGAGGTCAGGCAGTACCGCGAGCTGATGGACGCCTACAGCCGCCTGCGCGAGCACGACCGCCTCAAGTCCGCCTTCGTCGCCAACGTCTCGCACGAGCTGCGGACGCCCTTGAACGTCATCATCGGCCTGTGCCAACTGTTGGAGCGCGACCGCCACGCGCCGCTCGCCCCCTTGCAGTCTGAGGCCGTCACGCGCATGGAGCGCAACGCGCACGCGCTGCTCGAACTCGTCAACCACCTGCTCGACTACTCGCGACTCGAAGCCGGCCGCGCCGCGCTCATGCTCGAAGAGACGGACGTGGGCGAGATCGTCAACGAGTCGGTCGCGGCCTTCGAGGCGGCTGCGCGCGACAAGCGCCTGCGCCTGCGCGCCGAGGTCGCCCCCGGACTCGAATCGGTCGTCACGGACAGGCACAGGCTCTCGCAGGTTTTGACGAACCTGCTCTCGAACGCGGTCAAGTTCACGGCGACGGGCGAGATCACCGTCTCGGCCGCGCCTCTGGACGGCGGGCGCTGGTCACTCGAAGTCAAGGACACGGGCATCGGCATCTCGCCCGAGGCCATCGGCTTCATCTTCGACGAGTTCCGGCAGGTGGACGACCGGCTCGCCCGCTCCTACAGCGGCGTCGGGCTGGGGCTGGCGATCACGCGAAAGATCGTCGAGCTGCTCGGCGGCGAGATCACGGTCGAGAGCGGCCTCGACCGCGGCAGCCGCTTCCACATCACCTGGCCGCTCGCCGCACAGCAGCGCACCGGCACCGGCTCGCTCGTCCGCGACCCGGAAGACCGGGCCGCGCGCCCCGACCCGCAGCCCGACCCGGCGGGCCGTGTGACGGACTTGCGGACTTACGCGCGCAGGTGATAAAAGGCCGTGACGGGTGACAGGTAAACCGTGACAAGTAAATCAGCTTCCTTCCCGTCACCCGTCAAGGTTCACCTGTCACGGCTTTTAAGATGTCAACGATCAGGGCGAACACTGAAGAAGCGGACGCCTCGCGGCGGAAAATTTTCGTCATCATCGCGCTGGTGACGGCGCTCGTCGTCGCCGGGCTGGTTTACTGGGCGACGCGGCCGGGCGGGGGGGGCGGCGAGCAGCCGCGTCTGGAAGGCGCGTTCCGCGCCGGCTCGCCGGAGTTCGCGCAGGCGAAGGATCGCGTCGTCGTCGAGTTCATCGCCGATCAGGACGCCTACGAATCGACGCGCGCGGTCGGCGACATCGTGATGACCCTGCGGCCGAAGGTGCGCAACTTCACGGGGCGCACGCTCTCCGGGCTGGAGCTGAAGGCGACGGTCGTCGATCTGGAAGGCCGACCCGTGCGCGAGCGCACGGTCATCGCGATCCCGTCCTCGGGGCGGGCCGAGCTTGAGAACAACAGGGTGGCCGAAGTGCCGATCATGATGGAGGGCTTCGCCAAGGAGGACGTGCGGGCCAACGTCCGCGTCGAGGTGACGGGCGTCCGGTTCAAACAGTAAGCCCGCCAAACACAACAACCTCTTCTTAGCGCCTTTGCGCGAGATTCCCTTTCTCAGGGGAGTAACTCACGCAAAGGCGCAGAGGCGCTAAGGCACAAGCGAAGGCGCGCGAGCGGTCGTTGACCGCTCGCGCGCCTTCGCGTTTGTCGCCTGTTGCGCCCGCCCGTGGTGATCAGTCGTTGCCGGCGAACAGCTCTTCGAGCGGGTTGCCGACCGGCTGGACGGAGACGAGGCGCGCGCCCGCGACCGAGCGCACGGCGGCGAGCGCCGGGTCAACGTCGCGCTCCGAAGGGACTTCGACGCGAGCGCCCGCGGGCGTCCGTGCGACCTGCGCGCCCGCGACGCCGGAGAGCGCGGCCCGCAGCGCGTCGGCCCCCGCCCCCGCGACGACGAGTTCCATCGCGTGATCGGCGGACGCGCCGGCGCGCAGCTCTTCGAGGCGGCCGACGTGCGCGAGCCGCCCGCGCCGGAGGACTGCCGCGCGGTCGCAGAGCACTTCGATGTCGGCGAGGATGTGCGTGCTGAAGAAGACGGTCGCGCCGCGCTCGCGCTGCGCCGCGATGAGGTCGCGCACCTCGCGCCGGCCGACGGGGTCGAGGCCCGACATAGGCTCGTCGAGGAAGACCACTTCCGGGTCGTTGACGAGCGCCTGCGCGAGGCCGACGCGCTGCAACATCCCCTTCGAGAACTTGCGCATCTGCCTGTCCCAGCTCTTTTCGTCCAGCCGGACGAGCGAGAGGAAGCGCGTTGCGCGCTCGCGGCACTCCGCTTTCGGGTAGCCGAACAGCTCGGCGCAGTAGATCAGAAATTCGCGCGCGGTGAGGTAGTCGTAGAAGTATGGGTGCTCGGGCAGATACCCGATGCGCGCGTGCGTGGAGGTCTCGGAGATGTCGCGGCCGAGGACTGAGGCGCGGCCCTCCGACGGGTAGATGAGGCGCATGAGGAGCTTCATCGTGGTTGACTTGCCCGCGCCGTTCGCGCCGAGGAAGCCGAAGATTTCGCCGCGCTCGACGCGCAGGGAGAGCCGGTCGAGCGCGCGCACGCGGCGCTTGCGGAGGAAGCCGACCTCGTAGTCCTTCGACAGGTTCTCGATCTCGATTGCGGCAGTCATAGGTTTAAGGTTTGAGGTTTAAGGTTTCGAGCTTCGGGTTCGAGGTTTCAAACCTGAAACCCGCTTCAGTAGTTCCGCAGAACTTCCGAACGCTCGCCGAGTTCAACGTCGCAGCGTTCGGCGAGCAGCTTGTAGGGCACGCCGGTCGGGTCGAACGGCGTGCCGGAGGCGTCCACGTTCAGGCGCGCGGCGCGCAGGGGCGGCGAGAGTTCGCGCCAGCCGGAGGCGCAGCGGCCCGCGCGCTCGCGGTGGGCGGTGAGCAGGCGGCGCAGCGCGTCCTGCTCGTCGAGCGATTGCAGTTGGACGAGGCGGCGGAAGGCGAGGAGTTTCGTCTGCTCGTCGTCCGTGGTGCGGAGCATCACCTCGTAGATGGCGCGCGCCGTCTCGCGGCTCCCGCCCTTGGCGGACATCTGCGCCGCCATCGCGCCCATCCACGGCGGAGCGCCGGGCACGCGCGCCCCCACGCTGTAAACCTCTGCGGCTTCAGCGAAGCGCCCCTGCTGCCAGCGGATGTAGCCGAGGTAGGAGTGGAGCCGCCACGCCTGCGGGTTCTCGCGAATGCCTTTCTCGACGAGGCGGACGGCCGCCTCGGCGTCAACCGACGGCAGGACAATCGCGCCGTACTCGTAGGCTGCGAGGAACTGCGGGTCGAGCGTCGTCGCCTGTTCGAGCAGCGGCGCGAGGGCCTGAAGGTTGAGAGGGCCGAGGTCGTCTATCTGTAGGTCGCCGCGGTGGGTCAGCGCCTTGCGGCCGACGTACTGTAGTGCGCGCAGCCAGTACCAGTCGGCGGCCACTCCGTTGAAGCCGAGCGCGAGGCGGCGCGCGGCGCGCGGCGTGACGTAGAGGTCTTCGGAGACCTGCGCGGCGGCCGTCGCCTGCGGCGGGCGGCGCAGCTCTAACCAGCGCGTCAGGCCGGCCGACGCGGCGAGACAGAGGACGAGCGCGGCGACGCCAAACCACTCGCCGCGCGCGGGGCCGCGGCGTCCGGCCGCGGCCCGCTTACCTTTGCGGGCGGGCGACTGATCGCCTGTTTGTCTGCCGTCACTGTCCGGCCGTCCGTTCATTTGAAGTTGCGGCGTTTGAAGACGAGCGCGGAGGCTGAGACGAGCGCCGTGACGTAAACGAGCGCGTAGAGGACGGCGGCGGCGAAGGCGGCCGGCTCGGGCGTGCGTCCGTGGCCCGCGTCCGTGATGTATGCGAAGTGCGAGAAGTTCGGGAGCAGGTAGTAGAGTGCGCCGAAGAGTGCGCGGGCCGCCGCGCCGCCGCCGTCGGCGAACGACTTCACGTCGGCGCTGAAGTGGCCGATGACGAAGACGGCGAAGGTCAAAAGCGCCGAGAGCGCGGGCGTCGAGAACGACGAGAAGAGGAGCGCGACGGCGACGATGATCGTCAGCTCGAAGAAGATGAGCGCGACGGCCGGCCAGATTTTAAGCGCCAGCGGGTCGTAGCCGCCCCGCACGTAGGCGAGCGCGAGCGAGACGCCCGCGCCCATCACCGCGACGTTGACCGCGAGCGTCAGGCACAGGCCGAGGTACTTCCCCAAAAGAAACTCGCCGCGCCCGACCGGCTTCGCGAAGATGGCGTAAACCGTGCGCCTCTCGATCTCCTTGGAGACGAGGCCGACGCCGACGAACGTGGCGATGAAGACGCCGAACAGGAGCATCGCGGACAGCCCCATGTCCGCGATGATCTTGACCTCCTGCGCGGCCGACAGTTCGCCCAGAAAGATCGCGCCGCCCGTGAGCAGCAGTGCGAAGAGGACGAGGTTGTAGAGGACGCGGTCGCGGACGGCCTCGCGGAAGGCGTTGCGGGCAATTGCCGAGACGCGCCCTAACGCGGAACGACGCGCGGGGGCGCTGCCGCCCTCGCGCGCGCGGCCCCCGGCGTCGCTCTTGTCTTGTTGACTGTCTCCCGCGATCACTCTCTCGGCTGCGGCTGCGGCTGCTCCGTTCATGGCGGGTCGTATGGTGGTGTTTCGCAGCGCGCGCCGCGAGCATAACACGCAAGCGGCGGCCGGCGCGCGCGATCCTCTGTCGGCGGATGGGGTTAGACCGGCGGGTCGTTTTCGTCGGCCGGGCCGGCCGGGTCGGCGCGGATGACGCCGGGCACGTTCATGAAGAAGTGGCGCGTGCCGGTGATGCCGGGGGTGATGGGCGCGGCGGTGGCCTCGAACTCATCATCGCTGCCGGTCAGGCTGAACCGGTAGCCGGACTTAGTGACTGTCGCCGCGCCGCCCATCACGCTGTCAAGCAGTCCGGCCCCGCCCGGCCCCAGATCAACAAGGCTGGCCGCGAAGCTGGTGCCGCCGCCCTTGATCTGTCGGTAGATGAGCTGGGCGCTGCCGACCGAGCGTAGCGACGAGATGGCGGCGGCCTCGTTGGCGGCCTTGCGCGAGGAGAGGAGGTTGGGGATGGCGATGGCGGCGATGATGCCGATGATCGCGACGACGATCAGAAGCTCGATCAGCGAGAAGCCGCATTGTCCGTTTGTCGGTCGCGTGCGCATAAAGATGTCTCGGGCGGTCTGTTGGCCGGTGCTCCCGTCGCTGGTGAAAGAGTTGCGGCGGGGGCGGAGGTACCTCCGCCCCCGCCGCAGGGAATGGCCGAGCAGCGTGAGGCTGCGGGCGGTACGTTACTGGATCGGGCTGCCGTCGCCCTTGATGACGCCCGTTTCGTCGGTCGTGAACTTGCGCGTGCCGGTCGAACCGGAGACGGGGTCTGCGCTGGCCGTGTAGGCGCCGTCCTTGCCAGTCATATCGAACTTGTAGCCGGACTTGGTCTTGCTGGCGAGCGCGCTGTCGATCAGCTTCTCGGTCTCGAGGGCGGTGAGATCGGCTGCGTAGTTCGTGTTATTGCCCTTGATCGAGAGGTAGGTCGCCTGCGCGCTGTTGATCGTGCGGAGAGAGCCGATGGCGGCAGACTCGTTGGCGGCCTTGCGCGAGGAGAGGAGGTTGGGGATGGCGATGGCGGCGATGATGCCGATGATCGCGACGACGATCAGAAGCTCGATCAGCGAGAAGCCTTTCTGGCCCTTTTTCGTTTGCATTTCGTTGGTTCGCTCCTTGTAGCGTTTTGAGAGGTTTTTGTTCTCGCGCCGTCGGGTCGCCGTCGGTCGGCCACGCACGCGCTGCGCGACTGTCGCCGTGCTATTTATCAAGCCCCGTGCCACGGCCGGATGCGCCGCGCCCGCGTGCAGTCTGACCGCAATTCTTGCGATCTGATTCAGCGCCAGGCCCGCCTGACCGAAGGCCCGCCCGACGCGCCGCGCCGGCTAACAAACGGTGTCACAGGCTGCCTGCCGCTTTTTGTCACGGCACGCGGGTTGGACAACCGAAAGCTCAGCCGGCCGGGAGAATTTACAGGGAAACGGGGGCCGTTCGGCCGCGCGGGAAGGACGGCCCGGCTAAGACCCGGCCGGGCACGCCCGGTGAGGAGCAACGGGCATACCAGTGGGAATTGCGGAACGCGGATTTCGGATCGCGGGTTGGCAGAGAGCTGACTCATCGATTCATCGACTCTTTCAATTCAATTCAATTCAATGAAAGGATGAGTCGATGAGTGGGTGATTCAATTGCTTCAAAATCCGCAATCGTCTCACTCTGTCGCGCCGCGCGCGGCGTCGCTACGCAGTTGTGCGGTCATGCCGCGGATGCCGTGCTTGTCGAGCAGGTGGCGGAAGGAGCGGACGGAGAGTTTCAGGAGTTCGGCGGCGCGCGTCTGGTTGCCGTTGGTGCGGCGCAGCGCTTCAAGCAGGTAGGTCTTCTCAAGCTGGTCGAGATGGGCCGAGAGGTCTAGTCCGGAGTCGGGCAGGTCGAAGGCGTCGGCGACGCGCGCGGGGCTGAAGTTGGTGACGTGCTCGGGGAGGCGTTCTGGCTGGATCGAGTCGGTGCGCTCAAGCGCGACGGCCCGCTCGATTGCGTGTTCGAGTTCGCGGACGTTGCCCGGCCAGTCGTAGCGCTCCAGCAGCTCCATCGCCTGCGGCGAGACGCCGAGCTGGCGGCCCGTCTGCGCGCAGAACTTCTCGGTGAAGTGTGCGACGAGATCGGGGATGTCTTCGCGGCGCTCGCGCAGAGGGGGGAGCTCGATGGGGATGACGGAGATGCGGTAGAAGAGGTCTTCGCGGAACGTGCCGGCGGCGACCATCGACTTCAGATCGCGGTTGGTGGCGGCGATGACGCGCGCGTCAACGCTCATCTCCTCGTGCGCGCCGACGGGCCGCACTTTGCGCTCTTGAAGCACGCGCAGGAGCTTCACCTGCATCGCGGGCGACATCTCGCCGATCTCGTCTAAGAAGATGGTGCCGCGGTCGGCGGCCTCGAAGAGGCCCTTACGGTTGGCCGTCGCGCCGGTGAAGGCGCCGCGCACGTAGCCGAACAACTCGGACTCCAAAAGCGTCTCGGTGAACGCGCCGCAGTTGATCGAGACGAACGGCTTATCCGTGCGCGGGCTGAGGTTGTGGATGGCGCGGGCGACCAGCTCCTTGCCCGTGCCCGACTCGCCCGTGATGAGCACGGTCGAGTGGACGACCGCCACCGTGTCGATCATCTGGTAGAGGGCCTGCATCCGCTCGGAGCGGCCGATGATCTGATCGAGCCGGCCGCGGCCCGTCTGCGTCTTGCGCCAGTCCTCGACCTCCTGCCTGAGATTCCGCAGTTCCAGCGCGCGCTCGACGATCAGCTTCAGCTCGTCAACGTCGAAGGGCTTCTGGACGAAGTCGTCCGCGCCGAGCTTGAACGCCTCGCGCGCCGTGTCCACGGTGGCGAAGGCCGTCATCATCACGACGGCCACGTCGGGCAGCATCTCGCGCGCCTCGCGCAAGAGAGAGATGCCGTCCATGTCGGGCATCTTCACGTCGGAGACGATGAGATCGGCGGGCGCTTCGCGGAGCTGATCCATCGCGCGCCGCCCGTTCTCGGCCGCGCGCACCGCATGCCCGGCGCGCGAGAAGACGAGCGTCAGCAGTTGCCTCATCCCCTGTTCGTCGTCAACGACAAGCAGATTCGCCATCTCGACTTTTAACCTTTCGGATCGTCCGTCAGCTCGATGATGATCGTGGTTCCGTGTCCCTCGCGGCTGCGGACGTTTATTGTACCACCGTGGTCGCGGACGATTTGATAGGCGATTGAGAGGCCCAGTCCTGTGCCGCCGGCGCGCGAGGAGGAGAAAGGCTCGAAGAGGCGTTCGACCTGTTCGGGCGTCATGCCGTCGCCCGTGTCGGCGAAGCAGACGCGGACGCGGCCCTCCTCCGTGCGCGACAGCTCGGCGCGGAGCGTGCCGCCCGCGGGCATGGCTTGCAGGGCGTTGCGCGCGAGGTTCCAGAAGACCTGGCGGAGCGCGGCGGCGTCGGCGTGGATGCGAACCGGCTCGGCGGGGAAGTCCTCCTCGATGCGGTGGTCGGGGCGCGTCTCCGGGCTGTGGCGCAGCAGCGTGAATGTCTCGCGCAGCGGTTCGCGCAAGTCCGTCTCGGCAAGTTCGACCTGCCGCGGGCGCGCGTAGGTGAGGAAGTCCGTGATGATGCGGTTGAGGCGATCCGATTCGCGCAGGACGATCTGCATCAGCTCGGCCTGCGCCGGGTCGCCGTTCACTTCGGAACTCAAGACCTGGATCGAGCCGCGCATGGCCGCGAGCGGGTTCCTGATTTCGTGGGCGATGCCGGCGGCGACGCGGCCGACCGCGGCGAGGCGCTCCTGCCGGCGGCGCGTCTCTTCGAGCGCGCGCACCTGCGTCAAGTCCTGGAACGTGATGACGAGGCCGGTCGTCTGCCGGCGCTCGTCCTGAAGGGGCGAGATGCTGTAGCCGAGTCGGAGGCGCAGGCCGTCGGCCGTCAGGCAGTCGGCCTCGAAGCGCGGGTTCTGTCGCCCGTCGCCGGCCGCGCCGGTCGCGGCCTCCGCGTGGTCGCCGATCTGCCCGAAGAGGATCGAGACGTGCTGGCCGCGCAACGCCTCGGCGCGGTAGCCGGTGATCTCTTCGGCCGCGGCGTTGAAGGTGTAGATGCGCCCTCCGAGGTCTGTGGTGACGACGCCCGAACGGATCGACTCGACGATGCGCTCGTGCAGCGCGCGCAGCTTTTCGAGGGCGTGCGTCGCCTCGATCAGTTGCACGTCGGAGCGCGCCTGCCGCTCGGAGAGTCGCGCGGCCAGCAGGCCGACGAAGAGGAAGGCCGCGTCGTGCAGCCCGACGTTGGTCATCACCTCGGCGGCCGACGCGGACTCGATGTCGCTGCCCCCCGCGCCGACTACTCCGGCGGCGCGCAGGAGCATCAGCGACGTGTAGCTGACGGCGCACCCGACCGAGGTGACGAGCGCGCCGCGCGCGCCGACCAGCACGCTCGACACGGAGATGATGACGACGTAGAGTGCGACGTGCGGCGAGTGCAGGTCGCGGCCCGCGCCGACGAGCCAGGTGACGACGGCCACGTCGCAGAAGATCTGCGCGGCGGCCTGCGCGCGCACAGGTGTGCGGGAGAAGCGCAAGGCGAGTGCGCAGGCGAGCGAGAAGGCGAAGAGCGCGGAGGCGGCGAGTGTGGCGCCGCGCGAGTTGGCGGCGAGTGCTTCTGAGAGCGGGCCGCGCGAGGAGAGCAGACCCAACAGCAGCAGCGCCAGCCCGACGGCCGCGCGCCCGGCCACCAGCCACCACAGCCGCTTCCTGGCCGCCGACTCCGTCCCCGAACTGAACTCGCCCGCGGGCATCGCCCGAATAGCCTAGCACAACCGCCGCGCGTCGTTAGAAAATAGTCGGGGCGCGCCTTTCTTATCCGCTCACCCTGACGGGCGCGGCGGCCCGCCGTCAGGCGACGGCCGAAGAATCTCACAGGCCGCCGAACGGGCGTCAAGTATGTCGGCCTTCGGGGCGTGTGATATAAGACGGGAGCGAGCGGCAGAATGGCAGGGGTGGTTAAAGATGAGAGTGCAGTGTCTTCCACGGAACTTCGTGACGAGCGAGATATTCTTCATAGATGGATTTCTGTCGGAAGCGGAATGCAGTAGTATCCTGGAAGAACTGGAAGTCGCGCCTTGGCAGCCGAGCCTGACGTATCGCAAGCAGACGGACGGCGCTTACCGTAATGAGTTGAGTCCCCTCAGGGTGAGCGAGACTGCCTACCAGGATTTGTTCACCGCCAAGCTGAAGGCGATGTTGAGGCGGGTAGAAAAGCGCCTCCAGAAATTAGTCGATTTTGACCCCGCGCATCTCGAGTATTGGCAGGCGACGAATTACCCCGGCAAAGGGGAGTTCTACTATCATTTGGATTCCGGGTATTGGGACGACCATTACGCGGGCGACCGAATTCTCACCTTCCTTCTCTACCTGAACACCCCGCTGAAGGGCGGCGGAACGCACTTCAGGGCGCTCGACGTTTACGTCGAAGCGAGGGCGGGCCGGTTGTTGGTCTGGGATAACCTGTTTCCCAACGGGGACTGTAATCACCGGATGATCCATTCCAGCGTGCCCCTGCTGCGGGGGAAGAAGACCACGCTCGTAACCTGGCAGAGGCAGAAGAAGTTCAGGACGAAGAAAAAAACCGACCTAAAGGAGTAAATCATGGCAACCCAAAGGACGAGCCGGAAGGCCACCCAGCAGAGGCACGGGCAGATCGTGCGAGAGATCGGGAGGAAGTTCGGAACGGTGATAGATTTAGAGCGCACGCCGTTCGTTCTCGTTGAAATAATACGAGAGTTCGGTCACCGTTTCGACGACGACGGCGGCGGCGGTGGCGGCGGGGTCAGCCCCGGCGTGAGCACCGTGGCGGTCGGGATCACCCCGCCGGACGAGGGCGTTACCGACGTTTTAGTCAGGACGCTTCTTACGGTGCAGAGAGACATTAAAGCTCTCAGCAGGAAACTGGATCGCATCGCCGCGAATAAATGATCGTGCCGGCCCCGTCAGCGCCGAGGCGCTCGGCAAGCCCCGGACTGCGATTGAAGCTCATGGGAAAGCCCCGCACGGTCAAACAACTCGTCAGGCATCTGGGCTACCAGATGCGGCGTGCGTCGCTGCCGCTCAGGCGCGCGGGCTTCTCGTCGTTCGGCGAAGAGGAGTTGTTGGAAAAGTTCGTCGCGGAGATGCTGCACGGCCGCAGCCGCACCGCCGTGGACATCGGCGCGGGCGACGGGCGGACGGGATCGAACACGCTGGCGCTGTTCAAGAGCGGGTGGCGGGGCGTCGGCGTCGAGTGGGACGCGCGGAAGTTCGCGAAGCTCGCGGGCGTTTACGAGCGGTTGCCGAACGTGTCGGCATGCCGCCTGCGCGTGACGCCGGAGAACGTCGTGCCGCTGCTCGAAGCCTACGGGATCGAAGAGGACTTCGGCGTGCTCAGCGTTGACATAGACAGCTACGACTACTGGGTGCTCGACGCGGTGCTGGCGCGCTACCGGCCCGGCATCGTCGTCACGGAGATCAACGAGAAGATTCCGCCGCCCATCGCCTTCCGCGTCAGCTACGACCCGGACTTCCGCTCCCGGCAGCACTTCTTCGGCTACAGCATCGCGTGCCTCCCGGAGCTGTGCGCGCGCCGCGGCTACTCGCTCGTCGAGCTCGAATACAACAACGCCTTCCTCGCGCCCGCGGAGTTGGCCGGCGCTCGCGCGCTCCCTGTCGAGGCCGCCTACCGCCGCGGCTACCTTGAGCGGCCGGACAGGCGCGAGAAGTTTCACCGCAACGAGAACGTGGAGGTGCTGCACTCGCTCAGCCCGGAGGACGGCGTGCGCTTCATAGGGCAGTTCTTCTCCGACCTGGCGGGCAAGTACGAGCTGGGGCTGGCGGGCGAGGCTGGCACGACCGGGCTGGAGGTTGACGCCCAGCACGGCGTCGCCGAAAGGGCGCACGCGGCCGAACGCCGCTCGCCGAGCTTCTCGCTGCCGAACACGGCGCGCGGGCGCTGAAGCCGCGAGGCGTAATTAAAGAGCCGCCGAAGCCGCCACGGCTAAGATGGTAAAGGCGTCGGGCCGCCCGCGAAGTGAGTCGCGGGCGGCCCGACGCCTTTCCCGTTGTCCTGTAAAACTAGGAGACGGTGAAGGTGGCCGACTTCTGATCCTTCTGCTCGCCGCCTTCGTTCAGCATCACCACGTCAACCTTGTAGCGGCCCGGCGGCCAGCCGCCCGGCGGGGGCGTGAAGGTGAAGGTGGCCGTGGCGCTGCCCGGCAGATCGAGCGTCGTCTCCGCGCCGGGGATCGGGCCGGCGTCGAGACCTTCGACCTGCTCGGCCGAGAGTCGGCCCGTCGCCTTGAGCTTCTCGGCGGCGTTCGAGATCGTGGCGACGGCATAGATCGTGTCGGACGGGGCGAAGCTGCTCGCCTCCGTGCTCGCGGCCTTGTCCTTGCTGAGCTTAAGGCTGCTGATGTTGGCCGTGGTGGCGCTGAAGTTGCAGGCGAGGGCCGTCACGAGCAGGACTCCCAGGCCGAGCGTCAAATCCCACCTCTTAACTCTCATCCTATCGCGTCTCCTTCGTTCCTCAGGGGGTGTCAACTTTAATGAGCCGAGTCATTAAATTTGCGCGCACATGTTATGCACAGTCGCCCGATTAGGCAAGAGGATTGATCCTGGTCGGGCGTCGGGTGCTCCTTAAGCTCTCCGTGGACTTCGGGGGAGTTTTGACAAGGCGGCAGGCGGGGATTAATCTTCCGCCCACCCTGACAACAAAGAGGTCTCGACTGTGAGCTTCCCGCGAGCGAGCGGCGTTTTGCTGCACCCGACGAGTTTGCCCGGCCCCTACGGCGTCGGCGACCTGGGCCGCGAGGCCCGCCGCTTCGCCGACTGGCTCGCCTCCGCCCGTCAGACGCTCTGGCAGGTGCTCCCGCTCGGCCCCACGGGCTACGCCGACTCGCCCTACCAGTCGTTCTCCGCGCACGCCGGCAACACCCTGCTCCTCAGCCCCGAACTGCTCGCCGAAGACGGGCTGCTCGACGCGGCCGACATCGAACGCGCCCCGCAGCTCGCGGCCGGGCGCGCGGACTACGGCGCGGCCATCGAGTTCAAGAACCGACTCCTCGCGCGCGCCTTCGAGAATTTCACGGGCGGGCGCG
>DATHBT010000264.1:0-7767 GCA_035295985.1 Pyrinomonadaceae bacterium | reverse complement strand
CCGTCACCTTGTACTCGTCGCCCTCGCCCTCGACCGTGCCCTCGAAGCGGCCCGCGCCGCGCAGCGTCGTCTCCGGCCGGAAGACGTTCGAGATTTCGGTGAGATCGACGGTGGAGTTGACACGCATCCGGTAGCGCAGCTTCTCCCAGTCTTCCAGAGAGCCTTCGAGCCGCGCCTCGGCGACGGGCGAGCGCAGGACGAGTTCCTGAATCTCGGCGCGCAACTGATCGACCCTGGCCCTGGCGGTGACGGAGATGTTCGCGACGGTGCGGCCGTCGTAGGTGAAGGTCGAGTCGTCGAAGGCCAGCTCGACGCGGTTCGCGCGGCTCGCCTCCGGCGCGCTGGGGTCTTCGGGGATGACGGTGGCGCGCAGGTTCCGCGCGTCGCCGGAGATTTCGTGACGCTCGTCGCCGTAGTGGACGACGCTGTTGCGGACTGTGATGCGCGCGGTCGAGTAGGAGAAGTTGATGCGCCGCCGCTCGGCGGGCGGGGGAAGGCGCAGGTTGCGGAAGTTCGAGCGGCCCTGCTCGTCGAAGTGCACCCAGAGTTCGAGGCCGTCTATCTCTAGGGTTTCGAGGTTCACGTCGCGCCGCAGGTTCAGCGCCCACATGTCCTCGACGCGGACGGTGGCGAGGATGCGGTCGATCTTGCCGATGCGCTCGCCCGTCTGCGCGTCGTAGAGTTCGACGCCCAGCATCTCGGCCGAGCGCGGGCCGAACTTGATGTGGAACTCGCGTATCTCGGCGCGGACGCCGTACTCCGAGAACGTGCGCTTGATTTGCTCCGCGATGTAGCGGTCAACCTGCCCCGTGCGGTAGAGCAGCAGCGCCACGACGACGAGCAGCACGACCGCGACGGCGGCGACGATTGCCGTGATCGCGACGTTTCGCCGCGAGGCGGCCCTGCGCCAGCCGCCGCGATGGCGCGGCGCGTCCGGCCCCGACGAGGGCGCGCTCGCGTCGTCGAGCGCGCCCTCGTCGGCCGCGCGCACGTCGGCCTCGTGCCCGTCCTGCGCGCCCGCGCCGCGCCCCTCTTGATCGTCAACAGGCATAAAACTAGCTGTTAGCTATTAGCAAAACCAAATCGGGATTGAGACGAAGGCTGAAAGCTGATTTCTTCCGGCTAATAGCTAACAGCTAATAGCTAACAGCTATTCATCACTCATCACTTTTTCTTCTTCCTTCGCCGGCGAGCCGAGCGGCACGTGGCCGGCGAGTTCAAGCTCGAAGCCTTCGAGGGCCGCGACGCGCGGCGGGTGGTTCGTCAGAAGCAGGATGCGGCGCAGGCCCAGATCGTGCAGTATCTGCGCGCCGACGCCGTAGTCGCGGTCCGCGCCGTAGCCGGTCTCCACGCTCGCCTCGGCGAAGCTCAGCCCCTTCTCCTGCATCACGGCGTAGGTGCGTAGCTGGTGCATCAGGTCGAGGCCATGCTCGCGCTGCTTAAGATACAGCACGACGCCGCGGCCCGCCGCCGCGATCTTTTCGAGCGCCGTGTGGAGCTGGAAGCCGGTGTCGTCGAGGAGCGAGCCGAACACGTCGCCGGTCACGTTCTCGGTGTGGACGCGGACGAGGACGGGTTCGGGCGTGGTCACGTCGCCCATCACCATCGCGAGGTGTACCTCGCCGTTGATGACGTTCTCGAAGGCGACGGCGCGGAAGCGGCCGTACACGGTCGGGATGTCGGTCTCGACGGCGCGGCGCACGAGCGTCTCGCGGCGGACGCGGTAGCGCACGAGGTCTGCGACCGAGATGATCTTGAGCGCGTGACGGCGGGCGAACTCTTCGAGCTGCGGCATGCGCGCCATCGTGCCGTCCTCGTTCATGATCTCGCAGATGACGCCGGCCGGGTAGAGGCCCGCGATGCGCGCGAGATCGACGATGGCCTCGGTCTGGCCGGTGCGGACGAGCACGCCGCCCGTGCGCGCGCGCAGCGGGAAGACGTGGCCGGGGCGCGCGAGGTCTTGCGGGCGCGTCCTGGGATCGACGGCGGTCAGGATCGTCGTCGCGCGGTCGGACGCCGAGATGCCGGTCGTCACCCCTTTGCGCGCCTCGATGGAGACGGTGAAGGCCGTGCCGAGGAAGGAGGTATTGTCGGCGACCTGCATGGTCAGGTGCAGCTCGTCGCAGCGCTCCTCCGTGAGCGGCATGCAGATGAGGCCGCGGGCGTGCGTCGCCATGAAGTTGATGATCTCGGGCGTGACCTTCTCGGCGGCGCAGGCGAGGTCGCCCTCGTTCTCGCGATCCTCGTCGTCAACGATGACGACCATCCGGCCGTCTCGGATGTCTGCGACGGCCTCCTCGATGGGGGCTAGTGGCATAGGGGTTCTCGCTTCGGAGCGGTCGGGGAGATTGGTCTAAACCGGCGCTTATGTTACCGGAAAGCGGCGCGATTTGCGACCGGGGAAATTTTTGACGCCGGCGAGCGCGACGCCCCGCCCGCCCCGCGCCGAAAATTCCGGGCGTTAGCATTCATGGGAGTGTGAGACAGCCGCATCTTCTGCGGCTTCGCTTGGGGCTTCTTCCGCACAGAAAAAGTCTCACGCGAAGGCGCAAAGGCGCGAAGGGGGTGAGGCCCGCTTTTGAAGTTGAGGGCGGGCCGCGCCGCTCAGTAGCCGAGTTCGGAGAGTTTTTCGAGGGTGAGCGGCGGCTTTGCCGCATCCGCGCGGCCGACCGTGAGGATGCGCTCGACGTACTTGGCGATGATGTCGGCTTCGAGGTTGACCTCATCATTGGGCCGGAGGTGCGAGAGGTTCGTGACCGCCCACGTCTTCGGGATGACCGCGATCTCGAAGTAGTCGTCCGCGAGCGCGGCGACGGTCAGGCTGATCCCCTCGACCGCGACAGAGCCTTTGAAGACGAGGTAGCGCGCGATCTCAGGCGGGTAGCCGATCCGTACAGTCCAGGAGCCTCCGTGCTCCTCGGCCGAGAGGAAACGGCCACGCGCGTCAACGTGCCCCTGCACGATGTGGCCGCCGAGGCGCGTCTGCGGCGTGACGGCGCGCTCCAGGTTGACGACCGAGCCGGCGCGGAGTCTTCCCAGGGTGGAGCGCTGCAAGGTCTCGCGCGAGCCGTCGGCCGAAAACCCTTCCGCCGAGACTTCGAGCGCGGTCAGGCAGACGCCGTTGACGGCGATAGAGTCGCCCTCGCGCGTGCCATCGGCGACCGCGCGGGCCTCGACACGCATCCGCACGCCCTCGCCCCGCCGCTCAAGGCTGCGGACGCGCCCCAACTCTTCGATGATGCCTGTGAACACTTTTATCGGAAATTTTCAGGACGCGGGTCGGAAGCGCGCGACCGCCTCCTCCCTCTTCTTCAGCAGTTCGGCGAGCGCCTGCTCGTCCTTGACGTAGAGGCGTGCGACCACGTCGAACTTAAAATCGTACCGGCTCGGGTAGGCGACGAGTCTTTCCAGGATTTGCAGGCGTGCGGCCTCCGCGTCCGCCTCGCGCAGCCGCAGCAGGTCTTTCCGCAGCTCGAACCGCGGGAGCGACCAGCGCGCTTCGAGCAGCGGCTCGTTCTCGTCCGTCTCTTCTTCCTCCGGCCACTTGAAGGCGGCGTAGTCGAACACGGTCGTGGCCGAGGTCATCTGCGCGCCGCCGAGTTCGTTCCGGGCGACCTGGCCGTTGTCGTAGAGGTCTGCGTCGAGCCTGACCGCGCCGTCGGCGGCCGGCTCTTTGAAGACCAGCGATTTGACGGCGATAACCCTCACCTTCATACCCACAGGGAAGAAGCGCGTAAGGTTCTCCTTGTCCCACGGCACGTCGCTGCAATCATCGCCGAGGTGGAAGGGGAAGACCTCCGCGCGCGCTCCCAAGTCTGACGGGGCGTGTACCTTTTCGCCCACTTCCACGAGCAGCCCCCACACCTGACCAGCGCGCTCCGATCTGAGCGGCCCGACGATCTCCGCCACCCTGCCGGTGAAGACGTACTCCGCGCCGTCGAATTTTTCGAGCGGCTTGATCGCCAGCGTGCAGCGCGCCGCGGGCCGCGCGTTCGGCGCGAGCGCGGCCGGCGACAACAAAAGCGACAGCGACAGCAGAAACCTCATGCGGTGCGGTTGCCTCCTTCGCGCTTGAGAAGGCCGTGCGGGCGGCGCGGGTTGCCTCGTCAGCCCGCGCCGCGCGCGCGCCGCTCGCGGACGACTTCGAGCATCCGCGCGAAGACCTCTTCGATGCCGAACTCGGTGGTGTCGATGACGACGGCGTCGTCTGCGATCTTCAGGGGCGAGTCGGCGCGCGTCGAGTCGCGCAGGTCGCGCGAGTTGAGGTCGGCGAGCGTCTCGTCGTAAGACAGGCCCGGCTCGCGCGCGTGATCCTGATCGTAGCGGCGGCGCGCGCGCTCTTCGGGGACGGCCGTGAGGAAGAATTTCACGTCCGCGTCGGGGAAGACGACCGTGCCGATGTCGCGCCCGTCGAGCACCATGCCAGCGCCGCGCGCGCCCATCTCGCGCTGCTGGCGGACGAGTTCGCGCCGCACCGCGGGGACAGCCGAGACGACCGAGGCCAGCCGGCTGATCTGCTCCGAGCGCAGCTCGTCCGTCACGTCGCGCCCGTCGAGCCGCACGCGCAAACTATCGGGCGGCCCCGACAGCTCCACACCCGCGCGCCGCGCCACCTCGGCCACCGCCTCCGCGTCGCCCGTGTTCGTGTTCGACTCGACGCACGCGAGGGCGATGGCGCGGTACATCGCGCCCGTGTCGGCGTAGAGCAGCCCCAGCTCGCGCGCGAGCATCCTGCCGAGCGTGGACTTGCCCGCGCCCGAAGGCCCGTCAATCGCAATCACAAAAGGCTTCATAAAAGCTGTCAGTCGTCCGTGGTCAGTTGTCCGTTGTTAGTGGCTGATGAGTCGTCTGGTTCCGCCGGGAGCCTCAAGCCCGTAAAGCTCAAACAACGGACGACGGGCTACTGACTACGGACGTTTTTGAAGCACCGCTCGCAGCGCGGCGAGCGCGCGTTCGATGTCGTCGCGCGAAACGTCGTAGTGCGTGACCATGCGGATGGACGTGCCGAAGCCGGAGGCGAGGACGCCGCGCTCCTTGAGGCGCGCGCAGATTTCGTCGGCCGCCCGGTCGGTCTCGGACACGTCGAAGATGACGATGTTGGTGACGACGCGCTCCGGGTCGATTTTGACGCCGGGCAGTTCCGCCAGGCCTTCGGCCAGCCGGCGCGCGTTCTCGTGATCCTCTTCGAGCTTCGGCGGCGACTCTTCGAGCGCGACTAAGCCCGCCGCGGCGAGCACGCCGGCCTGACGCATCCCGCCGCCTAAGAGCTTGCGCCAGCGACGCGCCTCATCGATGAAGTCGCGCCGGCCGAGCAGGATCGAGCCGACCGGCGCGCCCAGCCCCTTCGAGAGGCAGAACATCACCGAATCGCACGGCGCGGAGAGCGAGGCGACCGTCTCGCCGAGCGCGGCGGCGGCGTTGAAGACGCGCGCCCCGTCTAGGTGAACAGGGATGTTCAAGGCGTGCGCGCGCCCGCAAATCTCGGCGGTGCGCTCGCGGGTATAGACGCCGCCGCCCGCGAGGTTGTGCGAGTTCTCGATGGCGACGAGCGAGGTCGGCGCGACGTAGTAGGCGGCGTTCGAGTGCAGCCCCGTCTCGATCTCCTCCCAGGAGAGGATGCCGCTGCCGTCAAGGCTTTTGACGGGGCGCGCGAGCGTGCCGGAGACGGCCGACATCGCGGCCATCTCGTAGTTGTAGATGTGGCCGCGCTCCTCGATGAGAACTTCCGTGCCCGGCCGCGTGTGCAGCTTGACGGCGATCTGGTTGCCCATCGAGCCGGTGGGTACGAAGATGGCGGCCTCCTTGTCGAAGATTTCGGCCGCGCGCTCCTGTAGGCGGTTGACGGTCGGGTCTTCGCCGTACACGTCGTCGCCCACGTCGGCGTCGGCCATCGCGCGCCGCATCGCGGGCGTCGGCTTCGTGACGGTGTCGCTTCTGAGATCAATCATGATTAGCTATTAGCTCTTAGCTGTTAGCTGTTAGCAAATCCAAAAGCCGAAACGACAGCGAAGCCCGATGCGAAAGCTGAATTCTGTTTTCTTCCAGCTAATAGCTAACAGCTAACAGCTAACAGCTCCTCTCACACAAACGCGGCGAAGACTTCGTTAGAGAGCAGCGCGCCGTCGCGGGTGAGCCGCAGGCGCTCGCCGTCGAGTTCGACGAGGCCGGCTTCGCGGAAGCGGCGGAGGTCTTCGCCGTACCTCGCGCGCACGTCCGCGCCGAAGCGCGCGCGGTGCTCGACGAGGTTGACGCCGCGCGACAGGCGCAGGCCGAGGAAGAGTGACTCGGAGGCGGCCTCCTCGTCGCTCAGCTCCGTGCGCTCGACGACGGACTCGCCCGCAGTCTCGACAGACGCGCAGTAGCGCGCGGCGTCGCGCTCGTTCGCCCAGCGAGTGCTGCGGCCGTCGAATGAGTGGGCCGAGGAGCCGAAGCCGTAGTAGGGCGCGCCCGTCCAGTATTTCAGGTTGTGGCGCGACTCATAGCCGGGCAGACAGAAGTTGGAAATCTCGTAGCGTTCGTAGCCCTCTGCCGAGGTGCGCTCGCAGAGCACGCGGTACATCTCGGCCGCGGCGTCCGGGTCGGGCTGCGGCCAGAAGCCGCGGCGGAGCTGGTCGGCGAGGGGCGTGCCCTCGTGGACTTCGAGCAAGTAGAGCGAGAGGTGTTCGGGACGGAGCGCGAGGGCTTCGCCCAGATTGTAAGACCACTGTTCGACGGTCTGACCGGGAAGGCCGGCGATGAGATCGAAGCTGATGTTTGTGAAGCCCGCGTCGCGGAGGATTGTGAGCGTGCGGCGCGCGTCCGTAGCCGTGTGCGTGCGGCCGAGGCGGCGCAGTTGTTCGTCGTCGAAGGTTTGCAGGCCGAAGCTGGCGCGGTTAACGCCGGCCCGGCGGAATTGTCCGGCGAGTTCCGGCGTGACCGTGCCGGGGTTCATCTCCATCGTGACTTCGGCCAGCGGGTCAACGCGGAACTTTTCGCGCACCGCGCCGAGGATGCTCTCAACCTGCCGTAGCGCGAGCAGCGAGGGCGTGCCGCCGCCGAAGTAGATCGTGTCAACCTCGCGCGCCGCGTCCGCCCCGTGTGAGACGCGCGCGGGGTCGAAGGCCGCGATCTCCGCGGCGAGCGCGCGGACGTAGCGCTCCGCCAGTTCGCCCTCGTACATTCCCGTGGCGAAGTCGCAGTAGGAACAGCGCGAACGGCAGAAGGGGATGTGGATGTAGATTCCCGCGCGTTGCATCGAAGGCCGCGATTATAGCACGCGCGGCGCGGCTCTCGCGGCGCTCGCGGATCAACGGCTGTCGTGCCCTGGTAACAGGTGTTGAACGGCCGTGGATGTATGCTTTTTGACGGAAGCCTGTACGGCTTTTGTCGCGGAGCGTGGCCGGCATAGTGCGCGCCCGCGAGGGCTGGCGGGGCGAAACCGTTGATAAATCTCGTCTATCGAGACGATAAAGTTTCTTGAAAAATTCGGCATACAGTTTGATTACAAAACCGACACCGAACCATTAGGGCTTCACTCGCGGGCGCGCACGCTCGTTCACAAAACCCGACCGTGCGGGGGCGCGCTCGACGCTTCGTAACGCAACCCCTCGAAGATCATCTAGGAGGATGAATTGCGATGAGAGAAGATAGAGAAGGTACTGGCGGCGGCGGCGGTTCGACCGGCGGCGGCGGTTCGTCTAGCGGTGGCGGCGGCGGCTCAACGGGCGGCGGTGGCGGCTCCACGGGTGGTGGCGGCGGCTACGGCGGCTCGGGTGGCGGCAGCGGCGG
>DATHBT010000263.1:0-10579 GCA_035295985.1 Pyrinomonadaceae bacterium | reverse complement strand
GCTGGACGAGATCGACGCCCGCCGAGGCGGCGGCGCGGACGAGCGCGAGGAGGCGGGTGAAATCGTCGCCCTCCGGCGTGGTCTCGTGGGTGGTCTCGCCGGGCGTGATGAGGCAGACGCGCGGGGCGGTCTCAGCTTCGGGCGACATCTTCGTCTTCCGCGGGGCGTCCTTCGAGCGTGCGGACGGTGCGGCGGAAGTTGAGCATCTCCCAGAAGGCCATGCCGAGGTTGAGCAGCCCCAGGCCCGTCACCGCGCCGCGCACCCAGCCCGAGGCGACCGCGCGCTGCAAGGCGGGCATCCCCGACTTCTGCGCCAGGTAGATGAGAAAAAAGTTGTCGCCCCAGTCGCTCAGACCGAACGGGCTGAGCCACGGCAGGAAGGTGAGCACCAGCCCCGCCTCGAGGCAGAGCACGATGTAGAAGACGACTGTGAGACGCGCGGACATCTGGCCCGTGAATCGTAAATCGTGAATCGCGAATAGATCAAGAGCCGTTAGCGGTTAGCGGTCAGCTGTCAGCTTTAAGAGAAAGAAGGAAGCGGGAGGCAGTGACCATCACTCGCTCCCGCCTTTCTGTTTTAGCTGACAGCTGACCGCTAACGGCTAACGGCTTCTTTTCACGAGCCGACGGCTTTCAGGGACTGTAGGTCGCGGAGGCGTTCGGCGACGCCGCGGTAGGAGACGTCGATGCCGTAGATTTCGGAGAAGGTGTCGATGGCGCGGTCGATGTCGCCCATCTGCTCGTAGGCCGAGGCCAACTCGTAGCGCAGCGCCTGCCGCTCGTCGTCCGTGAGTTCGGGGAGCTTGAGGCCGCGCTCGAACCAGTGGGCGGCCGGGCGCGGCAGTCCCTTCTGCACGAAGCAGTGGCCGAGCATGTTGCAGCACTGGAGCAGGCGCGAAGGCTCCGCGCCGCGGGCGGAGACGTTAGCGGCCCGCTGGAACTGCTCGACGGCCTCGTCCAGCAGCCCCATCTCGCGGTAGGCGAGGCCGAGGTTGTAGCAGGTCTCGTAGTCGTCATCCTGCGCTTCGGCATCGTCGCCCTCGACCGACTCGCGGAACTCGTCGAAGACGGCTGCGAGGCCCGGATCGATGGCGGGCGCGCGGCCGTTGCCGTTCGACGACGGGGACTGCGCGGCGAGAGGCGCGGACGTGCGGGGGGTCGATGCCGGTGTGGCCGGCTCGGGCGGGGCTTCGGCGGGGGGCGCGGCCTCGAAGTCGAAGGCGGCGAAGTCGTCGAAGGTGATGGTCTCTTCGGCGTGCGGCGCGGCGGGCGCGACGGGTTCGGCCTGCGCGGGTTCGGCGACGGCGGGTGAGGCGTCCGAGTCGGGGTGGGCCGCGCCGCCTCCGTTCAGGCGCGCGCGGCGCGCGGCGATCTCCGCGCCCGCGCCGAACTGGCGTTCGAGCATGTCGAGCGTGTCGCGCGCGATATCCGCGTAGCCCTGTTCGAGGTAAAAATCGACGCTCTCCAACTCCTGACGCAGCACCGCCTCGGTGCGCCCGCCCGCCGCGGCAGGCGCGGGCGACTCGGTCGCGGAGTCTGCTGTCGCGACACCCTCGCCTTCGTCCTGCGTGCTCGGCGTTGCGTCTTCGATGATCGTCTGCTCGAACGAGAGATCGAAGGCTGACCGCCCGGCCGGCGCTGTGGTGGCGGCCGGCTCCGCGAAGTCTTCGTTGAGGTCTGCGAAGGAGACGCTCGGATCGACGTGGGCGGATGGCGCAGTCGCGGCTTCGCCCGCGGCCGGGGCCGCGACGCTGTTCCACTCGAACTCGAAGGCGGCGGGCTGCGGCGGCGGGGCCGCGGCGGCGGCGAAGGGATCGAAGTCGTAGAGCGTCTGGCCGCCGTTCGAGGGCGCGGCGTCGAAGGAAGGGATTTCGTAAGCGGGCGAACCGCCCGGCACGCCCGGCGTCTCGGCGCGCGCGCCGGGGGGGCTTGCGCCGCCGAGAGCTTCGAGCCGCTCGTGGTAGCTCTGGTCGAAGGGCACGAGGCGGACGAGGTGTTCGAGCGCGCGCCGCTCCTCCTCGGCGAGGTTGTGAGTCTGCGCGGCCTCGGCCAGCCGTTCGAGCGTGACGCGCATCCGCTCGTCGTCGCGCTGCCACGTGTAGATGCGGAGCAGGAGCTTGAGCGCCTCGATGTGTTCAGGGTCGCGCGCCAGGGCTTCGCTCAGGATGTCTAAGAGCGCCGCCTCCTGCCGGCCGTTGAGCGCGGGTTCGACGGCGCGCGAGAGCACGCGCACGGCCTCGTTGACGTAGCTGCGGCGCAGGTAGAGGCGGGTTACGTCGAAGAGCAGCGGGAAGTTGGTCGCGTCGGCCGCGACGAGCGACTCGGTGGCGCGCTCGGCGGCGGTCGCGTCCTCGGCGTCCACGTAGGCGCGCGCCAGCATCGCGCGCAGTTCGAGATCGTCGGGCCGCTCGGCGGCGACGCGCTCCAGGACTTGCGCGGCCTCGTCGGCCTCACCCAGCGCGGAGCACGCGGCGACCAGCCCGCGCAGCACGGCGTGGCTCGCGGGGTTGATCCCGTGCGCGCTCTTGTAGCAGTCGAGCGCCTGGCGCGCGTCGCCCCGCGCGAGCAGCAGCTCGCCCGCCTCGACGTAGGCGTCAGACGCCTCGCGCCCCATGCCCTCGGCGGCGCACCCTTCGGCGAGCCGCAGGCGGATGTCAACGTTGCGCGGGTCGAAGTCGGCGATGCGCCGCAGGGCTTCGAGCGAGTCGCGCGTCTGGCCCGCGCGCGCCGCATCCTCCGCGAGCTGCATGTACTGCTCGCGCGCCTCGACGTACAGCCCCTGCTGCTCGTAGAGCGCCGCCAGGTTGCGCGCCACGCCGGGCACGCTCACGCCTTGGCGCAGGATTTTTTTGTACATCGCGACGGCTTTGAGCGTGAAGCCCTGTTCGCGATAATGTTCGGCGACGCGCAGGAAGTGTGCGACGGCCTCCTCGCCCCTCTTGAGTCGCGCGTAGAGATCGCCGAGCATATTGAGCGACGCGAAGTCGTTCGGGTCGCGCTCGACCACCCTGGCGTACTCCTGCAGGGCCTGCGTGATCTTGCCCTGCGCGATGTACTTTTCGGCCGCGCTGATGGTCTTGGCTTTGTCGAATCCCATCGGGGGTTGAACTGAACGCGCCCGCGCTAAAGGAGGGCCTGTCGTGACGGAGTCGGAACTTACGGCGGAGGGGCGGGGCGGGGAGATTTGCGAGAGACGGACGGGGCTGCCCCGCCCGCGATGATTGCGCGGCCCGCACGAGGGGCAATCCGTACGCTAACACGGCCCACAGAGGGCTGTCAACAACGATGTTTTGCATCGTAAACAACTGTCCGGCCGCGATTTCGCCGTCCCGCGCTTCCGGCCGGCGGGTTCTCCGGCAGACGCCGCCCGGCCCCCTGCGGCGGGCGGTTTGACGGGCCTGAATTGGGCAGAAACGATTCGCCAGCAGGGGTCGCGCGGGAGCACACGGGCGGGGCGGCGACGGCAAATGAGGAGGCCGCCGACGCACCGCGGCCGGTCACGTCGCGCTTCGCGCGCGCGTCCCACGCGGTGGCCCTCGGCGGCCTGATCCTGTTCGGGTTCGTCGCACCCGGCTCAATCGCCGCCGCGTGGATCGCGATCAGCGTCGCCGTCTGCGGCTGGATCGCGCGCACCATCGCGACGCGCCGCACGCACTTTCGCCGCGGCCCGCTGGACCTGCCGCTCTGGCTCCTCTTCGGCTGGACTGCCGTTTCGGCCCTCTTTTCCGCCGAGCCTGCCATCAGCCTCGCGCGCCTGCCCTCGGCCGCGACCTTTCTCTTCTTCTACTTCGCGCAGTCGATCCCGCGCACGCGCCGCGAGGTGGGTTGGGTAGCCTTCGCAGTGATCGCCGGCGCGTCTGCCTGCGCGCTCTGGGGCGTCGGCGAACTCGCGCGGGGCCGCGGCGTCGTCATCGAGAGGATCGCGGACGACAGCCCCCTGCGCGGGACGACGGAGTTGCAGCCGGGCGACTGCGTGTGGATGGTCAACGACCGGCGCGTCCGCTCGGTCGCGGAGATCGACGAGGCGATAAGAAAGCTACAGACGGACGAGCGGCTCAGGCTCGCGGTCATCGCGCGCGGCGAGCACGTCGAGCGCAAAGGCCCGCTCGTAACCGAGTCGATCAAGTCCGCGGCTTCGCCTTCGGGCCTCGCGGGCACTCGGCCGACGCGCCGCTTCCGCGCCTCGGGCTGGACGCGCCACTACGTGACCTTCGCCGAGACGGCGCAGATCGCGGCGCAGCTCGCGCTCGGCTTCGCGCTCGCCCGCTGGCGGCGAGGCCCCCGGCGGGCTTCGCGACGCAGCACGCTCCTCTTCCTCGCGGCCTTCGCGCTGCTCGCCTGCGGCGTCGCGCTCACGGCGATGCGGACGGCGCTCGTCTCGCTCGCAATCGGCGCGCTCGTCGTCGCCTGGCGCGCGACAGGGTCGGCGGGCGCACGCGCGGAAGCGGAAACGACAGTCGGAGCGGAAGCCGCGCCGCCGCCCGGCCGCGCGCGGCGGGGGGTCGGCTGGGTTCGCGCCGCGGTCATGGCAGTCGTCGTCTGCGCGCTCGCGCTCGGCGCGTTCGCAGTCTGGCACACGCGTGCGGAGGGCGCGATCCTGCTGCGCGACGACAGCTCGCGGCTGCGCCTAGCCATCGCGCGCGCAGCCGCCGCGCGCGTGGCCGCGCGCCCGCTCGTCGGCCACGGCGTTGACGCCGTCCACCGACACTGGCGCGAGTGGGGCTTTCCGGGCGACACCATAGTTCACACGCACTCGACGCCGCTGCAACTCGCATTCGAGCGCGGCCTGCCCGCACTCCTTTTCTGGCTCTGGCTGCTCGCTGCCTTCTGGCTCGCGCTCTCCCGCGCCGAACGACTTTTCCGCGCCTCGCACGACGCCGCGGCCCACGGCCTCCTCCTCGGCGCGGCCGGGGCCTTCGCCGGCTTCTGCGCCAGCTCCCTCGTCAACTACAACTTCGGCGACGCCGAGGTCGCGCTGCTCCTCTGGTGGCTGATGGGATCGGTAGTCGCGCTAACGCGGGCTGTTAGCGATTAGCTGTAATTCAATGTCCGTTGTCCGTGGTCAGTCGTCCGTTGTCTGTGCTTAAAGAGCGAGCCGCCCGCGGGCTAAGATTCAATTTGCGAGAGCACGAAACAACTGACAACGGACGACTGACAACGGACAGCTTTTGGCTCTTAAATCACGTCCGCGAAGTTCTTCCGCGTGCGCGCGAACCACCAGTAGCCGAAGAGGAAGGAGGCGAGGGCGAAGAGGGCGAAGTAGGCGAGGCCCGTCCAGTCGGGCGGCAGCCCTTCGAGCAGGATGCGCCGGTAGTTGCGCACGAGCGGCGTGAAGGGGTTGAGGTTGACGTAAAACCGGTAGCGCTCGGGCACGGCCTGCTCCGGGTAGATGATCGGCGTCAGGAAGAGCCACGCGGTCAGCAGCAGGCCGACGAACTGCTCCGTGTCGCGCAGGAAGACGCCGAGCGAGGCGATGAGCCACGACGCGCCGAGCGCGCAGAGCAGTTGCGGCGCGAGCAGCACGGGCAGCCACAGGATCGTCGGGTGCAGCCCGCCCTGGATGAAAACGGCCGCCGCGACGAGGACGATCATGCCGAACAGTTGCGTGCAGTGCGCGGCGATGGTGAGCGAGAGCGGCAGGGTTTCGAGCGGGAAGACGACGCGCTTGACGAGGTTCGAGTGCGAGACGATGACCGTCGCCGAGTTCTGCACCGACTCCTGGAAGGCCGTCCACGGCAGCAGCCCGCAGAAGAGGTAGAGGGCGTAGTCGCGCGCCGTCCCCCCCGCGCCGAAGCGCGCGCCGAAGACGCCCGCGAAGATGAACGTGTAGATGGCGATCATCACCGCCGGCCGCAGCAGCACCCACACCGGCCCCAGCGCCGAGCCGCGGTAGCGCACCGCCAACTCTTTCCGCACGAGCGAACGCACCAGCTCGTAGCGCCGCGGCAACTCCGCCAGCGGGCGCCACACCAGCCGCCTGCCTTCCTGCGCCGAAATCACGGGCGAGATTGTAAGCCATCAGCCGCCAGCAGTCAGCAATTAGCCGTCAGCCAAAAACGAGGACTGTGAGACTGTCAGCCATGCGCCTGGGGGCGGCGGGCCTTCCGGGTGATATAATGGCCCGCATGAAAGTGCTGAACTTCACCGTCGTGATGACGCCCGACGAAGCGGGCGGCTACGTCGTCACCTGCCCGGCGCTGCCCGGCCTCGTGACCGAGGGCGACACGCTCGAAGAGGCCCGCGAGATGGCGGCCGACGCGATCAGAGGCTACCTCGAAAGTCTCAAGAAGGACGGCGAGCCTATCCCCACCGACAACTCCATCACCGAAGAGGTCAGCGTCGAGTTCGCCTAAAACCCGATGGCCTCCCTCTCAAAGCAAGTCTAAAAATTCCTCGGCCGTCATGCCCGACTGCTCGACGATCGAAGCGAGCGTCCGCGGCTTTAAATCCCTGCCGTGATAAGGCACGGTCACGCGCAGCCCACCCTTCTTCAGAATGTAATGACCGCCCGTAACGTGGTGAACATAGAATCCGCCACGTTCGAGTGCTCGGATAACTATTCTGGGTTTTAGTGAGGGCAATTTTTTGGGCATCTCTAGAAACTCCGAGGGCTAAACTTACAACGACTACTCGCAACAAAAAAGCCCGCCGATACAGGCGGGCGCGTGGGCGAGCCTATTAAATCGGCGGGCGGTACGAATTGCTCGTAGTGACCCTATTCGGTTTTTAGCGTGCGCCTTTCAGCCGCACGCGGGGTAAGTTTACGGACACCTCTTATTTCGTCAAGCACTATTTTCCGCGCGCCCGCTCTAATAGTTCGACCACATCCTTGTTAATTATCAACCCCAACTCTAAAATCTCAGCCCATGAGCACCGCGCTGCGCGTCGAGGGGGTGGCGAAGCAGTACCGCATCTACGGGCGGCCGGGCGACCGCCTCGTGGAGTCGCTGACGCGCGGCCGGCTGCGCCGCCACCGCGAGTTCTGGGCGCTCAGGGACATCTCTTTCAACGTCGAGCGCGGCACGACCGTCGGCGTCGTCGGGCCGAACGGGTCGGGCAAGTCCACGCTGCTGCAGATCGTCACGGGGACGCTCGAACCGACGCACGGGCAGGTGTGGGTCGAGGGGCGCGTCGCCGCGCTGCTCGAACTCGGCGCGGGTTTTAATCCGGAGTTCACCGGCATCGAGAACGTTTACATGAACACGGCCCTGCTCGGCTGGTCGCGCAGGGAGACCGAGCGCCGGCTGCCCGACATCGAGCGGTTCGCCGAGATCGGCGATTTCATACACCAGCCCGTCAAGACCTACTCCTCGGGGATGTACGTCCGCCTCGCCTTCTCCATCGCCGTCCACACCGAGCCGGAGGTGCTCGTCATCGATGAGGCCCTGTCGGTCGGCGACAGCGTCTTCCAGCACCGCTGCACGCGGCGGATCAAGGAGATGCAGTCGCGCGGGACGACCATCCTCTTCGTCTCGCACGAGCCGACGCTGGTGCGGGCGCTGTGCTCGCGCGCGATCCTCCTGAACGGCGGCCGGATGCTGGCCGACGGCGCGCCCGTGGACGTGCTCAACCGCTACCAGCGCCTCATCATGGCGCGCGAGGAGGCCTACGACGACGCCGATCAGCAGGCCGCCGAAACGCCCGGCGAAGGCGCTACCAGAGAGCGCGCGCCCGCCCCGCCCTCGGCCGCGCGCGCGCGGCTCAGCTACAGCTACCGGCACGGCAACCGCCACGCCGAGATCGTCTCGGCCGAACTGCTCGACGAGCGCGGCGAGTCGGCCGAACTCGTCGAGACGGGCGACCCCGTGGCCGTGCGCATGCGGGTACTGTTCCACCGCGACATCGAGGAGCCGGTCTGCGGCTTCATGATCCGCAACCGCCACGGCATCAACGTCTATGGCACGAACACGGAGCAGCGCCGGCTCGCGCTGGGGCCCGCGCGCGCGGGCGAGGTCGTGGAGGCGACGTTCCGTTTCAACTGCTGGCTCGGCCAGGAGCACTACTTCGTCTCAGTCGCCGCGCACACGCCCGACGGCGTCGCCTTCGACTGGATGGACGGCGTCATCTTCTTCCGCGTCTCCTGCTCGACGACCGAGATGGAGGGCGTGGCGAATTTGAACGCGACCGTCACCGCGCGCCGCGTGGCGGACGCGGGAGCGCCGGAGGGCGCGGCCTCGCTGGCGGCCGAGGACGCGGAGCGAATCGGCGCGCGCTAATAGTTGCGATTCGACAGATGACGAGCGAAGCCACACAGATTCAGGACGAACCGCAGCCGCAGCAACACGACGGCCCGGTCGCACCTCCGCCGCCAAGCGCGGCCGACGAGCCGGCCGAGGTACTCAGGCTTCAGCCGCGCCTCGCGCCGCGCGCCGACGGCCTCTACTACGTCCACGAGATTCTCGCCTACCACGACGAGGCGTTCGTCGAGGCCGCCTACGCCTCGGTGCTCCGCCGCGCGCCCACGCCCGAGGAGTTCCAACAGACGATCGGGGACTTGCGCGGCGGCGCGCGCGAAAAGATCGACATCCTCAGAGACCTCGCGCGCTCGTCCGAGGGCAGGAGCCTGTCCGCCTTCGAGCGCATCGCGGGACTCAGGCAGTCGCGCCTGGCGGAGATGGCGCGCTCGCTGCCCGTCGTCGGCCACCTCTGGCAGATCCTCGCCGCCGTCGTCCGCCTGCCCACGGCGCTGCGCCACCAGCGGCAGTTCGAGGCCTACGCGCTGGCGCAGCAGCAGATCATCGCCGACCACATCAACGTGCGGCGGCTCGGCGACAGCGTCGCCGCGGAACTCCGGCTCGCCATCGACGACGCCTCCGCGGCCGTCTCGATGCTCTCGGACTCTCTGGCCGAAATCTCCGCGCGCCACGGGGAGCGGCAGTCGCGGCTCGCGCAACGGATCGAACACACGGCGGCCCAGCTCGAACAGGCCACGCGCAGGACGGAAGAGGCCGAGCGCCGCCTGGCCGGGCACGACGCGCGCCTCGACGATCACGCCGGCTGGTTCGCCGAGTTCAGCCGGGGGCTTGAAGAGCACGGCCGGCAGCTCGAAGATCAAGGCCGCCAACTCGGGGCGCACGCCGCGCAGCTCGCGGGCCACGGCCGGCGGCTCGACGCGCAGCAGGAGTTTCTGATCCGCGAGCAGCAGGCCATCGTCGAGGCGCAGAAGGCCGCGCTCGCCGCCGCCGAGGAAGACCTGCGCGAGACGGCGTCCGAACAGAGGCGCGAGACGGACGCGCTCGCGGCGCGCGTGGACGAGTTGCGCGCGGCAATCGACGCGGCGCGCGAGGCGGTCGGCGGGAAGGTATGAAGCCGCTCGCGCTCGTGACGCCGTGGTTCGGCCCCGACCTGCGCGGCGGCGCGGAGCAGCAGGCGCGACAGATCGCCCTGCGGCTCGCCTCGCGCGGCCACGCCGTCGAAGTGCTGGCTACCTGCGCGCGCTCCTTCCACGACGGCTGGTCAACAGACTTCCACCCGCCCGGCACGACGGACGACGAAGGGTTTCTCGTCCGCCGCTTCGCCTGCGACGGGCGCGACCCGGCAGGGTTCGACCGCGCCAACGCGCGCCTGCTCGCGCTCGACCCGCGCGCGCTCAAAATCGGCGTCAGCCCCGTCGGCGAAGAGGATTCTCGGGACTTCGTCCGCCACAACATCAACTCGTCAGCCCTCGTCCGCCACCTCGAAGCCGGGCGCGAGGGCTACCGCGCCTTCCTCTTCATCCCCTACCTCTACGGCACGACGCTCGCGGGATTGCCGGCGGTCGCGGATCGCGCGCTGCTCCAGCCCTGCCTGCACGACGAGCCTTACGCGCGCCTGCCCGCGGTCGAAGAAATCTTCCGCCGCGCGCGCCGCGTCCTCTTCAACTCCGAGGGAGAGCGCGAGCTGGCGCTCCGCCTCTACGGCCCCGGCCTGCACGGCCGCGCCGTCGTAGTCGGGGAAGGCGTCGAGACAGACGACACAGACGAGACGGCCGCCACGAGCGGGGGGACGGCACACAACTACACGGCGCGCGACGCCGCGCTGCCTGTCGAGCTTCTCGGCGCGAGCTTCGTCCTCTACCTGGGCCGGCGCGACGCGACGAAGAACGTCCCGCTCCTCGCCGCCGCGTACCGCCGCTTCCGCGCCGCGCGCCCCTCGACCGATCTCCTGCTCGCGCTCGCGGGCGGCGGCCGGGAGTGTTTCAGCGAACCCGGCGTCCTCGATCTCGGCCCCGTCGGCGACGAGACGAAGCGCGCGCTGCTCCGCCGCGCGCGCGTCCTCTTCCAGCCGAGTCGCAACGAGAGCTTTTCGCGCGCGATGATGGAGGCTTGGCTCGCGGGCCGCCCCGCCGCCGCGCACGCCGAATGCCTCGCGACTGCCATCGCGGTCGAGCACTCGCGCGGCGGCTGGCTCGCCACGACCGAAGAGGAATGGGCCGACCTGTTCGCCCGCGCCGCCGACGCGCCAGACGAAGAGCTGAACAAACTCGGCGCGCGCGGCCGAGCTTACGCCGCCGAGCACGCGGACTGGGACAAGGTCATCGACCGCTACGAGCGGGTGCTGGACGAACTCGAAACGGCCGAGACAATTGTAGGGGCAGGGC
>DATHBT010000262.1:0-4751 GCA_035295985.1 Pyrinomonadaceae bacterium | reverse complement strand
GGTCGGGCTGCGCGCCCTTGTCGGGCGACTCACTTCGCAGCTTCTGATCAGCGGCCGACCGGTCTGGTCAAGATCACGAGCCTGTCAGCGTTCGCGCAGGCGACGAGGAGTTCATTCCTCCGATCCCCATCCAGGTCTGCGACCGCCAGGCCGATGGGCCGCGCGCAGGCGCGCACCTTGCGCGCGGTCATCTCCCGCCCGCTGAGAATTGTCACCTCGTCGCCGTCCCACGGGCCGACGGCCACGTCCGCCGCGCCGTCGCCGTCGAGGTCGCCCGTCGCGACCGCGTTCGCGCCCCGAAGCGCGAAGGGCGAGTTGCGGGCCTGCGAGAAGCCGTCCCGCCCGGCGTGCCAGACGCTGACAGCGTCCGTCTGAACGACGACGATGTCGGCGCGCCGGTCGCCGTTCAAGTCGTCGCCGACGACCGCCCACGGCTGGCCCGCGAGCCGTATGCTCCACGCGGCCAGGGCCATGCGCGAGCCTTCGCGTCGGACGGCGCGTACGGTGGAATCGCCGTGGCCGGGCACGAGCACGTCGGCTACTCCGTCGCCCGTCACGTCGGCCGCGCCGAGGCGGTAGTAAGGCATCGTGCCCACGGAGACAGCCGACACCTCGCCGAAACCGCGCGGGCCGCCGCGGAGTATGCGAACCTCCTGCGAGTCGGCGCTCTCGACGGCCACGTCCGTCCAGCCGTCGCCGTCGAAGTCGGCAGTCGCCAGGCCGTGGACGTGGGGCCGCGCGCCGGTCTCGAACGGGGAGCCGGGGGCCGGCGCGAATCGCGCGCGCCCGTCGTTGAGGAGAACTGTGACGCGCGAGGTCTCGTGGTTGGCGAAGGCGAGATCGACATCGCCATCGCGGTCGAAATCCGCCGCGCGCACGTCCGACGGCTCGCGGCCGGCGGCGAACGGCGAGCCTTCGGCCCGGCGCAGCCGCCCGCCGCCGACGCCCAAGAGAACCGACACCGTGCCGCCGCCGGAGTTAGCCACGGCCACGTCGAGAGACTTGTCCCCGTTCAGGTCTGCGACCGCGACGGCCACGGGCCGCGCGCCCACGTCGTAGCCGGCCGTGGCCTGCTGCTCCGCGGCCGCGTCGAGCGGCCGGCAGGAAGCGGCGGCCAACGTCGCGACAATTAACGCCGTCGCGGCGAAACCGAGTGGGCCGTGCCAGATCACTTTCAGCGTCCTTACGTGTACCTCCACCGCTCTCGTTTCAAACGGGCGATTGCCGTCTAACGCCCGGCATCACACGCCGCACATAACCAAACAACCATTCGAGCTAACGGATGAGAGCCGCGGTGATTCGGGTTGGCTGCACGCCGTTGTTAGGCGCGCTATGGTCATAAACCCGCCAGCTTTTTACTCAGCTGATGCTCGATGATTTGGCGAGCTCCTTCCACCAACTCTCTCACGATTAACGCGGCTGGCTTGATCTCGCTCACCAACCCGACACCCTGCCCGGCCAGCATCCCCATGGACTCTATGTCACCCGTCGCCTCCACGCTCGGCGGAAACCCCATGAAACGCAGCAACGGCACCCGCTGACCGCCAAACACGGTCTCGCCTATCACCGGCTCATCCGCACGCTGCTCGGAGCCGCGCGCCTCGTCCTTCAGCCACTTGTTGACGAACGCGGTGCGCAGGGCGCGATGCGGCGCGTTCGGCCAGCCGTGCCCGAACAATGTAGTCCGCACAGTGTCTTCTTCGGTCGCGTCTAACACCTTCTGTTTGTAGACGGGATGCGCCGCCGCCTCGGGCGTGGCTAGAAAGCGTGTGCCGATGACGACGCCCTCAGCGCCCAGGGCCAAGGCGGCGACAAGCCCACGCGCATCAGCAATCCCGCCGGCGGCGGCGACAGGCACGGGCGAGACCGCATCGACCACGCGGGGCACGAGCGCCATCGTCGAGACCTGTCCGGCGATGTGGCCGCCGGCTTCTACTCCCTGCGCGATGATTACATCAACTCCGGCACCGGCAGAACGCTCCGCGGCCTCGACGGAGCCGACCTGATCCACGACCTTTATACCCGCCGCATGTGCGCGCTCGACGTAGGGGGACGGATCGCCCCAGAAGAATGATACGACCGGCACGCGCTCATCGACGCAGACATTAAAGTGCTCCTCGATGGGGAACTGGAGAAGCAGGTTAACACCAAACGGCTTGCCGGTAAGACTGCGCAGGCGACGTATCTCCTGCCGTAATAGCGGCGGAGGGTAGCCGCCGAAGGAGATGATGCCCAAACCCCCGGCATTGCTCACAGCCGCAGCCAGCTCCAAGCTGGTGATATGAGGCCCCATCGGGGCGCAGATGATTGGAACCTCGATGTTCAGTAGGCCGCATAAGGGTGTTTGTAGCATGGCATTACCTTTCCGTTACCCGGCAAGAGCCAAACGCCGGAATTGAGCCGCCGCGACGAACCGCAGATACGGCCAAGCCTTGCGGATGAAAGCTACGCTGATTCGCGGTCGGGTGCATGCCGTTGTTAGGCCGTGGAAGCGTTAGAAGGTAATGGACAGGATATTAAGTATCCGCGTTTATGCCACTCACTGATAATATAACCCATGAAGTCCTCAGCCTTCACAGAACCGCAAATAGGGGCGAGTTCCTTTCTAGTCTTTGTCAAGATTACTTTTCCAAGATTTTTTCTGCTTCTGCCTCTGCATGGGCTAATCGCTTGATTTGATACGGACGGAATACACCGCCGACAGCATCTGAAATCTTTTCGATCAGCACAGTGGCTGGCTTCGTCAAATCTCCGAGATTGACTATCGAATTTCCGTCACTCATAGGCTTGTTTTAACATAACTAATAACTGCGCAGCTATCATGAATAGTGGCCTAACGCATACCCTGCCGCGCCTGGCGGCCATAACACCGTAATGGGGCGTGAATGGCCGCAGGGCGCGGCATAAGTCCGTGACCGGGCGACAAAAGCCGAGTGCGTCGGCATAACTCCGCCGGGGAGCGTGAGAGGCCGCGCGGGCGTTCAGCGGCCGACGTATTCCCAGTGCCACGGCTCGTAGTAGTAGGGGCGGAAGCCGAAGCTCTCGGCGTGGCGGACGAGCCAGCGGTAGGCGGGGGTCTGCGTTTGCAGCAGGCGGTTGTCGTCCTTCGTGCTGACGGGGTCGTAGCCGCCGACGTAGAGGTCGAGCGCGCGGCCCGTGAAGTGCGGGCTGTTGCGCGCGAGGCCCGCGCGGCCCGAAGAGGGATCGGCGCGGCGCAGGCGCTCCTGGTATTCGCGCGAGCGGTAGGCCGAGACGATCTTGAAGAACTTCTCTGACTCGTCCAGCTCGCCGTCCGCGCGGACACGAAGGCCGAGCGACGGATCGGCCGCCGCAGCCGCCACCATGCGGCGGTAGGCCGCGTAGGTCGTGCGCTCGACCTGGCGCATCTCGGCGGCGCGGCCCGGGTCCCAGAACTCCGAGGCCGATACCGTGACCAGCTCGTCGGGGCGCGGGTAGGCGCTCGAACCCAGCCGGCGCGACTGCCACGTCTGCACCATCAGCATCCACGTGGCGCGGTCGAGCACGCCGGTCGGCTGCTGGCCCGCCGCCTTCTGCCAGCGCGCTACGGCGCGCGCGAACTCTTCGGGCGTCGCATCCTCCTCCACGCCGAGCGTGCGCGCGATGAGCGGCTGGTAGATCGACCAGCCGCGCTGCTGCTTACCGCCGAACGTCCAGTCCAGCCCGCCGCGCAGTTCGCCGTTCTTCTGCACGGCGTTCGGCGCGACGACGACGTCGGTCTCGGCGACGGCCGGCGGTAAGGCGGGCGAGGCGGACGGGAGGAGCGGCTCGGGGCTGGCGGCGGGCGGTTCGGGGCCGACGCTCGCGGCCGTCAGCGACTCGACGGCGGGCGCGGCGGGCTGCGCCGTACTGATCTCGCCGCGGCCGGGCAGGCTGAGCGTGGCCGCCGTGACGGACAGCGCGGCGAGCGAGACGAGGACGATGAAGCCTGCCTGTTTACGCCTGAGCATTCCCACCTCCCGGTTCAGTCTTTCGGCCGGGTTAGAGTTTAGATGCATTGTAGTCCCGGCCGGCGACGGACGGAAAGGGCCGGGAGACGCGCGTGGCTTGACCGGGACAGTGCGCGTTCGGCAAGATCAGCCGTGATGTTGTACCGCACCGCCGCCACGCGCACGGCCCCGCGCGCGTGCGTCCCTCGACACTTCCACAAGTCATTGTGCGTCTTGAGCGTGCTGGCCGCCGTGTGCCTGGCCGCGGCCATGCCGGCCGCGGCGCAGGCTTTTGAGAAAGAGCTTGCGGCGGCGGGCGGCAAAGTAGAGATCGCCGTGAAGAACCGCAGCGGGCGCGTAACGGTCGTCGCCGCGCCCGCCGAGGACGATCTGAAAATCGTCCGGCTGAGGGCCGAGTCTTCCGGCAAGCCGGTCGGGGAAGGGGACGTGAAGGCGGAATCAACGGGCGGGCGCATCCGCGTCGATGTGGCCGACTCGCGCGGCGGCGCGGATCGCGTCGATCTCACACTGCGCGTGCCGGCGCGCTCGCGCGTGCGCGTCGAAACAGAGGCGGGCGCGGTTGACGTGTCCGGCCCCGTCGGCGAGGCCACCGTCTCGACCGACACGGGCACGATCCGCGCCGACGTTCCGACCGACGCCGTCTCTTACGACTTCCGCTGGACGGCGAGCCGCCCGCGTTTTTATAGCGAGATCGAGCTGGGCGAGGTGAAGGAAGGGCGCGGCGGGCGCTTCAACGTGTCGGGCCGGCTCGGCGACAAGAAGGCGAAGCGCGGCCAGCGCGTC